>NZ_MJGR01000002.1:33434-34326 GCF_001865105.1 Curtobacterium sp. MCBA15_016
CCACGGGCCTCCCGGTCGGCCTGCCGGTGGTCGCGACGGCCAACGACAAGGCCGTCGAGGCCCTCGGCTGCGGACTCCTCGACCCGACGACGCTCCTCGTGTCGCTCGGCACGTACATCGCGGGCATGTCGGTCGGCGAGCGGAACATCGACGGGGCGTCCGACTTCTGGACGAACTTCGGCTCGGAACCGGGCCGCTACCTCTACGAGTCCGGCGGCATCCGTCGCGGCATGTGGACCGTGAGCTGGTTCCGCGACCTGCTCGGGCCGGACTTCGCGGCAGCGGCCGACGCGGCGGGCGAGCGCGCCGAGGACCGACTGGGCCGCGAGGCCGCCGACGTCCCCGCGGGATCGGACGGGCTGCTGACCGTCCTCGACTGGCTCGCGCCGGCCGACGCGACGTTCCGGAAGGGCTCGATCCTCGGGTTCGACGGACGGCAGGGCCGGGCGCACGTGTACCGATCGATCCTCGAGGGCATCGCGATGACGATGCGCGACCGCGGGGATGCCATGGCCGCCGAGCTCGGGACGGCGTACCGCCGGGTGGTCGTCTCCGGCGGTGGTTCGTCGTCCGACCTGATGATGCAGATCATGTCGGACGTGTTCCAGGCGCCGACCATCCGTGTGGTGGGCGACAGCGCTGCGGGGCGCGGGGCGGCGATCTGCGCGGCGGTCGCGACCGGGGTGCACCCGTCGTTCGAGGCGG
The DNA here is from genome assembly GCF_001865105.1 of Curtobacterium sp. MCBA15_016. NCBI lineage: Bacteria > Bacillati > Actinomycetota > Actinomycetes > Micrococcales > Microbacteriaceae > Curtobacterium > Curtobacterium sp. MCBA15_016. Next base: position 34,140 of record NZ_MJGR01000002.1, read on the forward strand.
CCGCCGCGGCGATGGTCGTCGAGCGGGACCGCTTCACGCCGGACCCGTCGACTGCGGCGGTCTACGACGCGCTGCGTGCCGTGCACGCGGACGTGACGGCGCACACCGACGAGGTCTACCGGCGGACGGCGGCCATCGTCGGCTGACCGGTGCGACGCGACCGCTCGGAGGACGGGAGGCGCGGTGC
>NZ_MJGR01000002.1:34952-59483 GCF_001865105.1 Curtobacterium sp. MCBA15_016
CGGTGCCAGCTGGCACCGCGCCTCCCGTCCGTCGCTGCGACCGTCTAGAGCCAGTTGCGCTTGCGGAAGATCGCCCAGAGCACGCCCATCAGGGCGAGCATCCCGAGGATCGCGACCGGGTAGCCGTAGCGCCAGTGGAGCTCGGGCATGTGGTCGAAGTTCATCCCGTAGACCCCCGCGATGAGTCCCGGGGCGAAGAGGATCGCCGCCCACGAGGAGATCTTCTTGACCTCCTCGCCCTGCCGGTGCGCGGCGCGTGCGAGCTGCCGGCTCTCCTCGCCCTGCGCGAGGCTGGCGCTCGTCATGCGGCGCATCGCCTCGTTCTGCTCCTGCGACACCAGGGTCGCGTGCAGCGTCAGGGCGTTCTCGAGCAGGGCCCGGAACGAGTCCACCCGCTCGGTGACCCGCAGTGCGTGGTCGAGCACGTTCCGCAGACGGTGCTGGACCTCGTCGTCGACGCCGTACTTGTCCGCGCCGCGGAGCAGCCCCTTCACCATCGCGGGAACCGGCTTCGTGGCGCGCTGGAAGGCCAGGACCTCGCTGAGGAGCTGGTAGATCCGCTTCGAGACGCCGGGGTCGACCTGCCCGGCGAACAGCTGGTCCTCGATGGCGTCGACGTGGTCCTGCAGGATCTCGACCACGGGGGCGTAGCCGTCGACGACCTCGTCGAGCACGGCGGCGGTGACGGCCTCGGAGCCCCGGGCGAGGAACTCCGGGTCGGCCTCGACCCGGGCACGGAGCGCCGCCAGGTCGGGACGCTCGGCGTGCCGGACGCTCACCACGAACCGGTCGCCGACGAACAGGTGCACCTCACCGAACTCGACGGTCTCGGCAGTGGTGTCGAACCACGCGGGCCGGAGCACCAGGAACAGCGTGTCGCCGTACCGCTCGAGCTTCGCGCGCTGGTGTCCCTTGCGGGCGTCCTCCACCGCGTTCTCGTGCAGGTCGAACTCGGTCGCGACGGCCTCGAGCTCGGTGTCGTCCGGGCGGAAGAGCCCGATCCAGGCGAGGTCGCCCCCGGTGGCGAGCGACAGGGTCGACGGTGACCCGACGCGACGTCCCTCGACGTAGATCGCGTTGTCGATGAGTGCCATGTGCGTGCTCCTCTCGGGAGCAGGCAGGCGCGAAGTGACCCCGGAGTGGTCCGGGGGAGGGGTTGCTCAGCGAACGGGCACGGCGACGACCGTCAGGGGCGGCCGGCCCGATCGAGGATGGTCACCCGACATCGCGCCTCACCTGCCCTTCTGCTGGTCCGTCGGCCGCGGTGCGCAGCCTCGTGGCCACACCCGTGACCGACGGCCGACCCTACTCCGTCGAGTCGGCGGAGCCAAGTGAACGAACGCTCACATGCCCCAGACGTCGCGGTTCGACGACGCGACCGCGACCGCTCCGGCACCGAGGGCGGCCATCACGTCGGCCTTGTCGCACACCAGGCCGCCGGCGATGACCGGCACGGCGGTGTCGTCCCGGAGCCAGGTGATCACGCGCGGCATGCACCCGGGCAGGATCTCGATCGCGTCGGGTCCGGCCTGCTCGACCACGCGGGGGAGCTGGTGGTACGAGAACGAGTCGACGAGGAAGAAGCGCTGCACGGCCACGAGCCCGGCGCGCTTGGCGGCCCGGACGAGGTTCGACTTGGTGGAGAGCACGCCGTCCGCGCGGGTGTGCTCGGCGATCCACGTCACGACGACGTCCCGGGCAGCGAAGCCGTCGAGCAGGTCGACGTCCACGAGCACGGTCTTGCCGGCGTCCTTCGCCCGGGCGACGATGTCCGCGACGTCGAGGACGCTGCCGTAGAGCACGAAGACGACGCCCCGGTCGGAGGCCAGCACCTCGTCGAGCGCGGAGGCGTCCTTCACGCTGGCGATCACCGGGTCGTCGCGGAGTGCGTCGAGCACGGCGTCGGCTCCGGCCCGCGGTGCGACATCGCGTTCCGTCGTGGTCATACCGACCATTGTCGATGACGCGCCCTGACAATCGCGGGCGGGCGCGCGCGGGTCAGCGGGTGATGTGCAGACCGGCCGTCGCGAGCTCGGTGAGCTGCCACCCGAGCCACGGGCTCCACGCGAACGGCGCACCGGCGACCGACTCCCGCAGCGCGGCCTCGGAGACCCAGGCGTACTCGGCGACCTCGTCGTCGGCCGGAGCCGGGACGTCGTCGGTGACCGCGCGGAAGACCGGGCAGACCTCGTTCTCGACGATCCCGGAGGCGTCGACGGCGCGGTACCGGAAGTGCGGCAGCACGAGCTCGACGTCGCGGACGGTGATGCCGAGTTCACGCGAGGCCCGCCGGGCGATCGCGTCCTCGAACGACTCGTCGGGACCGGGGTGGCCGCAGAACGTGTTCGTCCACACCCCGGGCCACGTCTTCTTGGACAGCGCACGACGGGTCACCAGGACGTCGCCGTCGGTGTTCCGCACGTGGCACGAGAAGGCCAGGTGGAGGGGCGTGTGGTCGGTGTGCACCGTGAACTTGTCCGCCGTACCGATCGGGGTACGGTCATCGGCCAGGAGCACCACGGATTCAGGGAAAGTCGTCATCTGCATCGATAGGTTAGGCCAATGAGCGAGGAAGCGGCCACCGTGGCGCACATCGACCTCGCGCTCGTCGACGACTGCCTCGAGCGCTTCTTCGCCGTGTCGTCGGCGCGCGCCGAGCGGTACGGACGACCGTCCGGGGAACTCTGGCGGGTGCTCCGCAAGGCGAGCATGGGCGGCAAGCGCTTCCGCCCGCGCATGGTCCTCACCGCCTACACCGGCCTCGGCGGCGACGACCTGCACGCCGCCGCGCACGTCGGTGCCGCGTACGAGCTGCTGCACACCGCGCTCGTCGTGCACGACGACGTCATCGACCGTGACTGGTCGCGCCGCGGCCAGCCGAACGTCGCCGGGTCCTTCCGCGACACCGGCACGACGGGCGGCCTGCCGCTGCCCACCGCCGAGCACCGCGGCATGAGCGCCGCGGTCATCGCCGGCGACCTGGCGCTCGCGGGCGCACCCCGGTTCATCGAGTCGGCCGGCGTCACGGGTGACCGCCGTGCCCGGCTGCTCGAGCTCCTCGACGAGGCCGTGTTCGCCAGCGCCGCGGGCGAGATGACCGACGTCGACCTCGCCCTCGGGATGATGCCGACGGTGGACGAGGTCCTGCAGATGGAGCGTGCGAAGACGAGCGTGTACTCGTTCGAGGCGCCACTGCAGTCCGGTGCGGTGCTGGCCGGCGCCGCCGAACCGATCGTCGAGGCGCTCGGTGCCTTCGGCCGCGAGATCGGGATCGCCTACCAGATCGTGGACGACCTGCTGGGGGTCTTCGGCGACGAGGGCACGACCGGCAAGACCGTCCTCGGCGACCTGCGCGAGGGCAAGCGCACCATGCTGATCGCCCACGCCGCGACGACCGAGTGCTGGCCGGACATCGCGCCGTACCTCGGCGACCCGGACCTCAGCGAGGAGCGCGCGGCCGAACTCCGTGCGACCCTTGTCACCTGCGGCGCCCGGGCCGCCGCCGAATCGCGGATCGCCGAGCACACCGCACTCGCCCGTGCCGAGCTCGCCGGACTGCCGTACGACCTCGCCGACCGCCTGGAGGCCCTCGTGACCGAACTCGTGGAGCGCGCCCGGTGAGCCACAGCCGAACGGAGCCGCGTCCCACGACCCGGCTCCCGCTCTACGACGCCACGGCCGAGGCCGCGTCGGGCGTCGTCATCGACCGGTACTCGACGTCCTTCGGGCTCGCCAGTCGGCTGCTCACGAAGGACACGCGCGAGCACATCCGCAACGTGTACGCCCTCGTCCGGGTCGCCGACGAGGTCGTCGACGGGCCCGCGACCGAGGCCGGACTCGACCACGACCTCGCCCGGACGGTCCTCGACGAGCTCGAGGCCGACACCGAGCGGGCGATCGCGCTCGGCTTCTCCGTCAACCCGGTGGTGCACGCCTTCGCCCGCACCGCTCGGGTCACCGGGTTCGGCCCGGAGCTCACGCGGCCGTTCTTCGCCTCGATGCGGATGGACCTCGAGCGGACCGAGCACGACCAGGAGTCCTTCGACCGCTACGTGTACGGCTCGGCCGAGGTGGTGGGCCTGATGTGCCTGCGCGCGTTCGTCCACCGCGCCGGCCGGCCGACGTTCGACGGCACCGTGCTCGTCGACGGCGCCCGAGCGCTCGGTGCCGCGTTCCAGAAGGTGAACTTCCTGCGCGACCTGCACGCCGACTTCGAGGTGCTCGGTCGCTCCTACTTCCCGGGGGTCGACATCCGCAGCTTCGACGAGGCGACGAAGGACCGACTGGTCGCCGACGTCCAGTCCGACCTCGACCGGGCCGCCCGCACCGTCCGGCTGCTGCCGGCCGACGCGCGGAACGCCGTCGGCCTCGCGCACGCGCTCTTCCAGGAGCTCAACGACCGCATCGCCGCCACGCCCGCCGACCGCCTGGTCACCACCCGGGTGCGCGTCCCGAACCCGGTGAAGGCCCGCCTGGCCGCGCAGGTGCTCGCCGGACGTGCGCCGCTGCGGTCGCGCGCGACCCACCACCGGACGGGAGGCACGGCGTGACCCCGCCCCGCGCCTCCAGTCCGAAGGACGCCGGCACCACGACCAAGCGCAAGGTGCCCGCCCGACGTGCCGTCGTCATCGGCGGCGGCATCAGCGGACTCGCGTCCGCCGCCCTGCTCGCGCGGGACGGCTTCTCGGTGACCGTGCTCGAGCAGCGCGGGCAGCTCGGCGGCCGCGCCGGGTCGTGGGAGCAGGACGGCTTCCGGTTCGACACGGGCCCGTCCTGGTACCTCATGCCCGAGGTGTTCGACCACTTCTTCCAGCTGCTCGGCACCTCGGCCGACGCCGAGCTCGACCTCGAGAAGCTCGACCCCGGGTACCGCGTGTACAGCGAGGGCTACGACGACCCGATCGACCTCCGTGCCGACAGGGAGGCGAACATCGCCCTGTTCGAGTCCGTCGAGCCGGGCGCCGGCAGGCGGATGCGGAAGTACCTGGCCTCGTCCGAGGACACCTACGCGATGGCGATCCGCCGGTTCCTCTACACGACCTTCCAGGACCTCACGAAGCTCGCGGCCCCCGACGTCCTCCGACGGCTCCCGAAGCTCGCGCGCCTCCTCATCGAGCCGCTCTCCACCTTCGCCGAGTCCGCGGTCAAGGACCGCCGCCTGTGGCAGGTCCTCGGCTACCCGGCGGTGTTCCTCGGTACGAGCCCGTACGCGGCGCCGAGCATGTACCACCTCATGAGCCACCTCGACCTCGCCGACGGGGTGCTCTACCCGAAGGGCGGCATCACCGAGGTCATCTCCGCCGTCGAACGCGTCGCCCGCCGTGAGGGCGCGAAGATCATCGCCGGCGCCAAGGTCGAGCGGATCGTCGTCGAGGACGGCCACGTCACCGGTGTCGTCCACCGCGACCGCGCGGGAGCGCAGCACACGGCGCCCGCCGACCTCGTGGTGAGCGCCGCCGACCTCCGGCACACGGAGCTGCAGCTGCTCGACGCGGAGCACCGCACGTACCCCGCCGCACACTGGGCGAAGCGCGACCCGGGGCCGAGCGCCGTGCTCGTCTACCTCGGCGTCGACGGGCCCGTGCCGGGGCTGCTGCACCACACGCTGGTGTTCACCGAGGACTGGAAGGCGAACTTCGGCGCGATCTTCGGCGCCGACCGGCACGTCCCCGACCCGGCGTCGATCTACGTCTGCGCTCCGTCGGAGACCGACGCCTCGGTCGCCCCGCGGGGATCGAGCAACCTGTTCATCCTCGTGCCGCTGCCCGCCGACCTGTCGATCGGCAAGGGCGGCATCGACGGTGCCGGCGACTACGAGGTCGAGCGGATCGCCGACCGCGCCATCGACGTCGTCGCCGAGCGTGCCGGCGTGCCGGACCTCCGCGACCGGATCCGGGTCCGCCGGACGATCGGTCCCCGGGACTTCGCCGACGACTACAACGCCTGGAGCGGCTCGATGCTCGGGCCGGCGCACACCCTGAAGCAGAGCGCGTTCTTCCGCGAGAAGAACGCCTCGGCGAAGGTCGACGGGCTCTACTACGCCGGTGCCTCGACGATCCCGGGCATCGGGCTGCCGATGTGCCTGATCAGCGCCGAGGTGCTCCTCAAGCGCATCCACGGGGACACCAGCACCGAACCGCTCCCGGCACCGCTCCGGCGGCCCGGCGCCACTGACTGATGCCCGGGCTCTACCTCGCCGGGCTGCTGGTGTCGCTCGTCGGCATGACCGTCCTCGATGCCCGGCTCCACCTGTTCTTCTGGCGGGCGCCGTGGCGGGCGGCGGCCGTGATGGTCGTCGGCGTCGCGTTCTTCATGCTGTGGGACGTGCTCGGGGTCGCGCTCGGCATCTTCTTCATCGGGCCGCAGAACCTGCTGACCGGGGTCCTCCTCGCGCCGGACGTCCCGCTCGAGGAGCTCTTCTTCCTCCTGCTGCTCTGCTACACGACCATGAACCTGGTCGGCTTCGTGCAGCCCCTCGTCGCGCGGGGCCTGCGGCGGGCCGAGCGGAGCCGATCGTGACCGGCTCCGGCGCGTACGCCCTGCTCGCGCTGCCGTTCTTCGCCGCGGTCGCGGTGGTCGCCGTCGCCGCCGGGGTCGTCGCCGCACGACGTGCACGTGCCCGGGGGCGCCGTGCACCGACCGGCCGGCGGATCGCCCTCGTGACCGGGCTCGTCGCCGGCATCGCCCTGCTCGTCATGACGATCGTGTTCGACAACGTCATCGTGACGCTGCGGATCGTGGCGTACGACCCGGCGCTCATCAGTGGTGCGAAGATCGGGGCGATCCCGGTCGAGGACCTCGCGTACTCGATCGCCGCGATCGTGCTGCTCCCCAGCCTGTGGGTCCTGTTCGACCGACCCACCCGGCCATCCCACGAAGAGGAACCGACCCGATGAACGCGAGCACCGCCTCCAGGCCGTCGACCCTGCGCGCCCTGTTCGTGTCGTCCCGGCCGATCAGCTGGGTGAACACCGCGTACCCGTTCGGCGCCGCGTACCTGCTCGGCAGCGGGGTCGGCGTCGAGGGCGGGGGCGGGTTCTCGCTCGTCGCGTTCCTCGTCGGCGTCGTGTACTTCCTCGTGCCCTACAACCTGGCGATGTACGGCATCAACGACGTCTTCGACTACGAGTCCGACCTGCGGAACCCGCGCAAGGGCGGGGTCGAGGGTGCCCTGCTCGACAAGAGCGTGCACCGCACCACGCTGTGGGCCGTCGTCGTCACGAACGTGCCGTTCCTGGTCGCGCTCGTCGTGCTCGGCGCGGTGTCCGGCAACGGGCCGTGGTCGTGGCTCGTCCTCGCGATCAGCGTGTTCGCCGTCATCGCCTACTCGGCACCGGGGCTGCGCTTCAAGGAGAAGCCGTTCCTCGACTCGCTCACGTCGAGCACCCACTTCGTGTCGCCGGCGATCTACGGCCTGGCGCTCGCCGGCCCGCACTGGACCGGCCAGCTCGTCGCCGTGTGCGTGGCGTTCTTCCTGTGGGGCGTGGCGTCGCACGCGTTCGGTGCCGTGCAGGACGTCCTCGCCGACCGGGCCGGCGGGATCGGCTCCGTGGCGACCGTCATCGGTGCCCGCGCCACCGTGCGCCTGGCGTTCGTGGCGTACCTCGTGGCCGGTGTCGCGCTGCTGTTCTCGGCGTTCCCTGGTCCGATCGCCGCGATCGTCGTGGTGCCGTACGCCCTCAACGTGCTGCCGTGGTGGAACGTCACCGACGCGGGCGCCGAGTCCGCGAACGCCGGGTGGAAGCGGTTCCTCTGGATCAACTACCTCGCCGGGTTCATCGTGACGATGGCACTCATCGCGTACGCGTTCACGCACTGACCCGTGCCCTGACAGACTGGACGCACGCGCCGCGGGAGTCGTGGGGCGCCAGCCACGAAGGAGTGCACGCATGACGGTCCGGATCATCCACGTCGGTCTCGGAGGGTGGGGTGGCAACTGGGCCCGCACGGCCATCCCGGAGGTCACCGAAGTGGAGGTGGTCGGGATCGTCGACCCGGTCCCGGCGACACTGGACGCCGTGCGGTCGGACCTCGGCCTGCCCGAGTCGGCGGCGTTCGCGTCCCTCACCGAGGCGCTCGCCGGGGTCGAAGCCGATGCCGTCGTGATCACCGCCCCCGCCGTGACGCACGTGCCGCTCGCCCTCGAGGCGCTCGAGGCCGGCAAGCACGTCCTCGTCGAGAAGCCCTTCGCCAACACCACGGACGAGGCCGTCACCGCGGTCCGTCGCGCCGAGGAGCTCGGGCTCGTGCTCCAGGTCAGCCAGAACTACCGCTGGTACCCCGCACCCCGGGTCGTGCAGGACCTGCTCGCCGCGAGCACCGTCGGCGAACTCTCGGCGATCAACGTCGACTTCCGGCAGTGGGACAACGACCTCGCGTTCGAGGAGCACCCGCACTACCGGTTCCCGCACGCGATGATCAACGACATGGCGATCCACCACTTCGACCTCCTCCGGATGATCACCGGTCGCGAGGCCGTCCGCGTGTTCGCGAAGTCGTCGTACCCGTCGTACAGCAAGTACCAGGACGAAGCCGTCGCCTCGATGATCATCGAGCTCGACGACGGCCTCGTGGTCAGCTACCGCGGCAGCTGGCTCTCGCGCGGCCCCCGGACGGCCTGGGCGGGCGAGTGGAGCATCCAGGGCGAGGACGGCGAACTGTGGTTCACGAGCCGCTCGGGGGAGCCGAACGCGGTGGCCGGGGACCGCGTGACGGTCCGCCGGACGCAGGACGACGAGGCCGAGGCGGTCGAGCTGCCGACGATGGCGCACACCGATCGACAGGGCGGGCTGCAGGCGTTCGCGCGCTCGGTGGCCGGCGGCCCCGCACCGGCGACGAGCGGTCGCGACAACCTGCGGAGCCTCGCGCTGATGGAGGCGGCGGGCCGCTCCGCGGCGTCGGGCCTGCCCGAGGACGTCGTCGTCCCGTCCTGACGCCCGGCGGGCCGGCTTCGCGAAAGCGACAGTCTGCCGCCGCGGTCCCGCGGCACCCTGTCGCTTCCGCGGCACAGGCGACGGGCCGGCCCACGGATCTGTCGCTCCGGCGGCACGGACTGGAGGCGCGGTGCGGGCCCGACCCGCGCCTCCAGGCCGCCGTCTGGTCACGCTCCCGCCCCGCGAAAGCGACAGTCTGCCGCCGCGTTCCCGCGGCACCCTGTCGCTTTCGCGACACGGACGGCGGGCCGGCCCGCGGATCTGTCGCTTTCGCGGCACCGGCACCGGCACCGGCACCGGCGCCGGTACCGGCACCGGCACCGGCGGTGCCCGCCGGCCGCGTCCGCCGTGCGCGGGACACGCCCGGGGCTGGACACGACCCCGGCCCGAGCGTGTACGAAATGGGGAATGGCCAAGGACAGTCTCCCCGAGCTCGAACTCGCGAACGTCCGCACACGTGAGGGCATCACGGACACCGTGACCGAGATCCGACGGCGTGCGGACATCCCGGCGCGCGCCCGCCTGGCGATCGCGAAGACCAAGCAGCGCTGGCACCGCGACCCCACCCCGCTCGTGGCGATGGGCGTGACCGCTGCAGCCGGTGTCGCGGCGATCGTCGTCGGCATCGCGATCCGGAACAACCCCGCCGGGCACCTCGCCGAGCCGCCCGCCTCGTCGGCCTTCACCGCGCTGCTGCCGTTCGGGGCCCGTGGTGGCGACGGCCCGGGCGCCGCCGAGCAGAGCCAGCCCGGACGCAAGGGGCGCAAGGCCCGTGCGAAGGCCGCCGAGGAGTCGCTCGAACGCGACCCGCAGCACCGCGCACGCGGCAAGCAGCGCGCCGGGATCGCCGCGGTCCAGCGCCGCGCGACGAAGAACCGCAAGCAGGCCGCCAAGCGTTCGAAGCAGGCACTGAAGGCGAGGGGGTAGTCCCGTGGCACGCGAGCAGCACAAACCCGAACCCGACGACCCCCGCAAGCCCGACAGCCCGGCGGACCTCACCAAGCCCACGCTGGTCTACACGCTGAAGAAGACGCTCCGCGAGTTCTCCAGCGACCAGTGCACCGACCTCGCCGCGAGCCTGACCTACTACACCGTGCTCGCGCTCTTCCCCGGTCTGCTGGCCGTGGTGTCGATCCTCGGGCTCGTGTCCGACCCGAAGAAGACGATCGACACGCTGCTCGACCTCGTCAACAACATCGGTGGCGAGCAGGTCGTCAGCCTGCTCCGGGACCCCATCGAGGGACTCGTGCGCTCGCCCGCGGCGCCGATCACGTTCATCGTCGGTGTGGTCGGTGCGCTCTGGTCGGCCTCCGGCTACGTCGGCGCGTTCGGCCGCGCGATGAACCGGATCTACAACGTCCGCGAGGGGCGTCCGATCTGGAAGCTCCGCCCGACCATGCTCGGCGTCACGCTCTTCACCGTCGTCCTGCTCGTCCTCGGGCTGCTCGCGCTCGTGTCCGGCCCGCTCGCCCGCAGCTTCGGCGACGTGATCGGGCTCGGCGACGCCGCCGCGACCGTCCTGAGCATCGTGCAGTGGCCGATCCTGCTCGTCATCGCGATCATCGTCGTCGCGGTGCTCTACTACTGGGCGCCGAACGTCAAGCAGCCGAAGTTCCGGTGGGTCAGCGGCGGGTCGATCGTGGCCATCCTGATCCTCGTCATCGCCAGCGTCGGGTTCGGCTTCTACGTCGGGAACTTCTCGAACTACAACGCCACGTACGGATCCCTCGGTGGCGTGATCGTCTTCCTGCTGTGGGTGTGGATCACGAACAACGCGCTGCTCTTCGGCGCGGAGTTCGACGCCGAGCTCGAGCGTGGACGGCAGCTGCAGGCCGGCATCCGTGCGGAGGAGGACATCCAGCTCCCCGAACGCGACACCCGGCAGATCGAGAAGCAGGACGAGAAGCGCGCGCAGGACGTCCTGGACGGCATCAAGATCCGCGAGGACGCCGACCGCCGCTGACGGGACATTCCCGGTCGGGGTCGCTACGGTTCGCCCGTGCCGTCCTTCCTCGAGGGGCTCCCGTTCTGGTGGCTGGTCCTCGCGCTCTTCGTCGTGGTGCTCTGCCGCGCGCAGGCGACCTACTGGCTGGCACGGCTCGCGGTCACCGGCGCGGCGCGGTCCCGCTGGGGTCGCTGGCTCGACTCTGCGGCGGTCCGTCGGGGTTCGGCGCTGCTCGACCGCTGGGGGCTGCCCGTCGTCACGGTCAGCTTCCTCACCGTGGGGCTGCAGACGATCATGAACGCGGCTGCCGGCATCGCCCGGGTGCCGTGGTGGCGGTACACGATCGCGATGGTCCCGGGGTGCGTGGCGTGGGCGTTCGTCTACGCGACGGTGGGGATCGCGCTGTTCTGGGCGGTGCTCGCGGCGTTCGCGGGGTCGCCGTGGGGCGTGGTCGTGCTCGTCGTGCTGGCGGCGGCCGCCGCGGTCGCCGTGTGGACGGTTCGGCGTCGTCGCCGGGCCGCCCCGCGGCTTCCGTAGGGTGGTGCGCATGACCGACACCGCGCCTCCCGTCCGTCCGACCGCACTCGTCACGGGCGCGACCCGTGGGATCGGCCGGGCCATCGCGCTCGACCTGGGACGCACGCACCACGTGCTCGTCGGCGGCCGGACCGCCGCAGCCGTGGACGCCCTCGTCGCCGAGCTGCCCAGCGCGTCGCCGTTCGTGGGCGACCTCGGCGCGGGCGAGTTCCCGCCGCTGCCGGAGCGCCTCGACGTCCTCGTGCACTCCGCCGGGGTCGAGCAGGGCACGACCGTCGCGGACACCCCGCGCGAGGTGTGGGAGCAGGTCTTCGCCACGAACGTGTTCGCGGTCGCCGAGCTGACGCGGCTCGCCCTCCCGGCCCTCCGCGCCGCGCACGGCATCGTCGTGCCGATCAACAGCGGCTCTGGGTTCCACTCCGGACCCGGCGGAGGCGTGTACGCGGCGTCGAAGTTCGCGCTCCGGGCGTTCGCCGACGCCCTGCGGGAAGAGGAACGGGCGAACGGCGTCCGGGTGTCGAGCGTGCACCCGGGCCGGACGGACTCGGACATGCAGCGGGCGCTGACCGAGAAGCTCGGCGAGGACTACGACACCGACTACTACCTCGCGCCCTCGGACGTGGCCGACGCCGTCCGGACCGTCGTCGACCTGCCGGAGCGGGGCACGATCGAGTCGCTGGCGATCCGACCGACGCGGCGGCGCTGACCCGCTGCGCCCAGGGGCGGGTCACCTGAGCTCGATGCGGGTGGTGAGGTCGAGGCGGTCGAGGAACGTCTCGTCGTGACTGACCACGACGAGGGCTCCCCGGTACGCCCGGAGCGCGTCCACGAGCTGGTCGACACTCGTCAGGTCGAGATCGTTCGTCGGCTCGTCGAGCACCAGCAGCTGCGGCGGGGGATCCGCGAGCACGAGGCTCGCCAGCGCCACCCGGAACCGCTCCCCGCCCGAGAGCGCGCCAGCCGGGCGATCGACGGTGTCCCCACGGACCAGGAACTTCGCCAGCCGGTTCCGCACCTCCGCCGGCGGGACGTGCGGGGCATCCCGCCGGACGTTCTCCAGCACCGACAGCGCGTCGTCGAGTGAGTCCTTCCGCTGCGGCAGGTAGCCGATGCGGTCGACGTGCGGGACCGCAGCCGTGTCGGGCAACGGATGCGCCCGCGCGCCGGGGACCCCGACGAGCTGCTCGAGCAGCGTCGTCTTGCCGACGCCGTTGTCCCCGGCGACGGCGATGCGTTCCGGGCCCTGCACGATCGTCGCCCGCCCGCGCAGCGTGATCGTCGCGATCTGCCGCGACGCCGGCACGTCCGGGTCGGGGAGCGTCACGTGGATGGACTCGTCCGCGCGCAGCCGTCCCTCTGCCTCGCGCTTGGTGGCGAGTGCGGCGGCCTCGTCCTCGGCGTACCCGGTGCGGAGCCGCCCGGCGGTCTGTTCGCCGCGCTTCCGCATCTCGTTCGCGAAGATCTTCGGCATCCCCTCGGCGGCCTTCACCCCGGACCGGGCCCGACGGGCGATCTTCGTCTCGGCCTCGATGCGCTGCCGCTTCTCGGTGCGGTGCCGCTGCTCGGCGACCCGGACTTCGCGTTCGACGGCGGCCTGCTGCACCGCGAGGTGCTCCTCGAACGCGCTGAAGGTCCCGCCGAACACGGTCATGCCGCCCGCGCGGAGCTCGGCGACCTCGTCGACGTGCTCCAGGAGCTCGCGATCGTGGCTGACGACGACGAGGGTGCCCGGCCAGTCGTCGACCATGTCGAGCAACATGCTCCGGGCACGACGGTCGAGGTTGTTCGTCGGCTCGTCGAGGAACGCGATCGGGAGCCCCCGCAGCCGGATGCCGGCGACCGCCACGAGGACGGCCTGGCCTCCGGACAGGGTGCTCACCGGACGCTCGAGGTCGGCGCCGATGCCGAGGCCGATGCCGTCGAGCGCCGCGGCCGCACGTTCCTCGAGGTCCCAGTCGTCGCCCACGGCGTCGAAGTGCTCCGGAGCGGCGTCACCGCCGAGGATCGCGCGGAGGGCCGTCAGGGTCGGACGGATGCGCAGGAGGTCGGCGACCGCGTCGTCGTTCTGCGGTTGCAGGCGTTGCGGCAGGTGGTCGACGGGGCCGGACGTCGTGATGGTGCCGGACGTGGGGTGGAGCCGACCCGTGACCAGCCGGACGAGGCTCGACTTGCCGGCACCGTTCCTCCCGACCAGGCCGGTCCGGCCACGGCCGAAGGCGGTGGTGAGGTGGCTGAGCGCGACGGTGCCGTCGGGCCAGGCGAAACTGAGGTCGTTCAGGACGACGGACGGACTGATGGGCATACGGGTGCCTCCCCGGTGGTCGATGCTGGGCGCACGACACCGGACCCGCCACGGGAGGGCGGAGCGCCCGACGGGGCGCGACGATCACGGTGTCAGCGCGAGGGCTGAGCAGATCCGGTGATCGACAGCAATTCGTCCACTTCCGTCGGGGAGCCCTGCGTGACCGCCACCCGCACCGCCGGTCGGTCGTCCCGCACCGGTGGCCTCGCGATGACGACGAGGACCCGCCCACGGTACGCCGGGAGTCTCGCGCCGCGCAAGGCCCCTGAGCCGTGACAGGCTTGGGGGCATGCCGGAGAACCTGCTGCCGAACCCGACCGCGAACCCCGAGACGCTCCTGCCCGCCGAGCCGGAGGTGACCGCCGCCCTCGCTGCCGATGCTCCCGTCGCGAGCGTCGTGGTGTCGCACCCGGCGTCGAGCCTGGCGTGGGCACTGCTCGCCGACGAGGCGTGGGAGCGTGGGGCGACCCTCGAGTCGTACGCCTACGCGCGGGTGGGGTACCACCGTGGGCTCGATGCGCTGCGGAAGGCGGGGTGGCGCGGTGCCGGGCCGGTGCCGTGGTCGCACGAGCCGAACCGGGGCGTGCTGCGGGCGCTGTTCGCGTTGCGGCGGGCGGCTTCGGCGATCGAGGAGCCGGGCGAGCCCGAGCGGCTGACGGAGTTCCTCGATGCGTCCGACCCGGCGGCGATCCCGGCGCTGAGCGCGTAGCGCGCGGGCGCAGGCGCGGGCGGTTCGTCGCTCGTCTCCGCTGGTGCGCGCGCATCTTTCGGGCTCGCTGACCGTTCTGGTTCGTGAAACCCGGGAATCGCGAACCAGAACGGTCACGAACCCCGCGGAACCTCCCTCTGCCTGCGCAGTGGGCTGGCTCGCGCCCGGCCGGCGCACGACGGAAGTCACCTCGAACCACGCTTCCGCCTGGTTCGAGATGACTTCCGTTGTGCGAGCCGCGGCGAGCCGCCGGCGGCTAGCGCGTGACCACGGCGCGCCGCCGCGCGAGCAGCACCCACGCACCCGCGGCGAGCAGCAGCGCCGCCACGGCCCCGGTGACGAGGACGGCCGGCCCGGACACGCCCGTGTACGCCAGCACTCCCTGCGCGCTCGCCCGCTCCGCCATGGCGTCGGACGCCCCGCGGTCACCCGCACCTGAGGCAGCGCCCGGCCCCGCGCCCGAGCCGGCACCCGGTCCCGCGCCGCCGCCCGAGCCCGAGCCCGAGCCCGCGCCCGGGCCCGGCGTCGGCGGTACGACCACCGACTCGACCGGCTCGACGACGACCCGGACGACCGCCACCACGGTCTGCCCCGCGTGCGTCGTCACCTGGTACCGCACTGCCGTCGCCGGTCCGGAGAACGACGACTCCGGGGTGAACGTCACCTGCACACCCTCGACCGTCCACACGCCCTCGCCGGGGACCCTGAGCCGCTTGCCGTCCGCCGAGAGCTCCGCCCCCTCGATCCCGTCGCCGCTCAAGCGCAGGGAGTCCGGGTCCGCCGAGCTCCCGTCGAGCGGGTCGTTCCCGAGGACGTCGATCGTCACCGGCTCGCCCTGCTTCGTCGTGCCCTCGTCGTCGACCGCGACGGCCTCGGGCAGGACGACCTCGAACGCGGTCCGGTCGGCGTTGTTCGACAGGTCGACGTCGGTCACCGAACCGTCGAGCGCGATCGCGGGGCGGGCTGCGTCGAGGCGGTCGGTCGTGAAGTCCGTGACGCTCTCGACGGGCATTGTGTGGAGGCCGGAGCGGGTCGTCACCGGCACCGTCCCCCGCACCGCGATCGTGACCGCACCACCGGGCGGGCCCGACCAGTCGGCGGCGACCGCACCCTGTCCCGCCGCGGCGCCGCACGTCGCCCCGGCCTCCGCACGGCACGTCCACCGGACGTCAGTCAGCGGCAGTCCCTCGGTCACCGCCACCGTGCGCGCGACGGCGTCGACCGCTCCGCCGATCGTCGCCGGCCCGTCGTTCACCGACCGCAGCTCGAACGTGACGTCCTCGCCGGGGGTGACCGGTGCGTTCGTCAGCGTGTGGGCGGTCGTGACGACGTCGGTCGGCTGCGTCGCCCGCAGGTTCCGGATCTCGTGGAACTGCGTCCGGCCCCCGGTCGATGCGCTGAAGCCGAACCGCACCTGCTCCGGCAGTGCCGTGGCGGGGAGGTCGGCGCTGACGACCTCGCGCATCTCGCCCGCGTCGGCGCCGGGGTCGGTCGGCTCGGACATGGCGACGAGCACCCGGATCCCGCCGGCGTCGGTCGGCAGGAGATCGATCTGCACGTGGCGGTGCGTGGCCGCCTCGGCCGTGGTCTCGCGGTCTTCGAGGAACCCGTCGCCGAGGTCCCCGGTGGTCGCGAGGACCGGGTAGCACTCGCGCTCCGGACCCCGGACGGTGATCGCGTTCGGGACGACGTCGGGACGCGCGAAGTTACCGAAGCGGTCGAACCCGATCCCGACGACCCCGCCGTCGAGGCCTTCCTCGCAGGGGCGGGTGCCGTCGTGGTAGCCGAGGCCGGCGCCGACCGGACCGATCGCGTCGAGCGGGACGGCGGCGTCCTGCAGGAAGAACCCGATCCCGTCGGCGTACCCGGTGTCCGTCGTGCTCCACATCCGCTGGTCGAACTCGACCGTGAGGCCGTGGCTCGAGTCGTAGGGCGACTCGTTGTACACGGCGGAACTCACCCGCTTCGTGTCGTCGGTCAGCCGTAGCCACCGTCCGGCGGCACCGTGGTCGACGATCGCTGCCTGTCCGTCGTCCGTCGCGATCCGGGTCCAGCCGGCGGGCATCGTCGTGCCGACCGGCAGTCCGACGAAGGGGTCGGTGACCGGGAACGGCGCGACCGCGTGCGCGGGGGACGTCGTGGCGATCGCGGTCGCGAGGCCGCCGCCGACCACCACGAGGGCGGTCAGGGCGGCGCTCGCGACGGCGCGCCTGGGAGTGCTGTGCATGGGGTCCTCTCTGCTGGTGGAGAAGACCCTTCCGGACGCCCGACACAGGCGCAAGGAATATGTATCAGATATACGACTTCCGGGCTGCGCTCAGCCGAGCACGACGCTCCACGAGAACGCCTGCGGCCAGAGCTGGTGCTCCGGCAGCACGTCGAGGCCGCACGCACGCGACCCCAGGCCGTGCTGCGCGGCGTCGAGGTACAGGTACAGGTGCTCCGACACCGGCAGCTCGTACGGGTGCATCGCGCGACCGATCTGCTGCGCGGTCCACGGCGACAGGGTGAACCCCGCACGGTGCGAGCCGACGGTCGACACGGTGAACGGCCCGACCGACAGCTCGCGCAGCGACGGCCGGTGCCCGGTCTCCTGCGGCATCGAGTACTCGACGCCGAGCGACCGCACCGGTGCCGAGAAGCGTCCGACGCGGGCGGCGTGCGACGAGTCCGCGTACGACTCGAGCGGCCCCGTGCCGAACCACGACGCGTCCGAGTCGGCCAGGGACGCTGGCAGGTCGAACCGCACCCCGATCCGTGGCCACGTGACGTCCCACGCGCCGAACGGCACCGCGTCGGTCTGCAGCAGCAGCCCGGCGTCGGTCAGGGTCCAGCGGTGCGTGACGTCGACGCCCCACCCGCTGTTCGCCGCCGCGACGCGGACCCGCTGCTCGAGCCCGGAGTCCGTCCGCGACACCGACACGAGCCGGTGCGTGAGCCGGTCCAAACCACGTTCGCGCCAGCGCGTGGCCGACGGGGGAGCGTCCGGGTCGCCCACGCCGTGCGTCAGCACCGGGTCGGCCGTCTCGTACCCGCCCTGCGACGCCAGACTGTCGTTGTCGGTCGGTGCGCGCCACAGCTCGAGTCGCGGCCCGGCCACCTCGTGCCCCTTCCAGGACACCATGTCACCGCGGGCCGAGAACGTCCCGTCGCCGAGTCGGTCACCATCCCACCCCTGACCGGAGGCCCGTGGCACGTCCGCCTCGCGCGATGCGACGAGCGTCTGGGTGCGTGCCAGGACGTGGCCGGTGTCCGCCCACGCGGTCGGCCCCGCCAGTTCCGCCGTGACGTCGAACCACAGCTCGTCACCGGGTGCGAGCGCCGCGGTCGCGGCTTCGAGCACCTCGTCCGGCACCGGCACCGTGGCCGAGGACTGCGCCGCGATGACACCGGGCGTGAACCGGCCCTCGTGCTCCACCACACCGTTCCGGGACAGCGTCCAGTGGAACCGCAGTCCCGCGGTCGAGGCCGAGTGGTACCGGTTCTCGATGAGCACGGTGGTGTCCGACGCGGACAGCCGGATCGGCGCCACGACGGCCGCGAACTCGGCCAGCCCCGGCGTCGGGGTGTCGTCGGGCAGCACCAGGCCGTCCATCACGAAGTTGCCGTCGTGGACGACCTCGTGGAAGTCGCCGCCGTACGCGTGGTAGGGCCGTCCGTCGGGGGTGTGCGCGAGCAGCCCGTGGTCCCGCCACTCCCACACGAACCCACCGTGCAGGCGCGGGTACTTGTCCACGAGGGCCTCGTACTCGGCGATCTGGCCGGGTCCGTTGCCCATCGCGTGCACGTACTCGCAGTGGATGAACGGCTTCGACCGCTGGCGAGCCGCCTCGGCCGGGCCGCAGCCGAGCAGGGGCGTTGCCGGACCGCCGCCGATCGACTCGGTCTCCTGCAGCGACGAGTACATGCGCGAGTACACGTCGGTGTAGGCACCCGAGTAGTCGCCCTCGTAGTGGACCGGACGTTCGTCGTCGCGCTCGTGCACCCACTGCGACATCGCGGCGAGGTTGCGGCCGGTCCCGGACTCGTTGCCGAGCGACCACATCACGATCGACGCGTGGTTCTTGTCGCGCTCGACGGTCCGCGCGATGCGGTCGAGGTACGCCTCGCGCCAGGCCGGGTCGTCCGACGGGTTGCCGACCCAGCCGGTGAAGATGAACCCGTGCGTCTCGAGGTCGCACTCCAGGATCACCCAGAAGCCCAGCTCGTCGGCGAGGTCGAGCACGCGGGGGTGCGGCGGGTAGTGCGAGGTGCGGATGGCGTTGACGTTGTTCCGCTTCATGAGCGCCATGTCGGCGCGTGCGTGCTCCTCGTCGAACACCCGACCGCGCACGGGGTGCGTCTCGTGCCGGTTCACGCCGTGGAACACCACGCGCTCGCCGTTCACCAGGAACCGATCGCCCTCGATCGACACGGTGCGGAAGCCGAGCCGCAGCGACACGGTCTCACCACCGGCGCTCCCACCGGCGGCGGTCCCGGTGGACAGCGTCGCGTCGTACAGCGTCGGGAGCTCGGCGCTCCACGGCTCGACACCCTCGACGGTGATCGGTCCGACCTCGTCGGCGGACGCCCACGAGACGTCGACGCCGAGCGCGGGCACCGTGAAGCGCACCGGGAACGCCGCATCGACGGTCGGGAACGAGATCGTCCCGGTGCCGGTCGACGGTCGGCCGGACGCCGCTGTCCCGGCGCTCGTCGCACTCCCGAGCACGGCGGTCCACCCGGCGCGGACGAACACGTCGTCGATCGGGGCGGTCGGCCGCGCCAGCAGCGTGACGTCGCGGAAGATCCCGGGCAGCCACCACTGGTCCTGGTCCTCGAGGTACGAGGCCGCCGACCACTGGTGCACCCGGACGCGGACCTCGTTCGACCCCGGTCGCAGCACGGACGTGACGTCGAACTCCGTCGCGAGCCGCGACCCGGTCGACCATCCGATGACGACGCCGTTCACCCACACCCGGAAGTGCGACTCCACCCCGTCGAACCGGAGCAGCACCCGGGCCGCGGCGTCGAAGGACGACGGGACGTCGAAGGTGCGGCGGTAGTCGCCGGTCGGGTTCTCCTCCGGCGGGTGCGGCGGGTCGATCGGGAACGGGTACTGCAGGTTCGTGTAGCTCGGCGCGCCGTGCCCGTGCAGCACCCAGTGCGCCGGCACCGGGATCGTGCCCCACTCGTCCTCCGGCCCCGGTTCCGGGACGTCCGCGACGGGCGACCACCGGAAGTCCCACTCCCCGTCCAACGACAGGGCGGGAGCGTCCGTGTGCAGCCAGGCCCGTGGGGCCAGCCGGGTGTCCGAACCGGGGGCGGTGGAGGAGAGTGCGGCGATGGTCAACCCTTGACCGATCCTTCCGTGAGGCCCCCGCGCCAGAAGCGCTGCAGGACGATGATGGCGATGACGAGCGGGATGACCGAGACGAGCACCCCGCCGGTGGTGAGCTGGTAGAACTCCGGCAGCCGGTCCACCTGCGAGCGCCAGTTGTTGAGTCCCAGTGTGATCGGGTACAGCTTCTGGTCGGCCAGCATGATGAGCGGCAGGAAGAAGTTGTTCCAGATGCCGACGACCTGGAACAGGAACACGGTGACGAGCGCCGGCGTCATCTGCCGGAGCACGATCGTGTGGAAGATCCGGAGCTCGCCGGCCCCGTCGATGCGTGCCTGCTCGAGGAGCGCCGTGTCCACCGACGCCGCGGCGTACACCCGGCAGAGGAACAGGCCGAACGGAGAGACGAGGCTCGGGATGAGCACGCTCCAGTACGTGTCGGTCAGGCCCAGCGTCGAGAACAGCAGGAACAGCGGCAGGGCCGTCGCCGTCCCCGGCACGAGCACGCCGCCGAGGATCGTGCCGAACACGAGCTGCCGACCCCGGAACTCGTACTTCGCGAGCGCGTAGCCACCCGCCGCGGCGAAGTACGTCGCGAGGACGGCGCCGACGCCCGAGTACAGGATGCTGTTCGCGATCCAGCGGACGAAGATGCCGCCGTCGTACGTGAACACCTGCTGGAGGTTGCTGAACAGCGCGAAGTCGCCGCCGAACCAGAACCCGTTCGTGGCGAACAGCGCGCCGGTGGTCTTCGTCGCGGCGATGATCACCCAGTACAGCGGGACGAGGAAGTAGATCGCGACGATGACGAGGATGCCCGTCACGACGATCTGCGACTTGCCGGAGCGGTCGAGCTTGCGGCGCTGGTGCGCCGAGATCGACGTGGTGTCCACCGGGACCGCGGTCTTCGCGGTGGCCGGCGCTTCGATGGCTTCGCTGCTCATGCGTCCGCCCCCTTCGTGACGGTGGTGCCGTGGTCCGGACCGGAGCGGCCCTGGAGGTGCGGTGCGGCCTGGGTGGTGACCGTCCCGGCCGACGCGACGCGCGTCTGGAGCGCGACCCGCGCCTCCTGGCCGTCCCGCTTCGCCCGCTTGCGGCGATCCCGCTCGTCCTTCGGCGGACGGTTCGTCAACGCGAGGAACGCGAACGACAGGATGAACGCTGCCAGCGCGATGATGACCGCCTGCGCACTCGCGACGCCGTACTCGTTGAACGCGAACGCGTTCGTGTAGGCGGCGTAGTTCGGCGTGTACTCGGTGTCGATCGCGGGGGCGACCGTGGACAGGATCTGCGGCTCCGCGAAGAGCTGCAGCGTGCCGATGATCGAGAACACCGTCGTGAGCACGAGTGCCGGCGCGATGAGCGGGATCTGGATCCGCCAGGCGACCTGGAACGCGTTCGCGCCGTCGACCTTGGCGGCCTCGTAGACCTCGCCGGGGATGGACTTCAGCTGCGCCACGATGATGAGCATGTTGTAGCCGGTGTACGTCCACGTGACGATGTTCGCGATCGACCAGAGCACGCTGTTCGCGCCGAGGAAGTCCGGCTGGAGCCCGATCCCCTGCAGCAGCGACACGATCGGCGACAGGCCCGGCACGTACAGGAAGGACCACAGGATCGTGGCGATGACGCCGGGGACGCCGTACGGCATGAAGTAGATCGCACGGAAGAAGCCCGGCCAGCGGGCGCTCGCCGACTCGAGCAGCAGCGCGAGGATCGTGCAGGCGATGATCATCACCGGGACCTGCACGATGCCGAACAGCAGCATGCGGCCGATCGAGGCGACGAAGCCGGCGTCCTGCAGGGCGATCGCGTAGTTGTCGAACCCGGCGAACCTGCCGACGACGCCGTCCTCGCCGAACAGCCCCTCGCGGTCGACGGTCGTGAACGACTGGAACAGCGCGCTGATGATCGGGATGATGAACGTCAGCACGAACAGGGCGAGGAAGGGTGCGAGCAGGATCCACGGGGCGCGCTTCTGGGCGACCGTGGCCTTCGTGCTCGTGCGGAAGCCGTTCTTCGGCTGCGTCGTGGTCATCGTGCCGTCCTCACGCTGAGGCCCTTGTCCTTGAAGGACTGGACGATCTCCTTCTGGGCGAGCTCCACCGCGTCGGTGAGCTTCAGCCCACTCGTGAGCTTGCGGCGGAACTGGTTCTGCAGACTCGTGAACGCCGACTGCGTCACGGGCGACCAGGACCACTCGACGTTCTGCTCCTGCGCGGCGGGGACGAAGACATCCTCGTTGTAGTTCTGCCCGGAGAACCACTTGCTCGGCTGCTCGCGCTGCGCCCCGATGTAGTCCTTCGCGGGCGACCACCCGATGCCGCAGTACTTGATCATCGCGTCGATGCCCTCCTTCGAGGTGGTCATCCACGTGATGAACTCGAGCGCTTCCTTCGGGTGCTTCGCGTTGGCGAGCACCGCGGCCGTCGAACCGCCGATCGCGCTCGACCCGAACCCGGTGTCGCCCCACTTCTGCATGGGTGCGACCTTCCACTTGCCCTCGCCGCCCTGGACGGACTCGATGAGGGCGTCGCCCCAGCTCGCGCTCGTGACGGCCGCGATCTTGCCGCTCGCCGCCGAGGCGTACCAGCCGGGGGAGTACGCGCCGGCGCTCGTGTCGACGAGCTTGTCGTCGATGACGCCGTCGAAGAACTCGGCGACCATCAGGGTCTTCTCGTCGGTCATGTCGACGACCCACTCGTCGCCGTCGACCTTGAACCACCGGGCACCGGCCTGCTGCGCGTACGCGGCGAAGGGGGAGGCGTCCGAGACCGGGAAGACCTCGAGGTAGTTCTGCGCCCCGGTCTTCCGGACCTTCTCGGCGAGGTCGCGCCACTCGTCCCACGTCGTCGGGGGTTCGCCGCCGGCCTGCTCCAGGAGCGCCGTCTGGTAGTAGAAGCCCATGGGGCCGGTGTCCTGGGGGATGCCGTAGATGCCGTCCACGAACGAGACCTGCGCCCAGGCGGCGTCGTCGTACTTCGACTCGAAGTCCTTCGCGCCGTAGCGGGCGAGGTCGACCAGACCGTTGGCGAGCATGAACTCGGGGATCTGCCGGAGCTCGACCTGCCCGATGTCCGGGCCACCACCGGCCGCGAGTGCGGAGTACATCTTCTGGTACCCGCCGCTGTTGCCGCCCGGGATCCAGTTCGCGGTCACCTGGATGTCCGGGTGCGTCTTGTTCCAGACGTCGCAGACCTTCTGGAGGTCCTTGAGCCAGGCCCAGTAGGTCAGTTCGACCTTCTGCCCGCTCGTAGCGGCGGGGATCAGCGCCGCCTTGTTCACGTTGGTCGAGCCCGGCACCGCGCAGCCGGCGAGCAGTCCGGTCGCGGCCGCGCCGAGGCCGAAGCCCAGCAGTTGTCGTCGGGAGATGGGCCGTCGGTTCGGTGGAGGCGTCATTGCCGGGACTCCGGTTCGTCGTCGAGCGGGATGCCTCCAACCCAACCACAGAACCGAGCGCAGCTGTACTTTCACGAAGACTCTGGACGTTCCCTCCGGACGTGGAACACCGTGCCCCGTCGGGGTGGAGTGTGGGCCAACACGAAACGTCGGGGTCCGTGACAGCCCCGGCATCCGTCCGAGAGGAGCTGCCATGACGTCGACCAACGCGACGAGCGAACTGCACGGGATCCTGGGACAGCGGCTGGAGGGCGGTGGGACCTGGGCCTGGGCGTACGCCGACGTCTCCGGCAACGTGGAGGACCCCCGACGGCAGGCGGCACTGAAGCTGCGTGTGGTCGAGGAGGCCCTGCGTGCGCAGGGTGCGACCGACGACGTGGTCGACCTCGTCGCCGGCGAGTTCGAGCAGGAACCCGGCGTCCCCTCGCCCGTCACCCGGTACGTGCTGGTCCACGACGGTGCGCTCGTGCTGAGCGAGGTCCTGCCCGGGCACCTGCACGGCCCGGAGTCGGTCGGCGTCGGTGCCGTCCCCGACCTCGTGCCGCTCGTCGCCCACCGGCCCGTCGACCTGCCGTTCCTGGTGGTGCACGCCGGCAAGGAGGGCGGAGCCTTCCGTTCCTACCGACTCGGCCACGCGCCGCTCGACGCGACCGGCGGTGAGCAGCAGGTCCAGGGGCGCAACGACACCCTGCACTACGCCAAGGCGGGGACCGGGTGGAAGCAGCCGCACTGGCAGCAGCACACCGAGGAGATCTGGAAGCAGAACTCGTCGGAGACCGCCGCCGCCGTGGACGAGGCCGTCCGGACCCTCCGCCCCGGACTGGTCGTGGTCGCCGGGGACGTCACCGCGCGGGAGCTCCTCGTGAAGGCGCTGTCCTCGGAGACCCGTGCGCTGACCTCTGTCTTCCCGGGCGACCCCCGCGCCGACGCCTCGTCGAAGCAGGCGTTCGTCGAGCACGTCGAGACCGCGCTCGCCCGGGTCGTCGCCACCCGACGCCACGATCTCGAGGACCTGCTCCGCACCCACGTCGGTCGGGGCGACAACCTCGCGGTGACCGGGCTCGGAGCAGTCGTCGGGGCGCTGCAGCAGGCGCAGGGATCGGTCGTCGCGCTCGACGCCGTGGCGGTCGGGGAGCGGACGCTCCTCGCGCTCGCCGGTGCCCCGTGGGTGGCGACGGCGCCGGAACAGGCTGCCGGGACGCCCGTCATCGGAGCGGTGCCGGCGGTGTGCGCGCTCGTGCGTGCGGCGGTGCTGACGGACGCGGAGCTCGTGCTCGTCAACGCGGCGTCGTTGCCGGGTGGGGTCGCGGCGGCGGCGTTGCTGCGGTGGCCGGTGGGGCCGGCCGTGCCCGCCTGATGCGGTGAGCACCTGACGGACGGGAGGCG
>NZ_MJGR01000002.1:60018-214673 GCF_001865105.1 Curtobacterium sp. MCBA15_016
CTCCCGTCCGTCCCGCGGTCAGTCGTGGGAACGATCGCGCCGGGGCACCAGGGGCAGCGCCAACAGCGGCAACACCCCCACGATCGAGAACGACGCCGCGAACCCGAGCGCCCCGACGAGCGCGCCGACCCCGGGACCAACGGCGCTCGCCGCGATGAACTGCCCGGTGTTCTGCGCCCCGAGCGCCCGCCCGGACCAGAACGGCCCCGCGGCCTCGGCCACCGACGTGTACGCGAGCCCGTTGTCCGCGACGGTGACGCTCGTGGCGACGACGAGGAACACCGCGGCGGCGGCGAGGTGCGTGGCGTCCACCACCGCCAGCAGCCCCATCACCCCGGCGGCGCTCACCGCGACGATCCGCAGCGGACCGACGCGCGAGGCGGCGCGGTCGCTCCAGGCGCCGACGAGGATCCTCCCGACGGCGCCGACGAACTGCGACGCCCCGACGAGCAGTCCCGCGGCCGGGGTCGACCAGCCGAGGCCGACGAGCCACACCAGGCCGTACGTGGACAGCGTGAACTGCGGCACGACGAGCAGGACCGACACCGCGTGGATCCGCCACAGGAACCCGTTCGCTCGGTACGGGTTCGCGACGTGCTCCACCGGGGCGTCCGCACGCGCGGGGCGGGGCGGGTTCGCGATGCCGATCGCGCACAGCACGGCGAGCACGGCGCACAGGACGACGGGCAGGACGAGGGCCGCGCGGATGCCGTCCGCCTCGGCGAGCTGCGGGACCGTGACGGCCGCGAGCGTCACCCCGAGCGGCTGCGACATCTGCCGGATGCCCATCGCGAGGCCGCGCCGCTCCTTCGGGAACCACCCCACCACGACTCGGCCGCTCGCGGCGTTCGTCGAGGCGCTCGTCATGCCGGCGGCGAGGAACGCCAGGCCGAGCAGCACCGGGTCGCCCGCTGCCAGCCAGGCCCCGACGACCGCGAGGGTCGTGAGGACGAGCCCGCCCGCGATGACGACGCGCTCGCCGACGCGGTCGGTGATCGCACCCCAGGCGATGAGCGTCAGGACCATGCCGAACGTCGGTGCGGCGGCCAGGAGTCCGGCGAGGGTCAGCGTCGTGCCGTGGGCGTGCAGGTACGGGATGAGCAGCGCGGGGGCGGACACCACGAGGGTGCCGGTGGCCTGGGCGGCGACGCCGAGGCCGAGCATCGTCCAGGCGCGGGAGGTGGTGGTCACGGGATCGTTTCAGTGTGGAACGGATTGGTATACCATTACGGTATACCATCCGGTCCCGATCGCCGCTAGGCTGGATCGCCGTGACCGAGACGACCGATGCAGCGCCCGTGTCGCAGACGAGCCAGCTCTACGACAACCTCCGAGCCGCGATCCTCACGCTCGAGATCGCCCCGGGGGAGCGCATCTCCGAGCGGGGGCTCGAGGCGCGGTTCCACGCCTCACGAACCCCCGTGCGCGCAGCCCTGTCGCGGCTCGAGCGCGAAGGGCTCATCCTGCACGAGGGTCGTTCGTGGACGGTCACCCCGATCGACCTCGACGAGATCGCCTCGCTCGCGGAACTCCGCGGCGTCCTCGAACCCGCCGCCGCCCGGCTCGCGGTGGCGCGCGCGTCCGAGGAGCAGCTCGCCGAGGTCCGCGGCCACCTCGACACCCTCCGGCCGACGCCCGACCAGCAGGCCGGCATCCGGATGGGCTCGACGTTCCACCTCGACCTCGCCGCGCTCGGCGGCAACCGGTTCATCACCGACGCCATCGCCGACGCACTCACCCGACTGGAGCGCACGCGCTGGATCGAGGTGCGCACGCCCGAGGCCCGCGACGCCGCGTGGGAGGAGCACAGCGCCATCATCGACGCCGTGCGCTCCGGGGATGCGGACCGCGCGGCCGAGCTGCTCGCGGCGCACGTCGCCGGCACGAACGACCGGCTGCTGGCGTGGATCGCGCAGGAGCGCCGGCGTCTGCGGGGCGCCGGCATGGCGATCGTGGGCAGCACCGAGCGCTGACGCGACGGCCGTGCCGTGGACGCGCCCACCTGCAGAGGGCGCGGTGCGGGGCGGACCCGCACCGCGCCTCCGGGAAGGCCGCTACGGTTTCGTCGCCGCGTCCTCGGCCGCGTCGATCTGGTCGAAGATCCAGGCGTTGCCGCCGTCGGAGTGGTCGAGCAGTGCGTCGCGCACCTCGGCCTCGTCGGTGGTGAGCCGGATCGCGCTCTTGCTGCCGGACCGTGTCGATTGGGACATCGCGTCTTCTCCTGTGTGTGTGGGCACCGTCGTTGGTGCGCTTCCTCACGGGACGTGCTGAGGTCGTGACAGTGTCGCGCGCGCTGTCCGGATCGCGCAAGGGGTTTCCGTCACATGTGGGAAAGTCCCGGCCGGCACCATGCCTAGGATGGTCCGGCCGCGCGGCTCGCGGCACGACACCAGCGGACGTCGGACAGGAGGGACGGGCTTGGCCGAGCAGCGCACCGCACCTCCCACGGTCTACGACGTGGCCTCCGCGGCGGGCGTCTCCATCGCCACCGTCTCCCGCGTGCTCCGCACGCCGGATGCCGTCCGCGAGGGCACGCGCGACCGGGTCCAGGCGGCGATCCGGACGCTCGGGTACGTGCCCTCCGGGAACGCACGGGCCCTCGCGGGCAAGCGCACCGGCGTGGTCGGACTGCTGCTGCCCGGGTTCGACGTCGTGCCGGACGAACGCCCCGACCTCGTCACGGACGGCGGCGTGCGGGTCGTCGACGACCGGCGGCACGTGACGCAGCCGTTCTCGTCCAACCTGTACTTCGACGAGGTCCTGCGCGGCGCCGAGACCGAGGCCTGGCAGCGGGGTCTGGCGCTGATGGTGGCCGCGGGGCGGGGGTCCTCGCGGGACGTCATCGTGAACGACGTCGCCGGCCGGGTCGACGGTCTCGCGGTGCTCGCCCAGACGGTGCCGGACGACCTGCTCGAACACGTCGCCCGACGGATCCCGGTCGTGGTGCTCGCCGACGACCGGCGCTCGCACGGGTTCGACTCGGTGAGCGTGGACAACGCCGCGGGCATGCGGACACTCGGCGCGCACGTGATCGGGCGGCTCGGCATCCGGTCGTCGCTCGTGTACCTGGCGGGGCCGATCGACTCGCCGGACGACATCGAACGCTCCGCGGGGTTCCGTCAGGCGCTCGAGGACCACGGGGTGCCGGCGGCGTCGGTGCGTGTCGTGCACGGCGACTTCGGGCGGGCGCGGGCCCGGGAGCTCGCGGCACAGCTGCTCGACGGGGACGCCGTCCCGCGGGCGATCGTCTGCTCGAACGACCAGTCGGCGCTCGGGGTGCTCGACGCCGCGGGGGCGCGTGGTGTGCGGGTGCCGGAGGACCTCGTCGTGACGGGCTTCGACGGCATCGACGCGGGTCGGTTCTCGTCGCCGCGGCTGACCACCGTGCACCAGCCGATGGGGGAGCTCGGGCGTGCGGCGGTGCGGGCGATCGTGGACCGGCTGGAGCGCCGCGAGGGGCCGCCGCGGGCGATGCGTCTGCCGGTCGAGGTGCTCCTGCGCGAGAGCTGCCCGCCGGCGCTGTAGGTGTCGGCTGCGCCTGCGCCGGTGTGCGAGGTCCCGCGTCGCCGCGTCGCCGCAGTGTGCGAGGTTCTGCGCACCGTGGGACGCTCGCGCCCCCGCACGCTGGTCGGAACCTCGCACACTGCGGTCCGGACTGCGCGCACACGTGCCGCCCCGCGAAACAACCCGCCCGGTTGCGCGACGCGATGTAAGCGCATACATTGTCTCCGTACCGACTCGACACGGAGGTCGACCGAGCAATGACGCTTCCCCCACAGCGCGTCCCAGCGCGCACCCCGGGCACCCGCCGGGGACGGAGAGGCCGCCTCATCGCGGCCATCGCCGGCATCGCGGTCGTGGCCCTCGCGGCCACCGGCTGCAGCATCCAGGTCCGGTCCCAGCCGGACCCGAGCATCGGCAAGGACACGATGCTCATCAACGCGGACCACGGCAACCCGCTGTTCGACCGCAACTTCAACCCGTACATCGCGAACGCCCGCACGGCGAGCAAGTGGATGTACGAGCCGCTCATCGAGATCAACCCCCTCGACGGCAAGGGCACCCCGTGGCTCGCGAGCAGCTGGGACCAGCCGGACGCGCGCACGATCGACATGACGATCCGCAAGGGCGTCGAGTGGTCGGACGGCTCGCCGTTCAGCGCGAAGGACGTCGTCTTCACGTTCGACCTGCTCAAGAAGTTCCCGGCGATGGACGTCAAGGGCGCCTGGCAGCACATCGACAGCATCGAGAGCACGGACGGCCACGTCGTCTTCCACCTCAAGGGCGACGACGTGCCGAGCCTCAACATCATCGGTGCGACGTACATCCTCGGTGAGAAGCACTACGGCGGCGTGAAGGACCCGACGACGTGGCGTGACCCGAACCCCGTGGGGACCGGTCCGTTCGTGCTCGGCAACTACACCGACCAGCAGTACTCGATGGACAAGAACCCGAAGTACTGGCAGGCCGACAAGATCGCCATCAAGCACCTGATCCTCCCGGCGACGAACACGCAGCTCGACACCGTCACGCGCGGCTACGACTGGGCGTACTCCTTCATCTCCGACGTGAAGGGCACCTGGGGAGCGGCGTCGAAGACGAACACGTGGTGGTTCCCGGCAGGCGGCGTCATCGGTCTCATCCCGAACCTGACGAAGGCGCCGTACAACGACGTCAACGTCCGGAAGGGCATCTCCCTCGCCCTGGACCGCGACGACATCGCCGAGACCGCGTCCGAGGGCAACCTGGCGGCGGCGGGCCAGACCGGCCTGATCCTGCCGAACCAGGAGAAGTACCTCAACCCGGACATCCCCGACCAGGGCATGGTCGCGCAGGACGTCGACGCCGCGAAGCAAGCGTTCGCGAAGTCCGGCTGGACCGAGCAGGACGGCAAGATCATGAAGGACGGCAAGCAGCTGTCCATCACGATCATGACCGCGAACGGCTACTCGGACTGGCTCCGCGCCGCGCAGACCGTGCAGCGCAACCTCACGGCCATCGGCATCAAGGTGTCCATCCAGGCACCGCAGCCCGCCGGCTACCAGTCGAACCTCAACAACGGACAGTTCGACATGGCGATGGGCGGCATGGGCAACGGTGACGTCTACCAGGCGTTCAACTCCCTGCTCTCGAGCGACTTCTACCAGCCGGTCGGCAAGTCGACGGTGAACAACTACGAGCGGTACCAGAACGCCGACACGCAGAAGCTCCTCGACGAGTACAAGGCGACGACGGACACCGCGAAGCAGCAGGAGATCCTGAACCAGCTGCAGGAGATCGTGTACGACGACCTGCCCGTGATCGGCATGTACTACGGCGGGCTCTGGGGCCTGTTCAACACCGGCAAGTTCGTCGGCTGGCCCAGCGCCGAGGATCCCTACATGGCGCCGCAGAACTACGACTCGGCACCGCTGCTCATCTTCTCGAAGCTGCGGCTCCGCGACAGCGCAGCCGGCCGCGCGATCATCAAGGCCGAAGAGGACCAGAAGTGAAGTACATCCTCCAGAAACTCGTCCTCTTCGTCCTGACCCTCTGGGCCGCGGTCACGCTGAACTTCGTGCTCCCGCGACTCATGCCCGGCAGCCCGACCGACGCCGCTCTCGCGAAGCTCAGCCAGAACGGCCCGGTGACCGACGCCACCAAGAAGGCCATCGAGGCCCAGCTCGGCGTCCCGAGCGGCAACCTCTGGGACCAGTACGTCAGCTACCTGCACCAGGTCATCACCCTCGACTTCGGCACGAGCTACACGTTCTACCCGCAGCCCGTCGGGGACCTCGTCGCCCAGGCCCTGCCGTACACGCTGATCCTCGTCGGCGTCGTGACGATCCTCGCGTTCGTGCTCGGCACCCTGATCGGTGTCGGCGCGGCCTGGAAGCGCGGCACCTGGCTGGACTCGCTGCCGACCCTGTCGGGCTCGTTCATGTCGACGTTCCCGTACTTCTGGACGGCGCTCCTGCTGCTGTTCTTCCTCGGCTACGTCCTGCACTGGTTCCCGACCACGGGCGCCTACTCCGCGACGACGACCCCGGGCCTGAACGGTGCGTTCCTCGGGGACGCCCTGCAGCACGCGGTGCTGCCGGCGATCACGATCCTCGTGACGAGCCTCGGCGGCTGGATCATCGGCATGCGCAACGCCATGATCAACACCCTCGGTGACGACTACGTGACCTTCGCCGAGGCGAACGGTCTCCGCGGTCGCACCGTGGCGATCCGGTACGCGGCCCGCAACGCGATCCTGCCGAACCTGACCGGCTTCGGTCTGGCCCTCGGTGGTGTGGTCGGCGGTTCGGTCCTGGTCGAGCAGGTGTTCGGCTACCCGGGCATCGGCTACCTGCTGTTCAACGCCGTGATCGGGCAGGACTACCCGCTCATGCAGGCCCTCTTCCTGATGATCACCGTGTCGGTGCTCATCGCCAACTTCATCGTGGACGTCCTCTACGGCGTCCTGGACCCGAGGACGCGCCGATGACCACGATCGCAGTTCGCACGCAAGCAGAAGAACCCACCGCCCCGAGCAAACTCCGAGCCGCCGCCCGCCAGTTCGGCGTCGTCTGGAGCAACACCAAGGCCCGGATCGGCATCATCATCCTCGCCGTCTTCGTGATCGTGGCGATCTTCGCCCCGCTCCTCGCCCCGTACGGCGCGAGCCAGAACGGGTTCGCCCGGAGCGCCGACGCCACCGGTGCGCACTGGATGGGCACGACCGCCGCCGGCGAGGACGTCCTGTCGCAGATCATCTACGGCGCCCGGATCTCCGTGCTCGTGGGTGCCGTCGCGGGGCTGCTGTCCACGCTCGTCGCCGTCGCGATCGGCCTGAGCTGGGGCTACGTCCGCGGCTGGATCGCCGAGGTCATCGGGTTCATCGTGAACCTCTTCCTCGTCATCCCCGGCCTGCCGCTCATGATCGTCATCGCCGCGTACCTGCAGAACGGCGGCATCACGGTCATCATCGCGGTGATCGTGGTCACCGGCTGGGCCTGGGGCGCGCGCGTCCTGCGCAGCCAGACGCAGTCCCTCCGCGGTCGTGACTTCGTGACCGCGGCCCAGTTCTCCGGCGACGGTGCGACGCGCATCGTGTTCCGCGAGATCCTGCCGAACATGACGAGCCTCATCGTCGGCTCGTTCTTCGGCGCGGCCACGAGCGCGATCCTCGCCGAGGCGGGCCTCGAGTTCCTCGGACTCGGCGACTCGTCCATCGTGAGCTGGGGCACGATCCTCTACTGGGCGCAGAACTCGAACGCCCTGCTGACCGGTCAGTGGATCCTGCTGTTCGCCCCGGGTCTCTGCATCGCACTCCTCGCGATGAGCCTGACCCTGATCAACTTCGGCGTCGACGCCGTGTCCAACCCGCGACTGCGCGAAGGCGCGCGTCGCAAGCGCAAGGAGGCCACCGCATGAGCGGCTCGCGTTCCGAACCGATCGACGGCCTGGAGGCGCGGGACGGCGCCGCCACGCGCCTCCCGTCCGACGCCACGAGCGCCGCGCAGGACGTGCTGCTCGACGTCCGCGACCTGTCGGTCGTGTACGAATCGGCCGGCCAGGAGGCCGTCCAGGCGGTCGACCATGTGTCCTTCCAGCTGCGGAAGGGCGAGTTCGTCGGCCTGGTCGGGGAGTCGGGTTCCGGCAAGTCGACCCTCGGCTACGCGCTGACCCGGCTGCAGAAGCCGCCGGCGCGGACCAACGGCGGCAACATCTTCTTCGGCGGCCACGACATCCGCGACCTCGACGAGGAAGCCCTCCGGCAGCAGCGCCAGGGCGGGTTCGCGATGGTGCTGCAGTCCGGCATGAACGCGCTCAACCCGGTGCGGACCATCCGCAACCACTTCATCGACATCTTCAAAGCCCACGGCCACGTGTCGCGTGATCGCTGGGACGCCCGGATGAAGGAGCTCATCGAGAAGGTGAAGCTCCCCACCGCCATGCTCGCCCGGTACCCGGGAGAGCTGTCCGGCGGCATGCGGCAGCGCGTGTCGATCGCGCTGGCGCTCTCGCTCGAGCCGCAGCTCATGGTGTTCGACGAGCCGACCACCGCGCTCGACGTGCTCGTGCAGCACGCCGTGATGGACACCATCATCGAGCTGCAGCAGTCCGAGGGCTTCACGGCCATCCTGATCAGCCACGACCTCGGCATCGTCCTCGAGGCGACCGAGCGCGTGCTCGTCATGCACGAGGGCCGCATCGTCGAGGACGGCGGCTCGAAGGAGATCCTCCGCGACCCGCAGGACGAGTACACGCAGATGCTGCTGTCGCACTACGCCGACCCGCGTGCCGAGGTCGTGAGCCTGCCGGGCTTCCCGGACCGGTCGCAGCGCGACCCGTCGGCGACCCGCCAGGAGACCACGACGTCGTTCAGCACGGTCGGCTCCCGCGAGCGCAGCGCCGCCCGCAACCCGATCGTGGTCGACCACCTCGTCAAGACCTACCCGGCACCCCGTCGCGGCGAGCAGCCGGTGCAGGCGGTGCGCGACGTGTCGTTCACCCTCGAACCCGGGCAGTCGCTCGCCCTCGTCGGCCAGTCCGGTTCGGGCAAGTCGACGATCGCGAAGATGCTGACCGGCGTCGAGAAGCCGACGACCGGCACGGTCCGGTTCGGCGACACGGACGTGGCGAAGCTCGGGCGACGGGGGCTGAAGGACCTCCGCTCCGAGGTGCAGATGGTGTTCCAGGACCCGTACGCCGCGCTCAACCCGCTGCACACGGTCGAGTACACGCTGTCCCGCCCCGTCGCGAACTACACGAACCTGCGCGGGCGCGATGCCCGGAAGCGCGTGCTCGAGCTGCTCGAGACCGTGGGCCTGACGCCGGTGGAGCAGTTCGCGCAGAAGCTCCCGCACCAGCTCTCGGGTGGCCAGCGCCAGCGCGTGGTCATCGCCCGGGCGCTCGCGTCCGACCCGCAGGTGATCATCGCCGACGAGCCGGTCTCGATGCTCGACGTGACGCTCCGCGCCGGGGTGCTCGCACTGCTCGAGGACCTCCGCGAGCAGTGGGGCGTCTCGCTCCTCTACATCACGCACGACCTGCTCAGTGCGCGGCTCATCACGGACGACATCATGGTGCTGCACGACGGCGCCGTGGTCGAACGGGGCCGCACGGCCGAGGTGCTGCAGCACCCGCAGGACGACTACACGGTGGCGCTGCTCGACGCGGTGCCGAACCCACGACGGGCGCTGCTGGCATGAGCACGCTCCGCGACTTCCCGTCCGTTCCGCCGTTCGGCCACCTGCCCACCCCCGAGGGGGTCGACGTCGTCGGCATCGACCTCCCCGTCGGCCGACTCACCGCGTACCGCGTCGTGCCTCCCGGGCCGTCGAAGGGCACCGTCCTCGTCGTGCCCGGGTACACCGGCTCGAAGGAGGACTGGCGCACGTTCATGCCGCTCCTCCGGGACGCCGGCTGGACCGCGGTGGCGATCAGCCGTCGCGGCCAGGCCGACTCGGCGCGCGCATCGGGGCCGAACGGCTACCGACTCGAGGAAGAGGCCGCCGACGTCGTCCGGGTCGCACGGCTGCTCGACGACGGCGCTCCCGTGCACCTCATCGGCCACTCGCTCGGCGGCGTGATCGTCCGCGAGGCGGCCATCGCCGACCCGAGCGCCTTCCGCGACGTGGTGCAGTTCTGCTCCGGACCGTACGGCTGGCCCTACCGCAAGGTCGCCGAGCTGACGATCCTGCACGACACCGCCGGCAACCTCCGCCAGCTGTTCGACTCCACCAACCCGCTCTGGGCGTACCGGCCCGACGAGGAACTCCCCGACGACGCCCGGTTCGTCCGTGACCGCTTCGACGCGCACGACCCCGCGAGCGTCGTCGCCGGCGGGCACATCCTCGAGGACCACACCGACTCCTCCGCCGCACTCCGCGCCACCGGGCTCCCGGTGCTCGTGACCCACGGCGAGTGGGACGGCGCCTGGCCGATCCCCTGGCAGCGGCAGATGGCGGAGGACACCGGCGCCGTCTACGAGGTCATCCCCGAGAGCTACCACGGCCCGCAGGTCGAGAACCCGTCGGCGACGCTCCACACCTTCGACCGCTTCCTGTCACAGCACTGAAAGGCACGATCATCACCACGCTGCAGTTCCCGAAGGGCTTCCTCTGGGGCGCCGCCACCGCCGCGCACCAGATCGAGGGCAACAACGTCAACAGCAACTGGTGGGTGCACGAGCACGAGCCCGACACCACCATCGTCGAGCCCTCGGGTGACGCCGCCGACAGCTACCACCGGTACCGCGAGGACATCCGCATCGCGGCCGACCTCGGGCTGAACTCCTACCGGTTCAGCATCGAGTGGGCACGGATCGAACCCGAGCGCGGGTTCGTCAGCCGCGCCGAGATCGACCACTACCGCCGCATGGTCGAGACCTGCCACGAGTTCGGCATCGAACCGATCGTCACGCTCATGCACTTCACCGTGCCGCGCTGGTTCGAACGCGACGGCTTCTGGCGCGCCCCCGACGCCGCCGACCTGTTCGCCCGCTACACCGAGGCCGCGCTCCCCGTCGTACAGGACGGCGTCCGCTACGTCTGCACGATCAACGAGCCGAACATCGCGGCGATGCTGGCCGGCGGTGAGGACGCGGCGAACCTGGTCGCCTACGGCCTGCCGAACCCGGACCTCGGGGTCGCCGACGCCCTGCTCGCCTCGCACAAGCGCTCGCGGGAGGTCCTGTCGCAGGTGTCCGGCCTGCAGTCCGGCTGGACCATCGCGACGCAGGCTTTCAAGTCCACCGGCGAACCCGGTGCCGACGAGATGCTCCGCGAGTACGGGTACCCGCGCGACGACTGGTACCTCGAGAACGCCGCCGGCGACGACTTCCTGGGGGTGCAGGCCTACACCCGCACCTTCATCGGACCGTCGGGCCCGCTCCCGGTGGCCGACGACGTCGAGACGACCCTGACCGGGTGGGAGTTCTACCCCGAGGCCTCGGCCGACGGGCTCCGCAGCGCGTGGGAGCTCTCCGGGCACGTTCCGCTGATGATCACCGAGAACGGGATCGCCACCGCCGACGACTCCCGCCGGGTGGCCTACACGCAGGGCGCCCTCGAGGGCATCCACGCCTGCATCGAGGACGGCATCGAGGTCCTCGGCTACCAGCACTGGTCGCTGCTCGACAACTACGAGTGGGCGTCGGGCTTCCGCCCGACGTTCGGGCTCGTGTCGTGGGACCCGGTGACGTTCGCCCGGACGCCGAAGGACTCGGCGCGGTGGTACGGGCGGGTCGCCGCCGCCAACGCGCTCACGGTCTGAGACCCAGCCGGAGGGCGGACGGGAGGCGCGGTGCCAGCTGGCACCGCGCCTCCCGTCCGTCGTCAGTCGGCTTGGGTCGGCTCGTGCGCCGGCCGGTCGAACCAGGCCAGGAGGATCTCCTCCGCCCGGCGTGCGCCGCGCTCGTGGGCGATGTCCATCGCGGTCCGCCCCTCGGCGTCCTCGACCCGGACGTCAGCACCGCGTTCGAGCAGTGCCTCGGTCGTGCCGCGGTTGTCGAACCAGACGGACGCGTGCAGCGGCGCGAAGCCCCACCGCGGGTCGACCTCGTCGATGCCAGCGGGGTCCTGACCGATGCCGTCGAGCGCCAGCGAGAGGCCGCCGACGTCTCCGTGCGCCGCAGCCCGCACCGCCGGGGTCGCCCACTCCACCCAGCCGTCCGGGACCGGGCCGTGCCAGCCGTGGGCAGGGCGTGACTCGAGCGCTGCCCAGTCCTCTTCGTCGACCGGCCGCACCTCGATCACGACGTCGCGGAAGTGGATCGCGAGCTCGCCGGTGGGGGAGACGAGCAGGCGCAGTTCCCAGACGTCGGCGTCCACGTGTGCGATCTCACCGCGGGAGACGTGGACGTCACCGGCCAGCAGGTCGAGCGCCTCCGTGTCGGACGGATCGAGCACGGCACGGTCGAAGCGGAGGGACACCCGCGCGTGGTTCCACCGGCGCCAGAGGCCGTCCGGGGTGTCGAGCACCTCGTCGTTGCGGACGACGAACACGGCGTGGACGGTGTGGGTCGGTGTCGCGTCGACGCCGGCGTCACCGTGGCGGCCGGCCTCCTCGATGCGCCAGTTCTGGATGCGGGACTCGCTCCACGTGACGGACGCGAGGGCGGCCACGGACGGCGGGGCGTCGGTCACCAGGCGTGCGAGGTGTTCGGGGTAGCCGTCGACGTCCTCGAGGGAGACGTACCCGACGGCGGGCCAGCCCACTCGACTCCATCGCACGATGACGACCTTAGCGGGTGCGGGGGAAGTCTGGCGCTCAATACCTAGCATTTGTTATATTAGTTGCGTGAACACTGACCCGACACCGTCCCGCCGCCACGGCTCGGACACGCTCATCACGATCGCGGGGAGCGCCTTCGCTCCGCTCGCGGCGCTCGCGACGGCACCGATCCTCGCGCACGGGCTGTCACTCGACGGTCGGGGGGCTGTCGCATCCGTCACGGCGCCGCTGCTGCTGGCCACGACGATCGGGACGATCGGTGTCCCGGCGTCCGTCACCTTCCACGCGGCCCGACGGACTGGTCCACTCGGGCGGCTGGTCCTCCGGGGGGCGCTGCTCGTCGCGGTCGTCGCCGTGCTGGTGACGGTCGCCCTCGTCATGCTGAGCGACTGGTTCGCCGGCGGCGACGCGCCGCTCGCACGTCTGGTCTCGATCGCCGCGTGCGCCGTCCTGCCGAGTCTCGTCGTCCTGGTCCTGCAGGCGGCCGCAGGGGGCTCCGGTCGCTGGCGACTCGTCGCCGTGGAGCGGTTCATCACGGCCGCCGTCCGGCTCTGCGGCATCGGCGGGGCGGCCATGGCGGGCTCGCTCTCGATCGAGCTGGCGGTGGCGGTGCTCGCGCTGTCGCCCGTCCTGGGCGGCTTCGCCTACCTCGGTCTCCTCCGGCGCACGGCCATTCGTCCGAGCGCAGCCGCTGCTCCGGGCACCGGCCCGACGATGGGATCGATGCTCGGGTACGGCGCGCGGGTGTGGATCGGGAGCGTCTCGGGCGCGCTCCTGCTCCGGCTCGACCAGGCCCTCCTGACACCGTTGGTCGGCGTCGAGGCGCTCGGGCTCTACGTCGTCGCGGTCACCGTCGCCGAACTCCCACGAGTGATCAGCGACGCGGCGCGCGACGTCTCGTTCAGTGCCGACGCCGCTGATCGGTCCGACGAGCGCCTGGCACGGACTGCGCGCATCGCCTCGAGCGCGGTGCTCGTCGTGTCCGTCGTCCTCGCGTTCGCCGCACCGCTGCTCGTCCCCGTCGCGTTCGGCGACGACTTCGTCGGTGCCGTCCCGCTCGTGCTCGTCCTGCTGGTCGCGACGTGCATCGGAAGCGCGTCCACGATCGGAGGTTCGGCGCTCATCGCGCGCGGACGGCCCGGTGTGCGCAGTCTGGCATTCGTGCTCGGCTGCCTCGTGAACATCGCCGTCCTGCTCGTGCTGACCCCGGCGATCGGGGTCATGGCCGCGGCGGTCTCGACGCTCTGCGGCGGCGTCGCGATCGCACTCGTGAACGCGATCGCACTGCACCGCGTACTCGGCTACGACCCGCGGCGCCTCGTCGGCCTGCGACGCTCGGATCTCGTCGTCGTCGGGGCCGCAGTGGTGCGACGTCTCCCCGGAGGTGCCGCGTGAGTGCCCTCGTGTCGTCGCCTGCGCGCATCGCGTCGTCGGTCGGAGCCCCGCGTCCCGGCCTGCTCTTCCCGATCCTGTTGCTCGCGGTCTTCGTCGCCGGGGTGCTCGCGTCGAGCGCACTCGACGGTGCGCTCCAGCTCGCAGCAGTGGGCACCTTCCTCCTCGCGCTGCTCGTGGTCCCGGCGATCCACGCTGTGCGGAGCGGAGCGGACATGTCGGGCTTCGTGCTCGTGCCCACCGTCATCTCTGCCACCCAGAACCTGTACCTCCTGCTCGTCGCCGACGACGTGGCGCCGAGCGCCCTCCAGGTCATCATCATCCTCAACTTCGTCGATGCCGTGCTGCTCGTGGCGATCCTCGCCGTGTGTCGCCCTCGCGCGTCCACGGCCGCGGTCCCCGACCCGGTCGCCGACAGCCGGACGGTGCTCGTCCGCCGATCTGTCCTGGTGATCGCCGGGCTCCTCGTCTTCACCGCGCTCGGGCTCGTGCTCTTCCGCGCGGAACCCGTCGCTGCCGTCGCCTCGTTCCGCAACCTGGTGACGCCGATGCTCTTCCTGCTCATCGGATTGTTGGCGTCGACCCAGACGCGGGTGAACCGCTACCTCGGGGCACTGGCGGTGCTGGGGGCGTGCACCGTACTGTTCGGCTTCTTCGAGCTGAGTGCGCCGCAGTTCTGGGAGCGAGCAGGTCTGCGCCACCTGTGGGAAGCGAAGGGTCTCGGCATCGCCGACGTCCGTCCGCTCCCCGCCAACTTCTACTCGTCCGAGGAGTTCGACGGCGAGATCGTCCGTCGGATGGTGTCGTCGTTCGCCGACCCCGTGAACTTCGGGACCTTCCTCTTCGCCGCGTTCACCGCCGCCATGCTCGTCCGGAGCCGGCTCGTCATGCTGTTGACCGCCGTCGGTGCCGTGATGACGGTGAGCAAGGGCTTCTTCCTGTCGGTGTTGATCCTCGTCGCGCTCTGGGCGCAGGTCTACGCGCACCCGGTCGTGCGCGTGCTGTCGATCATCGTCGTCGTGGGGGCCGGCGCCGGGTTCTACCTCTTCACCCTGGACAACTCGAGTGGCTCGACGGCGGCACACGTCGGTGGGTTCACCGCGGCCTTCGTCGAGCTGCCCGGGCATCCGCTCGGACGCGGCGTCGGGAACGTCGGTGTGCTCGCCGGGCTCTTCGACGGCGGGAGTGAATCCGAGGTCCAGGAGTCCGGCGTCGGCGTGATCATCGCACAGCTCGGCATCCCCGGGATCCTCCTCTACGCCGTGTTCTTCTGGTCGGTGATCGCGCATGCCCGCCACCTCGCCGATGCGCGCCTGCGACTCGGCGCGCTCGCGCTCATCCTCGGGTTCCTCGCCAACGCGACCTTCAACGAGGTCGCCCTCAGTCCGAACTCGGCCGCGCCGTACTTCGTGGCGCTCGGAATGATCCTCGGCACCGCGAAGCGTCGCACCCTTGAATGACAATCACATGTGATATATCATTGAGCCAACCACCTCCTTCAACGAGACGAGTACCCATGGACTTCTCGAACGCGATGCGTCTGCTCCGCTCCGGCTGGTGGCTCCTGCTCCTCGGTGCCCTGCTCGGTGCCGCGGGTGGGGTCGCCCTCACTGTGGTAAGCACGCCGTCGTACCAGGCGACCACGCGCCTCTACGTCGCAGTGCAGACCGGCCAGTCGCAGAGCGCGTCCGAGCTCAACCAGGGCTCGAGTGCCGCCCAGGCGAAGGTGCTCGGCTACGTCCCGGTCGTCACGAGCGCTCCGGTCCTCGAGCCGGTCGTGCGCGAACTCGGTCTCGATCGGACGCCG
The DNA here is from genome assembly GCF_001865105.1 of Curtobacterium sp. MCBA15_016. NCBI lineage: Bacteria > Bacillati > Actinomycetota > Actinomycetes > Micrococcales > Microbacteriaceae > Curtobacterium > Curtobacterium sp. MCBA15_016. The sequence goes on from NZ_MJGR01000002.1 coordinate 75,422, forward strand.
AAGGCGCTGGCGTCCGACGTGTCGGTCTCGACGCCGAAGGGTTCGCAGCTGCTCGACGTGTCCGTGCAGGGGCACGATGCGGCGCAGGTGACCCGGATCGCGAACACGATCGGTACGAGCATCGGCGCCGTCGTCGAGGATCTCGAGCAGCCGCTCGCCGACGGCAGCAGCCCGGTCAAGGTGACCACCCTCCAGCCGGCGACGCAGCCGACCGGCCCGATCGATCCGCGGCCGTCCTTCAACCTCGCGCTCGGGACGCTCCTCGGCCTCGCACTCGCCATCGCCGCGCTCTTCATCCGCTCGATGCTCGACACGAGGATCCGGACCGCTTCGGACGTGGCGGCGGTGGCCGACCTGCCCGTCCTCGGCGCGATCGGCTTCAACCCCGACCACGAGACCCAGTCGTTGTTCATGCGGCACGCACCCCGCGGCGCGCTGGGTGAGGCGATCCGCGACCTGCGCACCAACATCGCCTACCTCGCCGGTCACGCAGAGATGCAGACGGTCATGGTGACGTCCGCCATGCAGTCGGAGGGCAAGACCACCACGTCGACCAACCTCGCGATCGCGATGGCCGACTCGGATGCCCGCGTGCTGCTCATCGACGCGGACCTCCGCCGGCCGCGGGTCGCCCAGGTGTTCGACCTCGAGGGCGCCGCCGGTCTCTCCGATGTCCTGGTCGGGCGTGCTGAGCCGAGTGACGTCGTCCAGCAATGGGGCGACGGTGGCCTGCACATCCTGCCCGCGGGTCGGATCCCGCCGAACCCGAGCGAGCTACTCGGATCCCAGAGCATGCAAGTCCTCATGGAGGAGTTCGGCCGCACGTACGACCTCATCGTCGTCGACGCGCCCCCACTGCTGCCGGTCACCGATGCCGCGGTCCTGTCGAAGGTCTGCAGCGGTGTCATCGTCGCGGCGTCCGCCCGGTCAGGGCGCAAGGCACATCTCCGCGCAGCCCTCGACCGTCTCGAGAAGATCGAGGCGCGCATCCTCGGCGTGGTCCTGACCATGCTGCCGGCCCGCCGTGGTGGCGACTTCTCCTACGGTGTCTACGGCGGCTACTACGGCGACGCGCCGGCTGTCGCCACGGGGCCCGTCAGTGTCCAGGGGGCGGCGCGTCGGCGAGCCTGATATCGCATGCATACATATTCCTCGTGACGACATACCGGCCGGAGCTACCCTCTCGCCATGCAGTTCACCAAGCCGGTCCGGCTCGCCCTTCGTTCCCTCCCTGTCGTCCTCGCCTCGATTCTCGTGCTCCACCGCATCGTCGCGGGCGGCCCCACCCAGGCGAGCGAGCATCCGGGGTGTTCGTGGCCGACGACTCCGGCGGCGGATGTTCCCTACCGCACGGACTTCGGGACGCCCCAGAACGCCGCCTGCGCGGTCAGCGACGTGCCGTTCGACTTCGGGCGACTCGACAGTCCGCCCGCAGCCACGATCGACTCCGGCATCGACGTCGTCGCGCACTGGTACCAGGGGTTCGGCAACGAGACCTCGTTGGCGTCGTCGGACTGGAACGGCTGGTACGACTGGCGGTGGAACAAGCCCGACAACACCGGCGACGGCGTGGCCGCGCCGGGCTGGGACCCGTCGCGGGCTCCGCTGATCGGCAACTACCGTGGTGACGACCCCGATGTCCTGGGCTGGATCGCCTACTGGTTGGCATCGGGCGGCGTCGACGCGGTCAGCTTCCCGAACGCCGCCGGCTTCTCCTCGTCCTGGTCGAAGGACGGCACCTGGTCGCACGCCTACTTCGAGGAGACCCCGAACGCGAAGGCTCTCGGCTACGTCCTCCCGCTCGCGAACAAGGGTGGTGCCGCCGAGATCAGCCGGCGGGCGCAGGAGCTCGTCGCGTTCGTGGCAGCCCATCCGTGGGCTCACACCGAAGCAGTGGACGGCGGACGCTACGCCGTGGTCAACGTCTGGGACCTCGAGGCGCTCCGCGGCAACTTCGACAACTACCAGGGAAGTGCGAAGTCGACGGCGTTCCTCCGAGATCTCGCCGATCGTTTTCGATCGATCGGGTACGACGGTGTGACCGTGCTCGCCCGCAACGGCGGTGTGATCGCCGCGAACGCCGACTCGCTCCGAGACGACCACGTCAACGTGTACTTCTCGTCGTACGACGGCAAGTACGCCGGCGCGACGACGAACGACGGGTACGACGCCTACGTCGACTCGTTGGACACGACGACTGCGTTCGGCCGGCAGAACACCGTCCCCGGTGTCTTCACGTCCCTCGAGACCGTCAAGCCCCATCCGTCGTCGTACGCCGTCGCCGGTGCTTCGCCGGAGTCGTTCCGCCGACTCCTCCGGAAGACAGTCAGCGCGATCGACCAGCAGGGGCTGCCACGCATGATCACCGTGTACAACGTCTCCGAGTGGGCAGAGGGCGGGCCGGGGCTGATCCCGAACGCCCAGGACGGCTTCGGGTACCTCGAAGCACTCCGCACGACCGTCGGGTAGCGCGCAGACGCGAAGGGCCCCGCTCGTCGAGCGGGGCCCTTCGTCGTCACTGGGGACTACTTCGCAGCAATCGTGTTCTCGGCGCCCTCGTCGTCCACCGTCGGTTCGCCGCCGTGTCCGATGTCGTTCCGATCGCCGAACACTGCGATCTCGTCCACAGACGCCACGGTGACGCTGTTGTCGTTGCCCTCGATCTGCAGGTGCTCGACCGGTCCGAGCGTGATCGTCGACGCGCTGCTGACGATCCGTACGTTCGCGCAGCCGTCCGGCAGTGCGATCTCCTCGACGTCGGCGATGATGGTCGCGGTGCCGTCGTCGCAGGTTCCGGTGGGCGGTGTGTACCCAGGGACTGGGGTCGATGTGATCGTTGCCTTCGGCGTCGACTCGGCGACCTTCTCGTGGGGCTCCGGCGCGCCGGAGGTGCATCCTGCGAGCGAAACCGCTGCGGCGGCGATCATCGTGGTGAGGAGGAGGCGCTTCATGGTGGTTCCCTTCGGGTTGATCGTGACATCACCTTCAGTATATCAAATACTGTCGACAGATCGGTAGGGACGACCTGGCAGGAGTCGGTCGAGCGCTGCCCGTTGCCGTGCGCTCATCACGGGCCGTTCGAAGCACACGGCGAACAGCAGGCCGACGACGAACACGACGGGCGTCGTGACGAGGAGCTGCAGCACCACGATCAACGCAGTCGGGAGACCGGTCCCGATCATCACGAGGTTCGCGATCGCGAGGATCGGGCTGTGGATGAGGTACGCGCTGTAGGAGATCAACCCGACGTGCCGCAGCGGCGCCCAGGCAAGGACGTCGTGGGCGAGTGCCGTGGTCGGTGAGTGCGCCGAAACCGACTGCCGGTGGGTGACGAGCGCGAGGAAGATCGCGGCGGCCGATCCGGCGAGTGCCCACCGCAACGCGATCGTCGGCAGGCCGCGCAGCATCGACGCCTCGAGCATCCCGACCAGCACGGCGCCGACGATCAGCACCGTGCAACACGTCATCCCCAGCCAGCGACGGCCGAGGATCGCCGTGGTCACCGGATCGGCAACGTCGTCGCGGTGGGTGACGTGCGCCGCGTACATGCCGAGGGCGAAGAGCGGCAGCAGGATCGGCGCGGACCAGTCCATCACGCCCGTGGCGCTGGAGGCGCCCGCGAGCAGGAGCAGGAGCAGGATGACCACCAGGGGAGACCTCCGACGCCAGAACACGAGGAGCAGTGGCATGAGCAAGCCGAGCTGCCATTCCACGGCCATCGTCCACAGCGGTGCGTTGATGCGGAAGAACCCCTCGGGGAGGAAGTTGTGCACCAGGAGCGCATGCGTGACGACGCTCTCCCACGTCACGGGGATCCGAGGGTCCCAGGCGGTACCTGCCGGAATCTGCAGGAGTGGAACGGTGGCGATCAGGCCGAGGGAGAGGGCGAGCGCTGCGAAGTAGGGCAAGAGGAGTCGTCGGGCGCGGCGGCGGACGTGCCCGGCCATCCCGCCGCGCAGTCTGAGTTCGGGATCGCGCGCAACGGCGATCATCAGGACGTACCCGGACAGCACGAAGAACATCGGGACGCGCAGCTCGACCGCGACGAGGAACTGACCGAGGGCCGGATCGGCTCCGGCGATCTCTCCACGGAGACCGCTGTAGCCGATCGCGTGACCGGTGACGACGAGCAGGACGAGGGCTCCGCGGAATCCGTCGAGGAAGTCGAGCTGGGGGCGTGCGCGGGTGGGGCTGGCGAGGTGTGCCAAGGGGCGACTCCAACGGTTCGGACTGTGTGTACAGCCCGCGCGGGGTCGTGGCTACGTCGCAGTGGTCAGGTGTGGAGTGCTGGCGGATCGACGTCGCTGTGAGGGAGGAACCCCGGCGGACGTCGAGACGCTACGGACGCCGGGAACCGCCTGCTAAACATGTTGCATTCTGCTCGCGGTCACGCCCGCCGCGACGCCGTCACCGTGAACTTCGGCGTCCGCACCACCTGCCGCGTCGCCCCCACGAACCGCTCCAGCACCGGCCGGTACCGCAGGTGCGAGTTCCAGACGCACCACAGTTCCCCGCCGGACTGGAGGATCGTGGCCGCGTTCCGGAACATCGCCTCGGCCGCGTCCGTGGTCACGGTCGTGTCCGCGTGGAACGGCGGGTTGCAGAGCACGAGCTGCGCGGAGCCCTCGTCGAGTTCGTCGCCGGCGTCACTCCGGACGACGAGCACCCGGTCCGCCACGCCGTTCGCCTCGGCCGTGGCGATCGTCGACGCCACGGCGATCTGCGACACGTCCGTGGCGATCACCCGGATGCCCGGTCGACGCCGCGCGAGAGCGGTGGCGATCACCCCGTTCCCGCAGCCGAGGTCGACGGCGGTCCGAGCGCCGGGTACCGCATCGTCCATCGCGTCGAGCAGCACCCGGGTGCCCTGGTCGAGCGAGGTCCCGGCGAACACCCCGCCGTGCGCGACGAGCGTCATCCCGAGGTCGTCGACGTGCACCGACCGCGGCCACGGGTTCGTCGCGTCCGCCCGGGTCGCCTGGGCGCGGAGCGGGTCCTGCGCGATCAGCAGCCGCGACTTCCCACGGCCGCGGGACGCCGTCACGTCGCCGAAGTACCGGCGCAGGACGTCGTTCTGCGAGAGGTTCATGTGCTTCGACACCCCGCCGCACAGCAGCACGACGTCGGGCGCGGCGAACCGGGCGACGGCGCGGGCGAGCTCGTCGAGCCGGTCGTTCGACTTCGACAGCCGGAGCAGCACGAGCCGGACGTCCCGGAACGCCTGCTCGAGCGACGAGGGGTGGTGGAAGCCCCGGCGTCCGAAGGTGCCGGCATTGGCCTCGAGCGCACGCACCCCGACGAGGGAGTCCTGCACGACCCGGACGTCCGACGCACCGTGCACCGTGATCGCCCCGAGGGTCAGCACGCCGTACCGGTCGTCGACGACGGCGACCTCGCCGGGCTGCCGGAGCGCGTCGCCGTGCACGTGCGGCGCCTCGTCGAGGATGAAGCGGTCCGTACCGTCGATCGCGATGAGGTCCGGCGCGTCGTCGTCGCGGCGGCGGAAGAAGTCGGCGAAGTCCGGTGGCACGGCGCCAGCGTACCGATGGTCCCGGTGGGGACGGGTCAGCGCGGCCCGCGGTAGAGCACGATCTGCGTGTTCCGCTGCGGCCGCATGCCGGCACGGAGCGGCACTGCTCCGCCGGTGGTGGTCGCCGCGAACACGCGGGCGCCCGGCCGGCTGATGAGCTGGTCGGCGAGGGCCGTCTCCAGCTCGCTGACGCGCGCACGGAGCGCGCGGTTCTCGTTCTCGAGTTCGAGGACGCGGCGGATCCCCTCGAGCGAGACGCCCTCGGACCCGAGGCGTGCGATCTCGCGCAGCTGCGCGACGTCGTGCATCGAGTACCGGCGCGACCCGCCGCGCGTGCGGCCGGGCACGACCAGGCCGAGCCGGTCGTACTGCCGCAGCGTCTGTGGGTGCATCTCGGCGAGCTCCGCCGCCATCGCGATCGCGAAGACGGGCGAGTTCTCGTCCATGTCGGTCATGGCGTGTTCCTTTCCGTCGTTCGCATGGTCCGGAAACCAGACTGGAGGCACGGCGCGCATTCCTGACGGAGCCGCGCCGTGCCTCCAGACCCGGTCTACTGCTGTGGTCGCGGAGCGCTAGCTGCGCGCCTTGGCGAGGAGGTCCGCTCGGGGGTCCTCGTCGGGCAGGGCCTCGGCGAGGGCCTCGACCGCTTCCCGCTGCTTGTCCGTCAGGTGCGACGGCACCGCGACCTGGACGGTCGCGAGCAGGTCGCCCGTCCCGTTCTTGGTGGCGACGCCGCGGCCCTTGACACGGAGGACGCGACCCGACGGCGTGCCGGGTGCGACCTTCAGCTTGACGGTGGAGCCGCCGAGCGTCGGGACCTCGATCGTCGCGCCGAGCGCCGCCTCGACGAACGTCACGGGGACGTCCAGCCGCAGGTTCTGCCCGTCGCGCTCGAACACCGGGTGCTTGCGGACGGTGACGGTGACCACGAGGTCACCGGCCTCTCCGCCGTCGGGCGAGGGTTCGCCGCGCCCACGCAGCCGGATCTTCTGCCCGTCCGCGACCCCCGCGGGGATGCGGACGTTCACCGGACGGCCGTTGCCCTGCGAGAGCTTGACGGTGTCGCCGGCGATCGCGGTGGTGAAGTCGAGAGTCGTCGTCGCGGTGACGTCGCGGCCCTTCGTCGGCCCACCGAAGCCGCGGTAGCCGCCGGTGGTCTGGCCGAAGCCGCCGCCACCGCCGAACATCCCGCCGAGGATGTCCTCGAAGCCGCCGGCGCCACCTGCTCCGCCCTGGCCGAAGCGGACACGCTGTCCGCCCCCGCCCTGGCCGAACATGCCGCCGAAGACGTCCTCGAAGCCGCCGCCCTGGCCCGGGCCACCCGCGGTGAAGCGGGCGCCGGAGCCCATGGCGCGGACCTGGTCGTACTCCTGGCGCTGCTCCTTGTCGGAGAGCACCGAGTACGCCTCGCTGATCTCCTTGAAGCGGTTCTCGGCGGCGGCGTCGCCCGGGTTGGAGTCCGGGTGGTACTGCCGCGCGAGCTTCCGGTAGGTCTTCTTCAGCTCAGCATCGCTCGCCGTCTTGTCGACGCCGAGGACCTTGTAGAAGTCCTTGTCGAACCAGTCCTGACTGGCCATGAATCCCTACCTCCTCCCCGCGCTCAGGCCGGGACCGCCACCGCGACCTTGGCCGCACGGAGGACACGCTCACCGAGCTTGTAGCCCGGCTCGACGACGTCCGCCACGGTCTGGCCGGTGGCGCCCGGTGTCGGGAGCTGCACGATCGCCTCGTGGATGTTCGGGTCGAAGGACTCGCCCTTCTCGCCGATCTGCACGAGCTTGAACTTCTCGAAGCCGCCGCGGATCTTCTGCCCGATGACCTGCATGGGGCCCTCGGCGAGGTCACCGTGCGCCTCGGCGCGGGTGAGGTCGTCGAGCGCCGGCAGGAGTGCCCGGACGACCTCGGCGATGGCGACCTCGCGGTTGGCCTCACGGTCGCGCTCGACGCGCTTCCGGAAGTTCACCAGCTCGGCCTGCGCACGGAGCATGTCCGCACGCATCTCGGCGACCAGGTCGCGGTCCTCCGTGCTGAGCTTGTCCTCCGCGATGCCACGGGCGGCATCGGCGAGGAGTGCCTCGTCCTCCGGGGAGAGATCGTTCGCCGCGTCCGCCGCCGGGCCCCCGGCGGCGGGGCCGTCGGTCGGTACTTCGACGTCGGGCCCCTCCGCCTCGATGAGGTCCTCGGGCTCGGCCGCGTTCGTGGCGTCGCCCTCGACCTGGGGCTCGTCCTCGTTCGGCACGTTGTCCTTGGGATCCGTCATCGTTACTTCTTGTCCTTGTCGTCCTCGTCGTCCACGACCTCGGCGTCGACGATGTCCTCGTCGTCCTGCGCTGCCTGGTCGGCGGTGGGCTGCTCACCGGCCGGGGCGCCTGCGTCCTGCTGGGCGTAGATGGCCTGGCCGAGCTTGCCCTGCGACTCGTTGAGCTTGTCGAAGGCGGTCTTCACGGCCTCGTCGTCCTCGCCGGCGAGCGCGGACTTGAGGGCGTCGACGTCGGCCTGCACCTCGGACTTGACGTCTGCGGGGAGCTTCTCGTCGTTCTCCTTGATGAGCTTCTCGATCGAGTAGACGAGCTGCTCGGCCTGGTTGCGACGCTCGTTGGCCTCACGGCGGGCCTTGTCCTCCGCCGCGTGCTCCTCAGCTTCGCGGACCATGCGCTCGATGTCCTCCTTCGGCAGCGACGAGCCGCCGGAGATGACCATCGACTGCTCCTTGCCCGTGCCCTTGTCCTTCGCGGAAACGTGCACGATGCCGTTCGCGTCGATGTCGAAGGTGACCTCGACCTGCGGGACGCCACGGGGAGCCGGCGCGATGCCGGTGAGCTCGAAGGTGCCGAGCGGCTTGTTGTCGCGGGTGAACTCGCGCTCGCCCTGGAAGACCTGGATCGCGACCGACGGCTGGTTGTCGTCAGCGGTCGTGAAGGTCTCGCTGCGCTTGGTCGGGATCGCGGTGTTGCGGTCGATGAGCTTCGTCATCAGGCCGCCCTTGGTCTCGATGCCGAGCGACAGCGGCGTGACGTCGATGAGGAGGACGTCCTTGCGCTCGCCCTTCAGGACACCGGCCTGCAGCGCGGCACCGACGGCCACGACCTCGTCCGGGTTGACGCCCTGGTTCGGGGACTTGCCGCCGGTCAGCGACTTGACGACCTCGGCCACGGCGGGCATGCGGGTCGAGCCACCGACGAGCACCACGTGCGCGATGTCGTTGACGGAGACACCGGCTTCCTTGATGACGTCGTTGAACGGCTTCTTCGTGCGGTCGAGCAGGTCGGAGGTCATCTGCTCGAACTGGGCGCGCGAGATGGTCTCGTCGAGGTTGAGCGGACCGTCGGCCGTCAGCGTCAGGTACGGGAGCTGGATGCTCGCCGACATCTGCGACGACAGTTCCTTCTTCGCCTGCTCGGCGGCTTCCTTGAGGCGCTGCTTGGCGATCTTGTCCGTCGAGAGGTCGACGCCGTGCTCGTCCTTGAACTTCTTCACGAGGTAGTCGACGATGCGCTGGTCCCAGTCGTCACCACCGAGGCGGTTGTCACCGGAGGTCGCACGGACCTGGATCGTGGAGAAGTCGTCGTCCTTGCCCACCTCGAGCAGGGAGACGTCGAACGTGCCACCACCGAGGTCGAAGACCAGGATGAGCTCGTCTTCCTTGCCCTTGTCGAGGCCGTACGCCAGAGCAGCGGCGGTCGGCTCGTTGATGATGCGGAGGACGTTGAGCCCGGCGATCTCACCGGCGTCCTTGGTGGCCTGGCGCTCGGCGTCGTTGAAGTACGCGGGCACGGTGATGACCGCGTCGGTGACGTCTTCACCGAGGTACTGCTCGGCGTCGCGCTTGAGCTTGCCCAGGATGCGGGCCGAGATCTCCTGCGGCGTGTACTTCTTGCCGTCGATGTCCGTCGTCCAGTCGGTGCCGATGTGGCGCTTGACACTCGCGATCGTCCGGTCGACGTTCGTCACGGCCTGGCGCTTGGCGGTCTCGCCGACCAGCACCTCGCCGTCCTTCGTGAAGGCGACGATCGACGGCGTGGTGCGCATGCCCTCGGCGTTGGCGATGACCGTGGGCTCACCACCCTCGAGCACGCTGACGACCGAGTTGGTGGTTCCGAGGTCGATGCCTACTGCACGTCCCATGTGTGGGTGCTCCTTCTGTTGGTGCGGGTACTGCCGAAGTCGTTGGACTTGCGTCCGATGGACTCAACTCTACTCAGGACTGGAGGCACGTCAACTCCGGGAGCTGAAAGTTGCGTCCGAATGGCTCAAGGTGATCTCATCGCACAGTGTTGTATTTCACGTCAGTGTTTGATATTTTGGTATGGCAGCGGGGTGTCCCGCGACCACGATGACCGCGAGCCGCGGGCGACCCGATCGTCCCGAACGAGAGCGCGCGGCCCGATCCCTCGAAAGGGACCACACCATGTCAAGCAAGAAGAAGCGCATCGCGAAGGGCCTGGGTGCCAGTGCCCTCGCCGTCGCGACCCTCGCCTCCGGCCTCGCTTTCGCTCCCCTCGGTGCAACGGCGGCGTCGGCATCTACTGGAGAAGGCGTCCAGCTACATTCCCAAGAGGGTACGAGTCAGGTCACGCCCCGAACAAAGACCGTGCGGCTGCAGGGGCCAAACGGCTCAATCACCGGCACAAACTTCACCTGGTGGTCCAACAACACGCAGTGGATTAATGCAACGGCATCTCTCTCGCCGAATGCGGGAGTCCTTGCGACGGTACCTGCGGAAGGTGAGGTTGGAACTGTTCGAGCAGGCAACTCGTGCCTGTCGACTTGGTCTCACGGACACTGGGTTTGGGGCACGTGTGATGTCAAGAACGAGTGGCGCACTTCGGGTGGATACCTGATTTCGGGTGGTCGTACGCTCGGGTTGGCCCCTAATGGAAGCGCAGCTGGCCCGGGTTATCACGCGACTGCAGGGAGTAGCATCTACATTTCGGCGCTCGATGTGCCGTCTGCACCCACCGTTACTGGGGTCTTTCTGGACGATCGCGAGGAGTTGGCTCGCATTGAGGTGCGAGGCCGCGCGAATGCGAAAATCGAAGTTTTGCATAAGGGTGCAGTTGTCGCCTCCGGTAACGCCGATACAAAGGGGCTCTTCACGTACAAAGTCGCGGCACCCAACAGCGGCGAGCGACTGACTTTCACCGCTACGCAGAACGTCGCCGGAAATGTTTCAGCTGTCGGATCCGCCGCACTGCAGTATTCGCAGGTCTCGATCACTTCGCCCGCGGACCAGTCCGAGGTGTCAGACTCGCCGATCACGGTCGAGGGCAAGGGTGAGGCTGGTTCCGAGGTCACCGTCGTGGTGAACGGTACGGACGTCGCGCCCGTGACGGTGAAGGACAACGGCACGTGGACCAAGGCCGTGAACATCCGCAAGGGTGAAAACACGATCGGGGCCACGCAGAAGTCGAAGGGTGCGAACACGACGACTTCGACGGTCGTGGTCAACCCGGGCGAGTCGGCGAACGACGCCCTCTCGGTGAACGTTGACTCGGTCGACAACGATGCGCGGACGGCGCTGGTGTCGGGCACGGCGACTGCTGGTGCGCAGATCCGTGTCGGGAGCACGGTCGTCGCGACCGCTGCCGCGGATGGTTCGTGGAGCGGGCGCGTGTCGGGCCTGAAGGCTGGCGCGAACACGGTCGAGTTCGTGCAGTACGTGGGCGGTGAGCGTGTGGACGCGGTGTCGAAGGACATCCGCGTCGTTGCGACCGGGTTCGAGCTGACGAGCCCGCAGAACAACGACGTGATCCGCACCGCCGACAAGTCGGTGACCTTTACCGGTCTGGGGAACCCGGGCGGCAAGGTGTCCGTCCTGAACGGCAACAAGCCCATCGGTTCTGCGATCGTGGACGCGGACGGCAAGTGGTCCTTCACGTCGCTCATGGCGTACACCGAGTACGACCTCGAGGTCTACTACAAGAAGATCCCAACGGGTGCGGTGACCAACAAGGTGCCGCTGCACATCACGGTGACCAACAACGAGCAGAACGCTCCGTTCGAGATCACTGCCCCGAAGCACAACTCGACCGTGACCGCACCGGACAACCAGGTCTCGTTCGAGGGCACGGGCACTACGGGCGGTGTCGTGACGATTAAGAAGGGCACGAATACCGTCGGGACGGCCGAGGTCGGCGCTGACGGCAAGTGGGCCTTCACCGGTGAGCTGAGCTTCAACAAGCACAACCTGACCGCGTACTACAAGAAGATGCCCGGTTCGTCGGCAGTGTCGAGCCCGCTGACCGTCACGGTCACGGACGGCTCGGTCGTGCTGCCGTTCGAGGTGACCTCGCCGGCGAACGACTCGGTGGTCGAGACCGCGGACAAGTCGGTCACGTTCACCGGCCAGGGTGCCGGTGGCGGCAAGGTCGTCATCAAGAAGGGCAACGCGACCCTCGCCGAGGGCCTGGTCGACAGCAAGGGCAAGTGGTCGCTGACGGGCACGCTGAACTACGGCGAGCAGGAGGTCACCGTGTTCCACAAGCCGGTCGGTGGGTCCCAGGCGCAGCAGGTGCGCCTGAACCTGATCGTGCAGGCGCCGGCGGCCGACTTCGCGATCGAGTCCCCGGCGAACGGTGACACCGTCGCCGCGGGGCCGGTGACGTTCACCGGCGTCGGCAAGGAGGGCACCACGGTTTCCGTGTTCGTGAACGGGAAGTCCCGTGGCACCGCCACGGTCGAGAACGGCACCTGGACGCTGCAGACCACTGCGATCGGCGCGGGTACGCACGACTTCGTCGTGTACCACAAGCAGGGCGCCATCGCGGCCGAGTCGGAGACGGTTCGACTCACCCTTCGCTGATCACCAGCAAGCACAACTGAAGACGAGGAAGGCCCCCGCCACCAACAGGTGACGGGGGCCTTCCTCACGCGGTGACCGAATCAGGCCGGGACGTAGTCGAACGTGTCCGGGTCCGGACCCGTCCGGTGCCCCTTGTCGAGCGACGAGATCGCCGTCATGTCCTCGTCGGAGAGCTCGAAGTCGAAGATCGCGAAGTTCTCGTCGACGCGGGCACGGGTGACCGACTTCGGGAAGACGATGTCGCCGCGCTGGATGTGCCAGCGGAGGACGACCTGCGCCGCGGACTTGCCGACGTTGCCGGCGATGCGGGTGATCGTCTCGTCGTCGAGCACGAGGCCCTGCGCGATGGGCGACCAGGCCTCGGTCGCGATGCCGTGCTCGCGGTCGTAGGCGCGGAGCTCGTCCTGCGTGAGGTACGGGTGCACCTCGATCTGGTTCACGGCCGGGGTGATCGTGGTCTCGGCGGCGAGGCGGTTGAGGTGGTGGGCCTGGAAGTTGCTCACGCCGATCGAGCGGGCGGTGCCGCCGCGGTAGAGCTCCTCCATCGCCTTCCACGTCGGCACGAAGTCCGACACGGTGGGCAGCGGCCAGTGGATGAGGAAGAGGTCGGTGTAGCCGCCGAGCAGGTCGGCCGACTTCTTGCCGTTCTCCAGCGCTGCCTCGGGGTCGTGGAAGCCGTTGTTGAGCTTCGACGTGACGAAGATCTCCTCGCGCGGGATGCCCGACGAAGCGATGGCCTCGCCGACCTCCTTCTCGTTGCCGTACATCTCGGCGGTGTCGATGTGGCGGTAGCCGACCTCGAGCGCCGCGAGCGTCGCTTCCTTCGTCTCGGAGGGGTCGATCTGGAAGACGCCGAAGCCGAGCTGCGGGATGGTCTTGCCGTCGTTCAGGGTGATGTTCGGAACGGTCATGGTCCGAGTCAACCAAAGGCCACCCAGCAGGCATTCCGGCAACGTTCAGCCCGGGCGAGCCGTCGCCGCCCGGCGTACCCCGCTACGCCAGCGCCGCCGTGATGTACGCCTGCAGGGCCAGCCCGTACGCCTCCGCAGCGTCGTCGGAGGTGAAGGAACGATCAGCGCCGTCGACGGTCGCGACCACCGTGAACCCCGCTGACAGGGACACGAACGCCGGCCCGAGCAGCCCACGCAGCTGGTCCTCGCGCGGGAGCCAGAGGGACTCCGCGGCGTCGACCGAGTCGAGCGCCCACTCGGTCGTCCCGTTGAACCCGAGCACCGTCCCCGAGGGGTAGTCGTGCCGCTCCACGGTCATCTCGGACACCGTGTAGACGTCGTCGTCGACACCCGGCTTGTCGATCACGAACCGGTCACCGGTCGTCGGGTGCCACCGCAGGCCGGCGTCGCGCAGGGCGGTGGCGAGTGCAACACTGATCACGTCTTCCAGCCTGCCACTCGCAGTCCTGCAAGGTCGCCGTACTAGCATCGCCGAGCACCCCGACGCGCGACCGCACCAGCGTTCCGCGCGCGCGACGCGACGACGCCCGGGCAACCGGTGCCGCGCCTCCCGGCCGAGAACCCGGCCACGAGGCGGGCCCCCGGCCGGCGTCCCGACCGCAGCGGACACCAACCCGTCCGCCGAAGAGAAGGACCCGCATGACCCTCGAACGCGAGGAACTCCGCGACGGCTGGACCGTGACCATGGCGGGTGAGGCGCCGCCAGCAGGCGCGCCGGCCGACGTCGTGGGCCGGACCATCGGCGCCACCGTGCCGGGGCAGGTCCACACCGACCTCGAGCGCGAGGGGCTGCTGGCGGACCCCACGTTCGACCGGAACGAGGACGGCGCCAAGTGGGTCGGCCGGGCCGACTGGTCCTACCAGCGCTCCGTCGACGTCGACCCGCGGGGCTTCGAGCGCGTGGACCTCGTGTGCGACGGGCTCGACACCGTCGCCGAGCTCAGCCTGGACGGCGTCGTGGTGGGGACGACGCGGAACATGCACCGCCGCTACCGGTTCGACGCTCGAGACAGCACCGGCGGCGTCGGCCGCGGGGAGAAGACGCTCGAGCTCCTGTTCGAGTCGCCCTACCGCGAGGCGGGACGCGTCGCGGCGAAGGCCGGCAGCATGCCCGGGCCCTACGACGAACCGTTCCCCTACATCCGCAAGATGGCGTCGAACTTCGGGTGGGACTGGGGGCTGACGGCGGTCACGAGCGGTCCGTGGCGACCGGTCGCGATCGAGCGCTGGTCGACCGCCAGGCTGCGCGACGTCCGGCCCCTGGTCGACGTCGAGGCGGGCGAGGGCGTGCTGGACGCGCACATCACCGTCGAGCGCTCCGGGCTGAACGACCTCGACCAGGATGGCGAGGACGACGACCTCGTGCTCGTCGTGACGGTCAGCGGAGCGACGGCCGAGGGCGGCACCACCCGCCAGCGCTCCCGCGCACAGCTGACCCCGCGCGACGACGAGACCGTGGTCACCGTGCGGGTGCCGGAGGTCCAGCGGTGGTGGCCGCGTGGCTACGGCGCGCAGGACCTGTACGACGTCGTGGTCGAGCTGCAGACGGTCGACGGCGAGGTCCTCGACCGCTCGACGTTCCGCACCGGTTTCCGCTCGACGCGCATCGAGACGACGTCCGACAGCATCGGCAAGCCGTTCAACGTCCACGTCAACGGCACGCTCATCGACGTCCGCGGCGTGAACTGGATCCCGGACGACGTCATCGTCTCGCGGGTGTCGCGCGACCGGGTCGAGGACCGTCTACGCGCGGCAGCCGACCTCAACGTCAACCTCGTGCGGGTCTGGGGCGGCGGGGTCTACGAGTCGAACGACTTCTACGAGGTCTGCGACGAGCTCGGACTGCTCGTCTGGCAGGACTTCCCGTTCGCCTGCTCGGCCTACCCCGAGGGCGAGCCGATCCGCAGCGAGGTCATCGCCGAGGCCCGGGACAACGTCGCCCGGCTCGCACGGCACCCCTCGCTCGTGCTCTGGAACGGCAACAACGAGAACATCTGGCTGCACGAGGTCGACGGCTGGGAGGCCTCGCTCGAGGGCCGCGGCTGGGGCCTGGACTACTACCTCGACCTGCTGCCGACGATCGTCGACGCGGTCGACCCCTCCCGCTTCTACACGGTCGCCTCGCCGTGGTCGGGCTCCGAGTCGCTCCCCGCGAACGACGTCGACCACGAGACGCACCACTCGTGGGACGTCTGGAACCGTCTCCCGGACACGGCCTACCGCGACTCGGTGCCGCGCTTCGTCTCGGAGTTCGGCTGGCAGGCACCGCCCGCGTGGCGCACGCTGCGCGACGCGGTGCGGGACTCGCCGCTCGCGGTGGACTCGCCCGGTGTCGTCCACCACCAGAAGGCCGCGGACGGCATGGGGAAGCTCGCGCGGGGCCTCGAGCCGCGGTTCGGCTCCGTGGCGCCGGCCGAGTTCGACCGGTGGCACTACCTGACGCAGCTGCAGCAGGCGCGCGCCATCGCGACGGGCGTCGAGCACTGGCGGACGCACTGGCCCCGGAACACCGGCGTCGTCGTGTGGCAGCTGAACGACCTCTGGCCGGTCTCGTCGTGGTCGGCGATCGACTCGGCCGGGCGGCTGAAGCCGCTGGCGCACGAGCTGCGGCGGCTCTACGACGACGTGCTGCTGACGATCCGTCCGGTGTCCTCGGTCGCGACTGCGGTCGGGTCCGGTCCGGCGGGCGGGTCCGGTCCGGTGGTCGGGTCGGGTCCGGCGGGCGCGTCCGGTCCGGCGGGCGCGTCCGGTTCTGCGGGCGAGCCGTCGGGGCAGCCAGGAGGCGCGGATCGCCCGACCACGTCGGCCTCCGTCGGTGAGACGGCCGATCTGGGCGACCTGGCGGACACGCTCTCGCTCGGGGTGTCGCCCGGGTCGTTCGGCAACGCGCCCATCGAGGTCGCCGTCCGCTCGACCCGCACGGGGCACGACAGCGTCGTCCGCGTGCGGCGGGTCACCCTCGCGGGGACGGTCCTCGCGGAAGCGTCGCTCCCCGTCCGCCTGTCCGCCGCCGGTGTCGCCGTGGTGGCACTGCCGGAGTCGGTCGGCGTGGTGGACGACCCGACGAACGAGCTCGTCGTCGCGGACATGGACTGGCGACGGGCGGTGTGGACCCCGGGACCCGACAAGGACATGCGCTGGGAGCCGGCACGCTACCGGACCGCCTTCACCGCGGCTCCCGACGGCGACGGCCTCGACCTCGTCGTCGAGGCGGAGGGCCTCGTGCGGGACCTCCTCTTCCAGCCCGACCGGGTCGCACCCGGGGGCACGGTCGACCGCGGGTTCATGACCCTGCTGCCGGGGGAGCGGGTCGCCTACCGACTGCGCGGCGTGACCGAGGCGGACATCCCGGCGCTCACTGCGGCTCCCGTGGCGTGGACGCTCGCGGACGTGCTCGACCATTGATATGCAGAACTCCAGCGTGATATTCTGATCGGAGTGCCGTTCCGTCCTCTCGCATGACGGCGGCACCCGGTCGGTCCCCCCGGCCGGTGGCCGACTGGAGGGCTCCCGATGTCACTCGCGATGCGACCGCTGAGCGCGGTGTCCCGTTCCGTCGAGGTCGTCGGGCGTCCGACCCGCAGCCGGACCCGCCGCAGCCGTGCGACGGGCTTCGGCCTGGCGGGGCTCGACCTGGGGTTGTTGCTCGTCGCGTTCGCCGTCGCCCACGTGGTCCGGTTCCCCGGTGAGCTCCCCGCGGGTTCGAGCGCTGCCGGGTGGACCGAGTTCGTGGTCGCCCCCGTGATGATCGTGGCCTGGATGGTCCTGCTCACGGTGTCCCGCAGCCGAGACCCGCGCATCGTCGGCGTCGGCGGCGACGAGTTCCGGCGACTCATCACCGCGAGCCTCGTCACCGTCGCGACGGTGGCCGGGGTCGCGTACGCCGTCCAGGTCGACCTCGCCCGTGGCTACGTCGCCATCGCGTTCCCGCTCGGGCTGCTCCTCCTCGCGATCGGTCGGAAGGCCGTCCGGACCGTGCTCGCTCGACGTCGCTGCCGGGGCGAGGGGCTGCAGGACGTCCTGCTCGTCGGCGACCTCGACGACGTGACCTACGTCGGACGGCGCATCGCGGCCACCCCCGCCGCGGGGTACCGCGTCCGGGCGATCATCTCCGACTGCGTCCGGGCCGGGTCCCGGGTACCGCTCGGGGACACGAGCGTCCCGGTGATCGACGGGGTCGACGCCGTCCTCGACCGGGCCCAGAGCGAACCGGTGGCCGCCGTGGTGGTCGCCGGCGCGATCCGGGGCGGGCACGAGCGACTCCGGCGGCTCGGATGGCAACTGGAAGCGCACGGCGTCGAACTCGTGGTCTCCTCGCCGCTGGCGGACATCGCCGCCGGCCGGGTGCACGAACGACCCGTCGACGGCCTGCCGCTCATGCACGTCGAGACGCCCGACTACCGGCGGCGGATCGGCAAGCGGACGCTCGACGTCGTCGGCGCCGGCATCGGTCTGCTGCTCCTCGCGCCGGTGTTCGCCGTCATCGCCCTGGTCATCCGCGCGGACGACCGTGGCCCCGTGTTCTTCCGCCAGACCCGCGTGGGGCGCGACGGGCGGGAGTTCCCGATCCTCAAGTTCCGTACGATGTGCGTCGACGCCGAAGCCCGGATGGCCGCGCTCGAGCAGGAGAACGAGGGCGCGGGGCCGCTCTTCAAGATGAAGCACGACCCGCGCATCACCCGGGCCGGTGCGTTCCTGCGTCGGACGTCCCTCGACGAGCTGCCGCAGCTGTGGAACGTCCTGACCGGTTCGATGAGCCTGGTGGGCCCCCGACCCGCCCTCCCGCGCGAGGTCGCCCTGTACGAGGACTTCGCCGACCGTCGGCTGCTCGTGACCCCGGGCATCACCGGGCTCTGGCAGGTGAGCGGCCGCTCGGACCTCGACTGGGCCGACGGTGTCCGACTCGACCTGCACTACGTCGAGAACTGGTCCTTCGTCCACGACGTCGTCATCCTCGCCCGGACCATCCCGTCCGTGCTGCGCTCCCGAGGCGCCTACTGACCCGGTCGCGCCTGACCCGCGACCGGCACGCGCACCCCCGGGCTGCAACGGCAGTCCGGGGGTGCTGCCTGTGCGAACGGTGTCCGTTCGGGTGCCCGGCCTGGGTTTCCCGACCGGTGCGAGTTACGATGGGTGCACGACGGACTTCCGCCGCACGCGTCGACGGTGACTCGGAGACGGCGACCAGATCCAGATTCAAGGAGTCATGATGCTCGGAAACCTCGGTGGCGTACACCTGCTGATCATCCTCGGGATCGTCATCCTGCTGTTCGGTGCGACCAAGCTCCCGGCACTCGCCAAGGGCCTCGGGCAGTCGATCAACATCTTCAAGAAGGAGATGGGCGACGACGAGAAGAAGGCCAAGGGCACCGACCCCGGCGTGCAGACCACGACCGTGACGAACACCGCGGCCGAGCCGGCTCCGCAGCCGGTCGTCAACCCCGGCCCGTCGGTCCAGCCGAACTCGGACTCCAGGAACTAGGACCCCAGCCCCGTCCTGTCGGCAGCCCCCGCGACCCCATCGGTCGCGGGGGCTTCGTCGTGTCCGGCGAGTTGTCCACAGGTCCTCCCGGGGGCAGGCGGGACCGCGCGCGGTGGCGGAGGATGGGCACATGACGACCCCAGCCCCGGCGGCCACGGCCCCGCTCCGCGACGACCGCCGTGTCGTGCTCGTCGTCGCGATCCTGTCGTCCTTCGTCGTGGGACTCGACTCGAGCGTCGTGAACGTGGCGCTCCCCGCCATCCGCGACGAACTCGGCGGGGGACTGGTCGTGCAGCAGTGGACGGTGGACGCGTACCTCGTGACGCTCGGTTCGCTCATCCTCGTGGCCGGCAGTCTGTCCGACCTGTTCGGCCGCGTCCGCATCATCACGTGGGGCCTCGTGGTCTTCGGGATCGCCTCGATCGTGTGCGCGATCGCCCCCACGGGCGAGGTCCTCATCGTCGCCCGGGCGCTGCAGGGCGTCGGTGGTGCGCTCGTGACCCCGAGTGCCCTCGCGCTCATCGTGGCGGCGTTCCGCGGTGCGGCGCAGGCGAAGGCGATCGGCACGTGGACGGCGTGGTCGAGCGCGGCGACGATCCTCGGGCCGGTCGTCGGCGGCCTCGTCGTGGACGGCATCGGCTGGCGGTGGATCTTCGTGCTGACGGCCGTGCCGATCGCGGTGACGATCCCGCTCGTGTCGCGGATCTCGGCGGACGTCCGGGTGGGGCCGCGGGCGCACGTGGACGTGGTCGGCGCCGTGCTGGCGGTCGTGGGCGTCGGTGGTGTCGTCCTCGGGTTGATCGAGCAGGAGCGTCTCGGGTGGGGCGCGCCGGTCGTCCTCGCCGCGCTGGTGCTCGGCGGGGCAGCGCTCGTGGCGTTCGTGCCGTGGGAGCTCCGCGTCACCCGCAGGCACGGTGCACCCCTGGTCCCGCTCGAGCTCTTCCGTGCGCGGAACTTCACCGTCGGCAACCTCGCGACGCTGTCGATCTACGGGGCCCTCGGGATGGTGTTCTTCGTCGTGACGCTGTTCCTGCAAGAGGTCTGGCGGTTCCCGGCCTGGCTCGCCGGCCTCGCGACGCTGCCCCCGACCGTGATGCTCCTGCTCCTCTCCACCACGGTCGGGTCGTTGGCCGGCCGCTGGGGTCCGCGGTGGTTCATGGCCGCCGGTCCCGCGATCGCCGCGGTCGGGGCGCTCCTGCTGCTCTTCGCCGGTGACGAGCCGATCGGGTACTGGTGGTCGGTGCTCCCCGGTCTGGTGCTCGTCGGAGCGGGGATCGCGTTGATGGTGACGCCGCTGACGAGTGCGGTCCTCGGGTCGGTCCCGCAGTCGGAGGCGGGTGCGGGCTCGGCCGTCAACAACGCGATCGCGCGGATCGCCGGGCTCGTCATGGTCGCGCTCGCCGGGATCGTCCTCGGCGGTGCCGTGAGCGTCGAGGGACTGCACCGCGCGATGGTCGTGATGGCGCTGCTGCTCCTCGCCGGCGCACTCGTGAGTGCCGTCGGCATCCGGAACCCGCGGCGGGAATCTCCCGCTGCGAACGCAAGTTGAGTGGAGTAGACTCAACTACAGGACCACCGCAACGAAAGGACGGAACGCATGGCGAACCTCCAGGGCGCTCCTGACTCGCAAGAGCGACAGAAGACCGCCCTCGAGCAGTACGGCGTCGACCTCACGGCGATCGCCCGCAACGGCAAGCTCGACCCGGTGATCGGGCGGGACGCCGAGATCCGGCGCGTCTCCCAGGTGCTGACGCGTCGCACCAAGAACAACCCCGTGCTCATCGGGGAACCCGGCGTCGGCAAGACGGCCGTCGTCGAAGGACTCGCCCAGCGGATCGTCGCGGGTGACGTCGCCGACTCCCTCAAGGACAAGCGGCTCGTGTCGCTCGACATGTCCGCCCTCATCGCCGGCGCGAAGTACCGCGGCGAGTTCGAGGAGCGGCTCAAGGCCGTGCTCAAGGAGATCAACGACTCTGACGGGCAGGTCATCACGTTCATCGACGAGCTGCACACCCTCATGGGCGCCGGTGGGGGCGAAGGGTCCGTGGCCGCGTCGAACATGCTCAAGCCGATGCTCGCGCGCGGTGAACTCCGGCTCATCGGCGCGACGACGCTCGACGAGTACCGCGAGTACATCGAGAAGGACGCCGCCCTTGAGCGGCGCTTCCAGCAGGTCTTCGTGGGGGAGCCCAGCGTCGAGGACACCGTGGCGATCCTCCGCGGCCTCAAGGAGCGCTACGAGGCGCACCACAAGGTCACGATCAACGACTCCGCGCTCGTGGCCGCGTCGAGCCTGTCGAACCGGTACATCTCCGGGCGGCAGCTGCCCGACAAGGCGATCGACCTCATCGACGAAGCCGCGAGCCGGCTCCGGATGGAGATCGACTCGAGCCCGGTCGAGATCGACGAGCTCAAGCGCACCGTGGACCGGTTGCGCGTCGAGGAGTTCGCGCTGAAGCAGGAGAAGGACGACGCGTCGAAGGCTCGGCTGGAGACGCTGCGGGCCGAGCTCGCGAGCCGCGAGACCCTGCTCGGCGAACTCGAGCAGCGGTGGCAGGCCGAACGCGCCAGCCTCAACCGCATCGGTGAACTGAAGCAGCAGCTCGACGACCTCAACATGCGCTCGCAGCGGGCACAGCGCGAGGCCGACTACGAACTCGTGTCGCGCATCGAGTACAGCGAGAAGCCCCGGATCGAGGCCGAGCTCGCCGCCGCCGAACAAGCTGAGCAGGCCGACCGGATGGTGAACGACAGCGTCACCGACGAGGACATCGCCGCCGTAATCGCGCAGTGGACGGGCATTCCCCTCGGGCGCCTGCTGCAGGGCGAGACCGAGAAGCTCCTGCACCTCGAGAACGAACTCGGCCGCCGGATCATCGGGCAGCGCTCCGCCGTCTCGACCGTGTCGGAAGCGGTCCGTCGCACCCGCGCGGGCATCTCCGACCCGGACCGTCCGACGGGCTCGTTCCTGTTCCTGGGCCCCACCGGCGTCGGCAAGACCGAGCTGGCCAAGGCGCTCGCCGAGTTCCTGTTCGACGACGAGAAGGCACTCGTCCGGATCGACATGAGCGAGTACGGCGAGAAGCACTCGGTCGCGCGGCTCATCGGCGCCCCGCCCGGGTACGTCGGCTACGAGGCCGGCGGGCAGCTCACCGAGACCGTCCGGCGTCGCCCGTACTCCGTGGTGCTGCTCGACGAGATCGAGAAAGCCCACCCCGAGGTCTTCGACGTGCTCCTGCAGGTCCTCGACGACGGCCGCCTGACCGACGGCCAGGGCCGGACGGTGGACTTCCGGAACACGATCCTCATCCTGACGTCGAACCTCGGGTCGCAGTTCATGACCGACCAGTCGATCACCGACGTGCAGCGCGAGGAGGCTGTCCGCGAGCTCGTCCAGCAGGCCTTCCGCCCCGAGTTCATCAACCGACTCGACGACATCGTGGTGTTCCAGGCGCTCACGCAAGAGGACCTCGGCCAGATCGTGTCGCTCTACGTCGACCGGCTCGCACGCCGGCTGACCGACCGCCGACTGGAGCTGGCCGTCACCCCGGACGCCCGGGCCTGGCTCGCCGAGCGCGGGTACGACCCGGTGTACGGAGCGCGTCCGCTCCGTCGGCTCATGCAGCGGCAGATCGACGACCGGTTGGCGCGGGCGATCCTCGCCGGTGACGTGCGTGACGGGGACACCGTCCGCGTCGACGTCGCCGCAGGCGGCGATGAGCTGACGGTGGAGCCGTTCGAACTCGCGGAGATCGTCGAGGAGTAGGCGGCGCACTGGACGTGACGGCCTGGAGGTGCGGTGCCGGTTCCTGGGACCGGTACCGCGCCTCCAGGCCTACCGTCCAGGGCATGCCTGGGATCCGAGCGTTCCGTCGCCTCACCGACGCCGTCGAGCACGCGAGCG
This sequence comes from Curtobacterium sp. MCBA15_016, assembly GCF_001865105.1. Lineage (NCBI taxonomy): Bacteria > Bacillati > Actinomycetota > Actinomycetes > Micrococcales > Microbacteriaceae > Curtobacterium > Curtobacterium sp. MCBA15_016. The sequence goes on from NZ_MJGR01000002.1 coordinate 98,111, forward strand.
TGCTCGACAAGGCTGTCGACATCGATCGTTCCGTGGTGAACGCCCTCGCGAAGCCGAAGGCACTGCGCCAGCTGCTCCACGGCGTGCCGTTCGGGCACCCGCTGCACCCGCTCATGGTGCAGGTACCGCTGGGTGCGTGGATCTCGGCGGCGGTGCTCGACCTGATCGGCGGGAAGGGGAACGCGCGGGCGGCGAAGACCCTCGTCGGTGTGGGGCTGGTGTCGTCGGGCAGCGCCTCGGTGGCCGGCTACGTCGACTGGTCGGAGCTCGATCGTGAGCAACTCCGCACCGGTTGGGTGCACCAGGCCGTGAACTGGGTGGGCATCTCGCTGTACGGGCTGTCGTGGATGCAACGGAAGTCCGGGAACCACGGGGCAGGCAAGCTCCTCGGGTTCGCGGGGCTCGCGGTCGTCGGCGTCGGCGGGTACCTCGGTGGGCACCTGGCCCACCGGCAGCGTGCGGGTGTGAGCAAGCACGGCGAGGTGCCGTTCGACGCCTGAGCGCGGGTGCTGATCATGCCTGGTCATGACCAGTTCGTCAAGCGCCGTCGATCATCCGTTCCACATCCGTGATCCCCCGGAAACATGCGGATCGCGATTGTCCACAGCCTGCCGGTTCGTGGTTGACATCCCCGCGTGATGGGTCTTTACTCACCATTACGCAACGTCCTTTCATAAAGGTCGGACCAAGGGAGTCAACGTGACACGCACGCGTTTCGCCGCACTCGGTGCGCTCGCCCTCGCAGGCGCGCTCGCCCTCACCGGGTGCTCCGCCGGAAGCAACGGAGCTTCCGACGGCGGCACGAAGTCCATCGGCACACCCGATGGCAAGGGCAAGACCCTCACCGTCTGGATCATGAACGGCGACCTCAGCCCGAAGATCCTCGACGTCGCCGAGAAGCAGTTCACCAAGGCCACCGGCGCCAAGGTGAAGCTGCAGCTCCAGCAGTGGGACGGCATCACCACGAAGCTCACCACGGCCCTCGCACAGAAGGACGCGCCGGACGTGGTCGACCTCGGCAACACGCAGGTACCGGTGTACGCGGCGACAGGTGGCCTGATGGACCTCTCGCCGTACAAGGACGAGCTGGCCGACGGGCAGACGTGGCTCTCCGGGCTCGAGGGCCCGGCGACCGTGGACGGCAAGCTGTACGGCGCCCCGCTCTTCGCCGGCAACCGTGCGGTGATCTACAACAAGAAGATGTGGGCCGACGCCGGGGTGACCGACGTCCCGAAGTCCTACGACGAGCTCACGGCCGACCTCGACAAGGTCAAGGCGAAGAACCCGCAAGCGGACTTCTCGGCGTTCTACATGCCGGGGCAGTACTGGTACGGCGGGCTGCAGTGGGTGTGGGACGCCGGTGGGCAGATCGCCACCGAGAAGGACGGCAAGTGGAAGGGCGCGATCGACTCCGCCGACGCCGTGAAGGGCCTCACCGCGTGGAAGGACTTCCAGAACTCGTACTCGGCGAAGTCCACGCAGGACATCAACACCGACAAGCCGGCCGAGTCCGACGTCTTCGCACAGGGCAACACCTCGGCGATCCTCGGGTCCGCGTGGGAGATCGGTTCGATCACCACGGCGAAGCCCGAGCTCAAGGACCAGATCGGCACCTTCGCGATGCCGTCGAGCACCGCGGGCAAGACGCAGCCGGTGTTCCTCGGTGGCTCGGACCTCGGCATCCCGTCGAAGTCCGCCAACCAGGACCTCGCGCTGTACTACACGAAGATCCTCACCTCGAAGAAGTTCCAGCAGGACCAGGTGTTCGGGGTCGACGGCTGGGAGCCGAACTCCACGCAGCTGCTCGACGCGGTCGCCGGTGACGTGGACGAGCTCCACAAGCCGTACTTCGCGGCCGCTTCCACCAGCCGTCCGACGCCGGCGACCCCGGGCTGGGCGACGATCGAAGGCGACTCGACGTTCCAGACGATGTTCGCGGACGTCGCCACCGGTCGGAAGACGCCGAAGCAGGCAGCCGAGGGCTTCTCGGAGCACCTCACGACCGCGCTCAACGCGCAGCAGTAGTTCGATGACCTCCACTGCGGAGCGGGTCCCCGGTTCGGCGCAGGCCGAGCCGGGGACCCGGCGTGGGTCGACGGGGCGTCGCGGTCCCACCGGGCCGGGCGGCCGCGCAGGACGTCGATCGCTCACCTCGTCACGAGCGCCGCTGGTCCTGCTCGCACCGGCTGCGCTGCTGCTCCTCGCGCTCGTCGTCTACCCGCTCGTCCGCCTGGTCGTCATCTCCTTCCAGGACTACGGGCTGCGGGCGATCTTCACCGGGCAGGCCGGGTTCGCCGGCTTCACGAACTACACGAACGTCCTCACCGACGCCAGCTTCTGGCCGGTCATGCTGCGCACCGTGCTCGTCACGGGCGCGATGGTGATCGGGACCATCGGCATCGGCATGGCGGTGTCCCAGCTGCTGACCCGGCTCGGTGTCGTCATGCGCACGGTCGTGAGTGTCGTGCTCGTGCTGGCGTGGGCGATGCCGAACGTCGCGTCGAGCCTGGTCTGGCAATGGCTCTTCCAGCCCTTCTACGGCGTGCTCAACTGGCTCATCACTCAACTCGGGGTGTTCGGCGACCACACGCAGGACAACTGGGCGTCGAGCCCCGGGCAGGCGCTGACGATCGTGCTCTCGCTCGTGATCTGGCAGGCGGTGCCGTTCGTCGCGCTGACGCTGTACGCCGCGCAGTCCCAGATCGCGCCCGAGTACTACGAGGCCGGGGCGCTCGACGGGGCGTCCGCGTGGGCGATGTACCGCTCGATCACCCTGCCGGCGCTCGTGCCGACGCTGCTGCTCGTCACGATCCTCTCGGTGATCTGGGACTTCAACGTCTTCAACCAGATCTGGCTGCTCACCAAGGGTGGCCCCGAGGACACCACGCTCACCCTCGGCATCTGGACGTTCGTGAAGTCCTTCGTGTCGAACGCGTACGGGCAGGGCGCGGCGATCGCCGTCATCTCGACGCTGATCCTCGGGGCGCTCACCAGCTACTACATCCGCCGGCTCGTCCGGAGCGGGGAGGAAGACCTGTGACGACGACGACCACCCCCGGTGTCACCGGGGCGACCGCTTCCGAGACGCAACCGGACGTGACGGGGGCGGGTCGCGCCTCCAGGCCCGGTCCGATCGCGCCGGTGCGCGCGCGCCGACGCAGGCCGCGGGTCGTGGCGAACACGATCGCGGTGGTCTTCTGCCTGGTCTGGGTGTTCCCGATCTACTGGATGGTGAACACGGCGTTCAAGCCGTCGGACGAAGTGACGACCCTCACGCCGATCTGGCTGCCGCTGCGGCCGACGCTCGAGAACTTCACGCGGGCGCTGACGCAGGACGGGTTCCTCGTGTACCTGCGGAACTCCGCGATCGTGGTCGTGGCGGCCGTGCTGCTGTCGATCGTCGTCGGGTTCCTGGCGTCGGCGGCGCTGTCGCGCTTCCGGTTCCGTGGCCGGCGGGCGATCCTCGTGGCGATCCTCTTCGTGCAGATGATCCCGTCGGGTGCTCTGCTCATCCCGCTGTTCCTGTCGTTCCAGTCGCTCGGGCTGCTCAACAGCTACATCGGGCTGATCCTCGCCTACGTCGCGAGCGTGCTGCCGTTCTCGATCTGGGTCATGCGGGGGTTCTTCGTCGCGGTGCCGGTCGAGATCGAGGAAGCCGCGAAGGTCGACGGTGCGGGGACGTTCCGGATCCTGTGGAGCGTGCTGTTCCCGCTGGTGATGCCGGGGGTCATCGCCACGAGTGTGTTCGCCTTCATCGCTGCGTGGAACGACTACCTGACGGCCTACGTGATGCTCAAGGACCAGGGGATGTACACGCTGCCGGTGTGGCTCGCGGGGTTCTCGACGAACAAGGGGACGGACTTCGGCGGGCTCATGGCGGCGAGTGTGCTGTTCTCGATCCCGGTGGTGATGTTCTTCCTCATCGTGCAGCGGCGGCTCGTGAGCGGGATGACCGCGGGGGCCGTCAAGGGCTGACGCAGGCTCAGCCCGCCGAGCCGATCGCCTCGGCGACCCTCGGCGTGAGCACGGTCGCGACGGTGTCCGTGATGTGGTCGGCGTCACGGTAAGCGAGCACGTTCCACACCACCGGGGAGCACGTCGTTGTGCACAGCCAGGGGAACGGGTCGACCGCGGTGCCGCCCACCGCGCTCACGGCACGACGCTCGGCTTCGGCGATCTCCGGGCGGTGCAGGTCGACCTGCGAGCGGGCGCACGAGCCGACGTCGTCGATCGCTCCGGACAGACATCGGTTCGGGCTCTCCGTCCACCGAGGGGTGTCGTGGACGAGGAGGATCCGAGCGCCGGTGCGCTCGGTGATCGTCGACATCGTCCGGCGGAGTCCGTCTTCCCATGCTCGCTCGAACGAACCGGTGCCGATCCGTGTCGGTTCGTAGCCGGCGGCCGCACTGGACAGCACGACGAGGTCCGGCTCCAGCTCGGCGATCCGCTCGAGTGCGGCTGCTCGCCACTGATCGCACTCGCGGTACTCGCGGCCCAGTGCTTCGGAGGTCACGGGGATGCTCGCCGCGGGGCAGGCGGACTTCGTCATCGGTACGACACGTGCGCCCGAGGCATCGGCCGCTTCGACGACCGGCGTGAACCACTGTGCGGCGTGGGAGTCTCCCAAGAGCACGATCGTCCGGCTGCTGTCGTCGTCGCCGTACGTGCAGGACGTGGGTGCGGTGGCGGTCGATTCTGCATGACAGCCGTCCGCGTAGAGCGCCGGGAGGTCGTCCTCCGCGGATGCCACGGCGGGCGTCAGGTTGGCTGGGACGCCCGCGGGTGATCGCGGCCCGCCGAGCACGTCGGTGGGTGACGGCGTACTCGCCACCACTTCGCCGCGGAGCGTCGGGAGTGCGGTGAGCGGCGCCACTGCAGCAGCGACGACGACGGTTCCCGCAACGAGCGCGACCGGACGGAGTCGGGTGCGCCGAGCCCAGTGACTGGTCCAGCGTTCGAGCAGCAGGTGGCTGCTCCAGCCGAGCGCGACGGTGACGGCGCACGCCGCGACCACCTCGAACGGACGGAGCGGCCGCCCCCAGGCGAGGGTCGGGAGCAGGAGGACCGGCCAGTGCCACAGGTACAGGGAGTACGAGCGGTCTCCGAGCCATCGCAGCGGGGCGGTCGAGAGGAGCGCCGCCGTGCGGTCCGCCGGGAGCGGTGCCACCACGAGGACTGCTCCGAGGACCGGGAGTAGGGTCCAAGCGCTGGGGAAGGGGGTCGCTTCGTCGAACCCGACGTACGAGACCACGATCGCGAGGAGCCCGACGGGCCGGGCGAGACGACCCGCCCAGCGGGGGAGTCGTGCGTCCCCGCTGGCCCGACGGCGGCCGGAACGAGCGACGATCGCGGTGAGCGCTCCCGCACCGAGTTCCCACGTCCGCGTGTGCACGCCGAAGAACGCCCAGGGGCCGCTGATGTCGCTCACCACGATCATCGTGACGAAGCTCAGGACGAAGAGGAGGACGGCGATCGGCAGCAGGACGCGGCGGAGCACCGGGACCGAGCAGAGGAGGGCGAGCACGAGCGCCCACCCGACGTAGAACTGCTCCTCGACGCCGAGCGACCAGAACTGCTGGAACGGACTCGGTGCGTGCGCGGCGAGGTAGTCCGTGCCGGTCGCGGCGAGCTTGAGGTTCTCGGCCCCGAACAGCGCGGCCCAGGCGCTCGTCCGCGCGCCGGTCCGGTCGAGCGGCGGAAGGAGGAAGTGGACGGCGAGGACCGTGCACAGCACCGTGGCCGCAGCCGCCGGGCCGAGGCGCACCAGGCGCCCGACGAAGAACCGACCGAGACGGATGGTGCCCGAGCCCGCGCGCTCCCGGAGGAGGTTCTGGGTGATGAGGAACCCGGAGATGACGAAGAACACGTCGACTCCGGTGTAGCCGCCGTCCAGCCACGGCACACCTGCGTGGAAGAGCACGACGCCGAGCACGGCGACGGCGCGGAGGCCCTGGATGTCCGTCCGCCAATGGGTGCCTGCAGGTGCGTGCATAATAACAGCATATCAAATGTTGAAATACTGACAAGCATGGTTGCGTTTGTGTGGCATCCGGACGTACTCTTCTCGAAACCCACGGGAACGAAGGAGTTCGGGCATGTACGCAACCGAGCGGCACGACGCGATCGCAGCAGCGTTGCAGGACGCCGGCCGCGTGTCCGTGGCCGACCTCGCCGAGCACTTCGACGTCACGACCGAGACCGTCCGCCGTGACCTCGACGCCCTCGAGTCCGCCGGCCTCCTGCGCCGCGTGCACGGGGGAGCGGTCCCGGTCGGCCGATCGAGCGTCGTCGAACTCTCCGTCGCCGAGCGCGAGGGGCAGCACAACTCCGCCAAGTCCGCCATCGCCCGGGCCGCGATGCGCCTCGTCCCGCCGACCTTCACCGGCTCGATCGCCCTCGACGCCGGCACCACCTGCGCCGCGGTCGCCGCCGAGCTCGCCCGGTGGGAGCCCGCGACGGCCGGGGCGACCCTCACGGTCATCACGAACTCGGTCCCGATCGCCGCGACCCTGCAGCACAGCGAGCACGTCGAGCTGCACCTGCTCGGCGGCCGTGTCCGCGGGGTGACGAGCGCCGCCGTCGGGACGGCCACGGTCGAGCAGATCGGCGCGCTGCGTCCGGACATCGCCTTCGTCGGGACGAACGGCCTGTCCGCGGGCTTCGGCCTGAGCACACCGGACGAGTACGAGGCGGCGGTGAAGGGGGCGTACGTCCTCGCGGCCCGCCGCAGCGTGGTCCTCGCGGACGCAGCGAAGCACGGGGTCGAGGCGCTCATGCGGTTCGCCCGGCTCGACGAGATCGACACGATCGTCACCGACGAGGAGCCGCCGGCCGACCTCGCCGGAGCGCTCGCCGAGGCCGACGTCGAGGTGGTCGTCGCATGACCACGAACACGAACACGAACACGACACGCAGCGCCATGAGCACCCGCATCGTCACGGTCACCCCGAACCCGAGCCTCGACCGCACGATCGAGCTCGCCGGCGAACTCCAGCGCGGCGCCGTCCAGCGCGCCACCCGCTCCACGGCCGAGCCCGGCGGCAAGGGCGTCAACGTCTCAAGGGTCGTCGTCGCGAGCGGCGGCGACACCGTGGCGGTGCTGCCCGGCGACGAGCTCGACCCGGTGCTGCTCGGCCTCGCGACGCGCGGGATCCCGACCGCGGCCCTCCCGATCGGTGCACCGCTCCGCTCGAACGTCACGGTGACCGAGCCGACCGGCACGACGACGAAGCTCAACGAGCCCGGTCCGTCGCTCGCGGGTCGCCTCGAGGACCTCGCGGCCCTCGTCGCCGACACCGCCGGTGCCACCGCGACCGGACCCGTCGCACGCTGGGTGGTCCTCGCCGGCTCCCTGCCCCCGGGGCTGCCGGACGACGCCCTCGCGGTCCTCGTCCGAGCGGTCCGGCAGCGCCACGGCGACGACGTCCGGATCGCGGTCGACTCCTCGGGCGTGCCCTTCACCGCGCTGCTGCAGTCCGGCGAGCGGATCGACCTCGTGAAGCCGAACGCCGAGGAGCTCGCCGAGGTCGTCGGCGGCGACCCGGACGAGTTCGAGCGGGACGTCGACGCGGCAGCGATCGCGGCGCAGCGCCTCCGTGAGAAGAACGTCGGCACCGTGCTCCTCACGCTCGGCAGCGCCGGAGCCGTCCTCGTGACGGAGGACGGGAGCTACGCGGCCGCAGCACCCCGGATCGTGGCGCGCTCGACCGTCGGCGCGGGGGACTCCTCCCTCGCCGGCTACCTGCTCGCCGAGGTCGCCGGGCAGTCGCCCGAGCAGCGCCTCGCCCAGGCCGTCGCCACCGGAGCGGCAGCCGCCGCCCTCCCCGGCAGCGACGTCCCCGCCCTCGACCACACCGACCCGTCGGGCATCGCGGTCCGAGCGCTCGAGCGAGCGCCCGAACCCGCCTGACCCACCCCCGCACACACACTCAACCCCGCAGCACCCGCGCCCCCAGCGCCATTGCAAAGGAGCAACCCATGTCCGTCAACACGAGTCCACGCCTCATCAGCGTCCAGCTCGTCGGTCTCGACGAGGACCTCGGCGCCACCTCGAGCGACGTCATCCGCGTCCTCGCCGACCGCGTCGCCGCGACCGGCCGCGCGGCGGACGGGGCGTCCCTCGCCGCTGACGCGATCAAGCGCGAGGCCAGCGTCGGCACCGGCGTCCCCGGTGGCATCGCGATCCCGCACGCCCGGTCCGCGTCGGTCTCCGAGCCGACCCTGGCGATGAGCCGCCTCGCCCGGACGGTGTCGTTCGGCGCCCCGGACGGCGACGCCGACATCGTCTTCATGATCGCCGTGCCCGAAGGGGCCGACAAGGACCACCTCACGGTCCTCTCGACCCTGGCCCGTGCGCTCATCCGCGAGGACTTCACCGCCGCCCTCCGCGCCGCCGCCACCCCGCAGGAGATCGTGGACCTCGTCGACCGCGAGGTGAGCGGCGAGGTCGCGCAGGCCGGCGTCGGGACCGCGAGCAGCGCCTCCAGTACGACCGCCACCGGCCAGGAGGCGCGACCCGCCGCCGCCACGCACGCCGCGGACGGCGACGCGGCCGGGTCCACCGCCGGAGCACGCAAGGTGCTCGTCGGCGTCACCGCCTGCCCGACCGGCATCGCGCACACCTACATGGCAGCCGACGCCCTCGTCGCCGCGGCCCAGCGCGCGGGTGCCGAGATGCACATCGAGACGCAGGGGTCCTCGCAGGTCGAGCCGCTCGACCCGGCCCTCATCGCCCGCGCCGACGCCGTCGTCTTCGCGGTCGACGTGGACGTCCGCGACCGCGGCCGCTTCGCCGGTAAGCCCCTCGTGGCCGGCCCGGTCAAGCGCGGTGTCGACGAGCCGGACAAGATGATCGCCGAGGCTCTCCGCGCCGCCGACGACCCCAACGCCGCACGCGTGCACGGCAACGCGGCCGAGGCCGGCTCGAGCACCGCCAAGGACGAGCACTTCGGGCAGGCGCTCAAGCGCTGGCTGCTCACGGGTGTGAGCTACATGATCCCGTTCGTCGCGGGCGGCGGGCTCCTCATCGCGCTCGGCTTCCTGCTCGCCGGCTACGGCATCGCGCTGACCCACGGTGACTCGGGGCAGAACAACGCGGTCTACACGCTGACGAACTACACGCTCCTGAACCTGCCGCCGGAGGGTCTGGCGTACTACCTCGGTGCCGCCGCGTTCCAGATCGGTGGCGTGTCGCTCGGGTTCCTGGTGGCAGCGCTCGCCGGGTACATCGCCTACGCCATGGCCGACCGACCCGGCATCGCTCCCGGCTTCGTCGCCGGTTCGATCGCCGTCTTCATGAACGCCGGGTTCCTCGGTGGCCTGATCGGTGGTCTCATCGCCGGTGCCGCCGCCTACTGGATCGGCCGGATCCCGACCTGGCGTTGGCTGCGTGGCCTGATGCCCGTCGTGATCATCCCGCTGTTCGCGTCGATCATCGCCTCGGGGCTCATGCTGCTCGTGCTCGGCGGGCCCATCGCCTGGCTGATGACCCAGCTGACCGAGTTCCTCAACTCGCTGTCCGGCGCCTCGGCGATCCTGCTCGGCATCATCCTCGGCCTGATGATGGCGTTCGACCTCGGTGGCCCGGTCAACAAGGTGGCGTACGCGTTCGCGGTCGCCGGCCTCGGCGCCGGATCCGCGACGAACGTCGTCCCGTTCGAGATCATGGCGGCCGTGATGGCCGCGGGCATGGTCCCGCCGCTGGCCCTGGCGCTCGCCTCGACCGTGCTCTACCGCAAGGGGTTCACGAAGCCCGAGCGCGAGAACGGCAAGGCCGCGTGGCTGCTCGGTGCCTCGTTCATCTCCGAGGGTGCGATCCCGTTCGCGGCCGCCGACCCGCTGCGCGTCATCCCGGCGTCGATGGTCGGTGCCGCGGTCACGGGCGCGATCTCGATGGCTGCCGGCGTGACCTCGCGGGCGCCGCACGGTGGGATCTTCGTGTTCTTCGCGATCGGGGACGTGGCGATGTTCATCGTCGCGATCCTCGCGGGCACCGTGGTGTCGGCGCTCGTGCTCGTCGGGCTGAAGAAGTGGGTGCGGCGGGCGCCGGCGGCGGACGCAGCCGTGTCCGAGACGGCGGACGACCGCGTGGCCGTCGCCGTGTAGTGGTCGTCACCACCTGATTGACGGGCGCGCCCCGCTCAGCGGCAACGCGAAGCGTTGCGCGGGGCGCGCCGACCGAGCCTGCGAGGGAGGGGGGCCGGCTGGCACCGCGCCTCCCGTCCATCCGTGGTCGCGACCACCGCACTTCGTGAGCAGGAATGGTCGGGTGGGCAGGCGGGACCCGACCGTTTCTGCTCACGAAACGCAGCGCGCGCCAGCGCGCGCCAGCGCGCCTGCGCGGGCGGCCGGGCCTCAGTCCGCGATGTTCGCGGTGACGGCGTCGATGTAGGCCGCACGCTCCTCGCGCGAGTGCGGCCGCCCCGGCACCCCCGGCCGCTGCTCCCACGGGAACGGCCCGGCGTCGTGCCGGTACTCGATCCCCATCGCCTCGAGCCGAGCGAGGTGCTCGGCGAGCCGCCCCCGGAACTCGGCGACGTCGCGCGGCCCGGTGACGTCGGCCGACCAGAGCGCCTCGGCGAGGGCGGCGACCCGCGGGAAGAGCTGGTAGTCGAGCTTGCGGGCGGTGTCCACGTGCTCGGTCCACATGTTGCCCTGGCCGCCGATCACGTGGGCGCGCTCGGCGTCGGTGAGGTCCGCCGGCACCGGGTCGAAGGCGAACACGTCGTCGACGGACAGGACGATCGACACCGGGATGGGCTCGGTCTCGAGGTCGCTCTGCCGGTAGTCGAGGTACACCTGGTCGTCCGGTGCGGAGATCACGTCGTGGCCCCGCTTCGCCGCGGTCCGGGCGCCGGTGAGCCCGCGCCACGAGAGCACGGTCGCGGACTTCGAGAGCGTGCCGCCCTCGAGGATCTCGTCCCACCCGAACGCCCGCCGCCCGTGCGACTCGACGTGGGAGGCGAGCCGGCCGATGATCCACGCCTGGAGCTGCTCCTCGTCGTCGAGGCCGAGCTCGCGGATGCGTTCCTGCGTGCGGGGGTCGTCCTCCCACTGGACCTTGGGGCACTCGTCGCCGCCGACGCCGATGTACTCGGAGGGGAACAGGGCGATGACCTCGTCGAGGACGTCCTGGAAGAAGGCGATCGTGGACTCCTCGGCGTTGAGGACGTCCTCGGCGATGCCCCACTCCGTCCAGACGTCGATCGGCTCGCCCGAGACGCCGAGCGACGGGTAGGCGGCGAGGGCGGCGCGGACGTGCCCGGGCGTCTCGATCTCGGGGACGACGGTGACGAACCGGTCGGCCGCGTAGGCGACGATCTCGCGGATGTCGTCCTGCGTGTAGTAGCCGCCGTGCGGACGACCGTCGAACGCCGCCGGGTGCAGCACCCCGTCGGCGTCCGGCACGTGCGCCCCGACCTGCGACTCCTTCCGCCACGAGCCGACCTCGGTCAGCCGCGGGTACTTCCGGATCTCGATGCGCCACCCCTGGTCCTCGGTGAGGTGGAAGTGCAGTCGGTTGAGCCGGTGCGCGGCGAGCTGGTCGATCACCCGCATGACCTCGTGCTTGGTGCGGAAGTGCCGGGCGACGTCGAGCATGACGCCGCGCCAGGCGAACGCGGGGGCGTCCTCGACGGTGACCGCCGGGACCGTCCACGGGCCGGTGCCGACGCGGCCCTTGCGGTAGACGTCAGCCGGCAGCGACTGCAGGAGCGCCTGGACGCCGTAGAAGACGCCCGCCGGGCCCCCGCCGGTGATCTCGACCCGGTCGGCCGTGGCCCGCAGCCGGAACGACTCGGAGCGGTCACCGGCCGGTCCGGCGGGGAGCGTGTCGTCGTCGGTGACACGGAGTGCGATCACGCCCGTGTGCGCGGTGTCGACCCCGGCCGCGTCGTCGGCGTCGCGCACCGGCAGCCCGGTCGACCCCCGCAGGGTCTGCTGCAGGTACAGTCGGACCGACTCGCTCGCGGCGTCTGCGGCGATGCGGGTCGACGGGGTGATCGCGAAGGCGCCGGCACCCGGTTCGGTGCGGCGCGGCCGTGGGATGAGCATGTCGGAGTCCACCATTCCTCAATGATCTTTCGTAATATGGAGGCTATGGCCGTGGACGAGACCGTGTCAACGCTTCCGAACGGTGTCGTCGGCAGCACACCGGGGATGCTCCGACTCATCAACTCGCGTGCGCTCCTCGCGGAGCTCTTCCGTGACGACGGCTCGCACACCGTCACCGAGCTCGGGCAGACCGTGGGCCTGTCACGCCCCACGGTCGAGGCGGCGCTGGCCGACCTCGTCGACGAGGGGTGGGTCACCGAGGCCGAGGCGATCGCCACGCCGAACAAGGCGGGTCGCCGCGCGAAGCGGTTCCGCGCGGACGCCGGGGCCGGGTCGGTGCTCGGGGTCGACCTCGGGCTGCACGGCATCGTGGGGCTCCGCTCGGACCTCCGCGGTCGGCAGCTCGCCCGGGTCGAGGAGGTCTACACCGACCTCGCCTCCGCCGAGCAGGCGTGGGAGAGCGTGCAGGACGTCGTCCGTCGTCTGGTCGAGGGCACCGACCCGTCACGGCTCCTCGCCGCCACCTTCGGGGTCCCGGCCGTCGTGGACCGTTCCGGCGAGATCGACTACACCGTCGCGGTCCCGCAGTGGGTCGAGCGACGGGTCCCCGGCCGGATCGGCGACCTGTTCCCCACGGCCACCACGTTCTTCGACAACGACGCCAAGCTCGCCGCCACCGCCGAGGCGATGTGGGGACGCTTCCGCGGCGTGCAGGACGGCCTGTACCTGGTGATGGGTCGCCAGATCGGCGCGGCCTACCTGGTCGACGGCTCCCTCGCACGCGGTGCGCGCGGGGCGGCCGGCGAGATGGGCGGCCTGGCATCGACCGGCTGGCCCGGCGCACCCGCCCGACTGGAGGCGCGGATCGCCCCCGGTACGGACGTCGAGTCCGTCATGGCGTCGGCCGGGCAAGGCGACCCGGACGCCGCCGCGGCCGTGCGGGCGCTCGCCGCGGACGTCGCGCCCGGGGTCGTGCAGCTCATCGCGACGATCGACCCCGAGGTGGTCGTCGTCGGGGGCGAGGTCCTGCCGGCGGCCCCGGTGTTCTGCGAGGCCCTGACCGAGATCGTCACGCCGCAGCTCCGGCACCCCGTCGAGATCGTCCCGTCGACGGTCGGCCGCGACGCCGTGGCCCGCGGCGCCCTCGCCCGTTCCCTGACCCACGTCCGGACGACGCACATGGGACTCGGCTGACGTCCAGGCTGCGTGCCGGGTCCTGACAGGGCACTCAGGCACCATCGGGGGATGACGACTGCCGTGGCTGCGCCTGCCCACACCATGACCGTCGCCGCCGGCGACTCCGCCGCGGACCCCGAGATGGGCGGGCTCTCCGGCCTCGTGCTGCAGCTCATCGACGCCCTGGGGGAGTGGGGCGTCGCGTTGATGCTCTTCGTCGAGACGGTCTTCCCGCCGATCCCGTCCGAGGTGATCCTGCCGTTGGCCGGGTTCCTGGCGGGTGCCGGCCGGATGAACCTCGTGCTCGTCCTGCTGCTCGCGACCCTCGGCTCCTACCTCGGCGCACTGGTGCTGTACTGGCTCGGCGCCGTCATCGGCTTCGAGCGGACGACGCGCTGGCTCGGCAAGCTGCCCCTCGTCGACGAGGACGACTTCCGCACGGCGGCGGACTGGTTCCACCGGCACGGCAAGAGCGCGGTCTTCTTCGGCCGGTTCGTGCCGATCGTCCGCAGCCTCATCTCGCTGCCGGCCGGAGCGGACCGGATGCACCTCGGGACGTTCTCGGTGTTCACGATCATCGCGAGCGGGATCTGGAACAGCGCCCTGGTGCTGCTCGGAGCGGCCTTCGGGACCCAGTACGACAAGGTCGAGCAGTACACCGAGTGGATCGACCGGGTCCTCTACGTGGCGATCGCCGTCGTCGTGGTGACGTTCGTCGTCCGACGGGTCCGACGCATCCGGGCCGAGCGGAACCAGCGCGCCGAGCACGGCGCAGTGGCTGCCCGAGGCCGTCGTCGCGCCGAGCCCGCCGGCGACTGAGCGCTCACGCCTTCGTCAGCGCCGACTCCTTGTGGGCGGCGCGCTTGCCGGACTTCTCCGACTCGACGATCCAGTACGGGTCGTCGTCGCTCGGCTTGAACGACTGGCCGTCGAACTCGAAGTCCGAGACCCGCTTCTGCACGAGCGTGCCGGTCGTCTTCCCCTGCGACGTGTTCCAGTGCACGGTGTCGCCCTTCGACAGCGCCATGGTGTCCTCCTTGCGTGATCGCTCACCTGTTCGGACGTCGGACTGTACCCCGATGCATCCGCATGAACACAGGGAAGTGGGCCGATCACGATGTCATAACGTCCGCGCGGATCACGGGGCGGCCGCGTACCGTAGTGGGTGAGTCACCACGTTGGCAACTGCCACGGAACACCGGCTCCGGACGGAACGACATCAGCCATGACCCTGCTGAACGACACACGGTCGGAAACGGTCCTGTCGGGCCGCTACCGCCTCGTGAAGCTCATCGGCACGGGCGGCATGGGATCCGTCTACGAAGCACGTGACGAGCACACCTACCGTGCCGTCGCCGTGAAGCTCTTCGCCACGCCCGAGTCGATGACCACGGCCGACCGGGTCCGCCAAGAGCGCGAGATCCGGCTGCTCAGCATGCTGTCGCACCCGGGGCTCATCCCGCTGTACGACGCCGGCACCCACGACTTCGAGGACGGTCCGCACCGGTACATCGTGATGGAGCTGATCGCGGACACGACGCTCCTGCGCCGGCTCGCCGGGGGCGCCCTGCACAACTACGAGGTGGCCGACCTCGGCGCCCAGCTGGCCGACGCGCTGGCGTACGTGCACTCGCGCGGCATCGTCCACCGCGACGTCAAGCCGGCGAACATCCTCATCAGCGACGAGGGCTCGTCGGGCTTCGCGCGCACCGTGAAGCTCACCGACTTCGGCGTCGCCCACTTCGTCGACGGCTCGCGCCTGACGAACGACGGCACCATCATCGGCACGGCCGCGTACCTCAGCCCCGAGCAGGTCGCCGGGGAACCGATCGGCTTCGCCACCGACGTCTACTCGCTCGGACTGGTGCTGCTCGAGGCCCTCACCGGCAAGCAGGAGTACTCCGGCACCCTCATCGAGGCGGCACTCGCACGGCTCCGCCACGACCCCGAGATCCCGGACGGCATCGCGCCGGAGTGGCGGGACCTCCTCGCGAAGATGACCGCGCGCAACCCCGACCGCCGCCCGACCGCGGTGGCGATCGCGAACGCCCTCCGCGGTGGTTCGGCCCAGATCACCGGTCCGGTGCCGCTGGGACCGCAGCGTGTGAAGCACAAGCGCGACCACCGCCTGCACCGCGCCGCGCACCGGCACGCCAAGCGTGGGACGTTCGTCACCGTGCGGCGCTGGCGGCGGCGCAACGTGCTCGTCGGGTCGTTCGCGGCCTTCGGCGTCCTGGTCGCCTGCGGGGCGTCCTACGTCGCCGGCACCCTGCACTAGGCCGGTCGCACGGCCGCCGCGCACCCCGTGCCGGCGGCCGCTCCGCACCTCCGGGGTCCCTGGCAGGATGGACGGCATGACCGACCAGCGATGGATCAAGATCTGCGGACTGTCGACCCCTGCGACCGTGGACGCCGCCATCGACGCGGGTGCGGACGCGGTCGGGTTCGTCTTCGCCGCCGGCAGCCCCCGGACCGTGACGGCGGACCTCGCGAAGGAGCTCGTCGAGCGGGTGCCGGACGGCATCGACGCGGTCGGGGTCTTCCGTGACCAGGAGATCGACGAGGTCGTCGGCATCGCCTCGGCCGTGGGGCTCACCACGCTGCAGCTGCACGGCGGCGAGTCGGCCACGGACTTCGCGCGCGCCCGCGACGCCGGGTTCTTCACGATCCGGGCGGTCGCGGCCGAGGACTACCTGGCCGAGACGCCGGAACAGCGCGCGTCCTACGACCACGACCTGCTCCTGCTCGACGCCGCGGTGCCGGGCAGTGGGCGGCTCATCGACCCCGCCTCGATCACGGGGAAGGTCGACGAAGCGTGGATCCTCGCGGGCGGGCTGACGCCGGCCAACGTGGTCGCGGCGATCGAGTCGCTCGACCCGGACGGCGTGGACGTGTCGAGCGGTGTCGAGTCCGAGCGCGGCGTGAAGGACGAGGCGAAGATCCGGGCGTTCGTCGAGGCGGTCCGCAGCATCCCCTGAGTGGTTCGCCGCGCCTCCCGTCCGTCGGCGCGTCAGCGCAGGGTGGGGATCAGCTCCGTGAGGAACGCGTCGGTGTCCTCCCAGCCCTCGACCGCGTGGCAGGGGACGCCGAGGGCCTTCACCGGGTAGTCGTTGCCCTCGGGGTCGAGGCGGTCGCCGACGAACAGCATGTCGTCGAGCGCGACGCTCGTGATCTCGGCCAGGCGCTGCATGCCGTACGCCTTGTCGATGCCCTTGCGGGTGATGTCGACGCTCGTCGAGCCACCGGAACGGACCTCGAGGTCGGGCAGCTCGGCCTGGACGCGCCGACGGAGCTCGTCCTTCTTCGCGCCCGTCGGGTCCCACTGCTTCTTCACGTCCACCGGAGCGGACTGGCCGAGCGCGGAGAACGTGATCTGGGACCCGCGGTCCTCGAGGATGGGGCCCCACGTCTCGGACTCCCAGAAGCCGGCGGCCTTTGCCTCGGCTTCGACCGCGGCCAGGGCGCGCGCCTTCTGCTCGTCGGTGAGGTCCTCGGCGTACTGGAGCGCCCAGTCGTCGCCGGTCCACCGGTAGTAGGCGGTGCCGCAGGTCGGCAGGAGGTGCAGGTCGTCGAGCACGAGCCCGTCGCGACGCCGCAGGGGTGCAACGAGCTGCTGCTCGAACTGCTGGAAGTTGCCGCCGGAGATCACCGCGACCGGCACGACCTCGAGCAGGGACGCGAAGGTCTCGAGCATCCGGGGGTCGAGCGCGGACTTCGAGGGGGCGAGGGTGTCGTCCAGGTCGAAGGCGACGAGGCGGGGCGTGGTCATGCCCCGATCCTGCCAGAGGCCCCCGATCACATGCCGGGTGCGATGCCCTGCCCGGACGGCGCTGCGCGATGTCTGCGGTGTCACGCGCGGTGCGTGGCGGGCACCCGGTCGCGGTCGTACGTGATGTCGGTGTAGCCGTGCGGCGCCGGGGACCCGTCCTCGTCGAGGTTGACGAACACGACCTCGTCGATGGTGAGGATGCTGCGGTGCGTGAAGAGGTTCCGTGCCTCGGCCCGCATCGTCAGCGAGGTGCGGCCGAAGCGGGTGGCGACGAGACCGATCTCGACGATGTCGCCCTCGCGCGCGGACGACACGAACACGATCTCGGACATGTACTTCGTGACGACCTTGCCGTTGCCGAGCTGGATGATCGCGTAGACGGCGGCTTCCTCGTCGATCCAGCGGAGGAGGCTGCCGCCGAACAGGGTGCCGTTGGCGTTGAGGTCCTCCGGACGGACCCACTTGCGGGTGTAGAAGTTCATCTCGGGGCCGGGGGTGTTCGCGTCGTGCTGCATGTCAGTACATGCTACGCCCCGCCGCACACGGCAGCGGCCGCACCCCGATGGGGATGCGGCCGCGTGCGGTGGTGCAGGACTACTCCTTGACGAGGACGACCTCGTCGAGGGGGAGACGGGTCCGCGGGGCGACCTCGCGCTCGGCGGCCTTGTCGTCGAGCTGCGACGGGTCGGCCACGGTGCCGATCGCGGTGACCGTGTAGGGCAGGAACCGCTCCGGCAGGTCGAACGCGGCACGGAGGCCCTCGGCGTCGATGCCCGCCATCTGGTGCACGTGCAGGCCCTCGGCGTGCGCCTGGACGGTCAGGGCCGCGAGGGACTGGCCGAGGTCGTACTGGGCGAAGGGACGCTCGTCGCCGTCCTCGGTCACGGTCTCGAGCACGCCGACGACCAGGGCGCTGGCGCGGAAGGCCCAGGCGGCGTTGAAGCCGAGCAGGTTCTCGTTGATCTTCCGGAACGTCTCCGTGCCACGGCGGCCGGCGATGAAGCGGCGCGGCTGGAAGTTCATGGCCGACGGGGCCCAGCGAGCGGCTTGGAGGACCGCGTCGTACGCCGCGTCGTCGATCGTCGCGGTCTCGTCGTAGGAACGGGGGCTCCACCGCTCCTCGAGCAGGGGGACGAGGGGCTGGCTGGAGTCGGTCGAACGCGTGAGCGTGCTGGAGTTCGTCGAGGTCATGGTGGGCACAACGGTATTCGATGCGTTCGCATTTCCGGCCTGAGCAACGTCACATGGTGCAAGGATGGAGCCGATGGGTGGCGTGTTGACCGGGTTCGCGATCATCGGCGCGATCATCGCCGCCGGGTACGTCGTCGGACGCATCGGACTGCTCGGCCAGCACGCCCAGTTCGTGATGAGCCGGCTCGCGTTCTTCGTGCTCATGCCCTGCCTGCTCTTCCACACGATCGCCACGGCGGACATCCACGTCCTGCTGTCGCCGATGCTGTGGGTGTCCCTGCTCAGCGCGGTCGTGGTGGCCATCGGCGCCGGCGTGGTCTTCCGGGTCGTCCTGCGCCGGCCGCTCGCGACCACGACGGTCGGGGCGCTCGCCGCGAGCTACGTCAACGCGAACAACATCGGGTTGCCGGTCGCCGTGTACGTCCTCGGCCAGGCCACCGCGGTCGTGCCGGTCATCCTGCTGCAGCTCATCGTGCTCGCGCCGATCGCGCTGACGATCCTGGACACCGCGACCTCGGCGGGCGGGAGCTGGTGGCGCCGGGTCTCGGGGCCGTTCCGGAACCCGATCATCATCGCCTCGCTCGTGGGCCTGGTCTTCTCGGCGACGGGCATCGACCTGCCGACGCCCGTGCTCGAGCCGTTCTCGCTGGTCGGCGCGGCCGCCGTGCCCGTGGTCCTGCTGTCGTTCGGGATGAGCCTGCACGGTGCGACCCCGCTCCGCGACCCGGCGATCCGGACGGACGTCATCGTGGCGTCGGCGATCAAGCTCGTCGTGATGCCGGCCGTGGCGTTCGTGTTCGCCCGGTTCGTGTTCGGGCTGGGGGACCAGGACGTCTTCGTGCTCACGACCCTCGGGGCGCTGCCGGCGGCGCAGAACGTCTTCAACTACGCGCAGCGGTACGGGGCGGCGGTGCCGGTCGCGCGGGACGTGGTGCTCATCTCGACGATCGGTTCCGTGCCGGTGCTGGTCGCGGTCGCCGCGCTCCTGCACCCGTAGCCGCGTGCCGCATCGGGGCGGCGCGTACCGTGGGCGCCACCGAACGGAAGAGGAGGTCCCCGATGGACACCATGGCGATGATGAAGACCATGTCCACGAGCGAGATGCCCGTGGCGATGGACGCTGAACTCATGCAGGACACGATGATGGCGATGAACGCCGCGTCGATGGCCGCGACGATGTGCTCCGCGAGTGACATGCAGATGGGTGCCGACATGGCCACCTGTGCCGCGATGTGCTCGAACACGGCGATGATGGCCGACACCGGCATGCGGATGATGATGCGTCCGATGGGCATGGACGCCGACAGCATGCGCGCGATGCTCACGGCCTGCGTCGCGATGGGCACGGCGTGTGCCGCCGAGTGCCGCAGCCACGCGGACATGGACGAGTCGTGCCGCTACTGCGCGATGGCGTGCGACGAGATGGTCGCGAAGTGCGAGGCGATGATGGCCTCGATGACCGCCTGACGCGTCACGCGGTGCGCGCGGTGGTCTTCCGACCGCCGGCGCTGAGGATCTCCGCGGCCGGGTGGTGGGCGACCGGGTCGCCGACCGACACGAGCGTGTCGGCGTCCGCCACCCGCAGCTGCGTCACGCCGCCGTCGAGGAACGCGACCACCACGTCGGCGGGGCGTGTCTCGACGACGATGCCGTCCCTCCAGGCGCGGGGCGTGGCGTCGGCCATGACGCGCTGGATCGGAAGGATCGTCGACGGGGTCGTGCGGGACATTGGCTTCACCTGCTCTCGAAGGGGTTCGGTGCAGGCAACGTACGTCGCTGGGTCCGCCCCGCTCAACGAGGGCGGACGCGGGGAGTAACAGAAGGCGTCAGAAGATCATCGGCCGGTCGTCGTCGAGCGAGGTCTCGAGGTCGAGGTCGACCGACACCGGGACGTGGTCGCTCGGCGCGTCGCCCTTCCGCTCGTCGCGGTGGATGCGGGCGTCCGTCACGACGTCCGAGAACGCCTGCGAGCCCATGATGAAGTCGATGCGCATGCCCTCGTTGCGGGGGAAGCGCAGGGACTTGTAGTCCCAGTAGGTGTAGCCGTCCGGCACGATCGGGCGGACGACGTCCTGCAGGCCACGCGCCTCGAACTCCCGGAAGGCCGCGCGCTCGGGTTCGGTGACGTGCGTGTGCCCCTCGAAGACCGAGACGTCCCACACGTCGGAGTCGAGCGGCGCCACGTTCCAGTCGCCCATCAGCGCGAGCGGCTGCTCGGGGTGCGCGGTGAGCCACTCCGAGGTGCGGTCGGCCAACTGCCCGAGCCAGTCGAGCTTGTACGTGTAGTGCGGGTCGCCGACCTCGCGCCCGTTCGGCACGTAGAGGCTCCACAGGCGGACGCCGTCGACCGTGACACCGAGGGCGCGGGCCTCCACCGGGAGGTCAGGGCCCTCGTGCCCCTTGAGGAACCCGGGCTGGCCGGG
This sequence comes from Curtobacterium sp. MCBA15_016, assembly GCF_001865105.1. Taxonomy (NCBI): domain Bacteria; kingdom Bacillati; phylum Actinomycetota; class Actinomycetes; order Micrococcales; family Microbacteriaceae; genus Curtobacterium; species Curtobacterium sp. MCBA15_016. Next base: position 118,721 of record NZ_MJGR01000002.1, read on the forward strand.
GAAGTCGCGGGTGACGTCCTCGAGCGGGAGTCGGCTGGCGAAGGCCACCCCGTTCCACTGGTTCAGGCCGTGCGCCTCGACCTGGTACCCGGCGGCCTCGAACGCCTCGACCGGGAACTGCTCCGGCTTGCACTTGATCTCCTGCATGCCGAGGACGTCGACGTCCTCGCGCACCAGCCAGTCGACGATCCGACCCACTCGGGTGCGGACGGAGTTCACGTTCCAGGTCGCCACGCGCATGGGTCCGAACCTACCGTGCGCCGGCCCGGCGGGGCTCCGCGCGCCGGGCCGTGCTCCCGGGCGGAGCACGGCACGATGGTGTTCGCTGGACACCAGGACGAGACTGCATCGGAGGCACTCATGGCATCGACGACGAACCGCGTCGACGGGACCGCGACGACCGGCACCACGACGACGCAGGTCACCACCAAGGGCCGGACGATCATCGACGACACGGTCGTCGCGAAGGTCGCCGGCATCGCCGCCCGGGACGTCCCCGGCGTCTTCGCGCTCGGCGGCAACGCGGCCCGGGCGTTCGGCGCGATCCGTGACGCGATCGGCTCGAGCGCGCTCGGCCAGGGCGTCCGCGTCGAGGTCGGCGAGACGCAGGTCGCGGTCGACCTGACGATCGTCGTGGACTACCCGACGCCGATGATGGACGTCGCCACCGCGGTGCGCGCGGCCGTCACGACCGCGGTCACCGAGCTCGTCGGGCTCGAGGTCACCGAGGTCAACATCGCCATCAACGACGTGAACATCCCCGCCCTCAACGGTGTCGCCGACGACGCCGAGGGCCGCGTCCGGTGAACGCCACCGTCGTCGGCATGGGCGTCGGCGCACTGCTCGCGATCGTCGCCGTGACGCTCGGCGCCTGGGCGTTCGTCGTGGTGGCCGTCTGCATGCTCGTGGGCGGGATCGTCGCCCGCATCGTCACCGGCGACGTCGACGTGCGCCGACTCCTCGACGTGCTGCGCGGACGCCGGAGCTCGTCGTGAGCACGCCCGCCGTCGCCGGCCCCGGCAGCGGCGGACGGGTCCCCGGCTCCGACCGGATCGGTTCGGCAGCCCTCGTGCACACCGCGCAGGCGGTCGCTGCCGAAGCGCTCCGGGTGCCGTTCCAGGAGGCACGTGCCCGGGTCGCCGACGACGGCCGCGGTGGGCTGGCGGTCGAGATCACCGCCCCGCTCGCCGTCCCCGTGCTGGGGAGCCACGCGGTCCCCGACGAACCCGTCACCACCTCGGCGCACCGCGCCCGCGGCACGATCGCCGAGCGGCTTCGCACCATCACCGGCCGACAGGTCGAACGGGTGACCGTGACGTTCTCGTCGTCCGTCGTCGACACCCCGAGGAGGGTCCGGTGACCGAGCGTTCCCTGCCGCCCGGCCCGACCCACGACCGGGTGTACCGCCGGATCGTCCGCCGCGAGACGAACGCCTCGCGGTCGGGAGCGGTCGTCGTGGCGATGCTCGTCACCCTCGTGCTCGCCGCGGCCGCCGTGTTCGCCGCCGCACTCGTGTTCCTCGACCAGCGTGCGCTCGGTGTCGACCCCCGCGCGGTCGTGGACGCCGCCGCCCGGGCGCCCCGCGGACTCGACGCGACCGTCGTGGTCGGCATCGCGGCGATCGTCGCGCTGGTCGGTCTCGTGTTCCTCGCGCAGGGCCTCCTGCCGCAGCGTCGGCCCCGGCACGCGATGTCGTCGTCGCGGCTCGCCGTGGTCGTCGACGACGAGGTGCTCGCGTCGGCCGCCGCGCGGGCCGCGCGGTCGGCCACCCGGCTCGGGCCTGACGCGGCCGTCGGCACCGTCGGCCGTCGGACGGTCGACGTCGTGCTCCGCCCGCCCGCGGGTGCCGACGTCCCCGCGGTCGCCGCGACCGACGCCGTGACCGCGGAGTTCGCCGCGATCGACGCGCAACCCGGCGTCACCGCGCGGGTCCGCGTGCAGCCGACCGGACGGGTGGACGGATGAACGCGACGAACCGCGTCGTCGGACGGACGGCGCTCGTGCTGGTCGGACTCGCGCTGCTCGTGCTCGGCGTCGGGGCGATCCTCGTCCAGACGCTGCCGTGGGCGGCCACGGCGTGGCACGAGCGTGCCGGCGTGCTCGACGCCCTCGGCGCGGATGTCCCGCGCGAGACCTCGGTGACGGCGTGGACCTGGGTCCTCGGCGGCGCGGTGGTGCTCGGGGTCCTGGCGATCGTGGTGCTGTCGACGCTCGGTGGCGGTCGGGTCGGCACCGTGGTCGAGGACGACGGGTCCGCTGGCGGGGTCGCTGGCTCGGTCCGGATCGACGCCGCCGCGGTGCAGCACGCGCTGTCGTCGGCGATCGGTGCCATGCCGCAGGTGGGCTCGCTCGCGGTCGACGTGTTCCGGGTCCGGGGCGGCCGGGCGATCCGGATCCGCGTCCGACCCCGTCGCGGAGCCTCGCCGCGCGACATCACGACCGGGGTGGAGGACATCGTCGCCGACCTGGACGCCCTGCTCGGGGACCGTCTGCCGGTCCTGCTCGAGATCGCCCGGGGTGGCGCGGGCTCCGGCCGCACGGACCGGGTGCACTGAGGTCGGCATGCCGCGCTCGATCGACGGACTGTCCCGCGCGCGGGGTGCCGTCGCGGTGCCCGCGGTCGTCCGTGGCGTCGCACGGGGTCGTCCGGTGCAGGCCGTGTGGGTCAACGAGATCGGTGGCCGGACGTTCCGCATCGGAGCGGACGGCCTGGCCGAGGAGTACGTCAAGGTGCTCCCGCACGCCTACGCTCCCTGGACCGTCGGCGAGGCCGCACGCCTGACCTGGGCCTCCCGGTACGCGCGCGTCCCGGAACTCCTCGACCACGGGGTCGACGACGAGGGGGCCTGGCTCCGCACCCGCGCGCTGCCGGGGTGGAGCGCGGTCGACCCCCGGTGGCACGACGAACCGCGCACGGCCGTGATCGCGGCCGGTGAGGGACTGCGGGCGCTGCACGACACCCTGCCCGTGCTCGACTGCCCGTTCGAGTGGTCCACCGTGCAGCGGGCCGGACGGGCCCGCGCTGCCGGCGCCGACCCCGAGGCGCTCGGTCCGGAGCCGCCCGTGGACCGCGTGGTGGTGTGCCACGGCGACCCGTGCACGCCGAACACCCTGATCGGCGCGGACGGTCGGTTCGCCGGGCACGTCGACCTCGACGCCCTCGGCATCGCCGACCGCTGGGCGGACCTGGGCGTGGCGACGATGGCGCTCGGGTGGAACTACGGCCCCGGGTGGGACGGACTCTTCCACGAGGCGTACGGGCTGCCCGTCGACGAGGAGCGGACGGCCTGGTACCGGGCGCTGTGGAACCTGGACGACGACGGCATCGAGACCGCGTCCGGCATCGAGACCGCGTCCGGCACTGAGACCGCCCACGGGACGAGCGCCGGACCGGATGCCGGACGGGACGGCTAGAAGGCCACGCCCCGTGCCTGCATGAACGGCACCGGGTCGACGGTGGCGCCGTTCACGTGGACCTCGAAGTGCGTGTGGCAGCCGGTCGAGTTGCCGGTGGAGCCGACGAGCGCGATCAGCTGCCCGGCCGACACCTGCTGGCCGGGGCTGACCCGGAACCCGCCGTTCACGATGTGCCCGTAGGCCGTCTGGACCCCGCCGCCGTGGCTGATCCGCACGTAGTTGCCGTACCCGCCGTACCAGCCGGCGTAGTCGACCGTGCCGGCCGCCGCCGCGACGATGGGCGTCGAGCACCCGCTCGCGAGGTCGGCGCCGTCGTGCTTGATCACGGTGCCGTAGATCGGGTGCACGCGGTACCCGTAGGGGCTGATCACGTACCCGCTGGCCGGACGGACCCACCCGGTCCCCGAGCCGGACCCCGGCGAACCGCTGGAACCCGAGCCGCTGCTGCCGGTACCGCCACCCCCGCCGCCGCTGCCGGCGTTGGCCGCGTTCGCGGCGTTCTGGGCGGCGATGGCCCGGAGGTACGCCTCGCGCGCGGCCTTCTCCTCCGCCGCCTTGCGCACGGCCTCGCCCTTGGCGAACTCGGCCTCGGTCCGGACCCGGCCGGAGGTCAGCGTCGCGAGCTGGGCGTCGAGCCGGGCCTTGTTGGTCTGCTGTTCGTCGTAGGCGGCCTGCACCTTGTCCGCCGCGGCCTGGGAGGCCTGCATGCGGCGCTCGGCCTCGGCAGCGAGGTCGTCGAGCGCCTCGGACGCACGGTCGGCCTGGGCGGTGAGGGACCGGGCGACGGCGGCGTCGGCGGTGGCTGCGGCCTCGACGCGTTCGGCCTGCTCGGAGAGCTTGCTGAGCGCACCGAGGTTGTAGAGGAGGTCGCTGGCGTCCTGGCCGCCGGAGATCACGGACGCGGTGACGTCGGCGCCCCCGGACCGGGCCATCTGGGCGGCGAACTGCCCCGCTTGGGCGGCGCTCTGCTCGGCGACCTCGGCGTGGTCGTCGGCGTCGGCGCGGAGCCGCTGTTCCTTCTCGGCGGCGTCCTGCGCTTCGCTCTGCGCATCGAAGAACTCGGTGCCGAGGCGCTCGGCCTCGGCCTCGGCCGCCTTCACCTTGCTCGACAGCCCGGAGATGATGCCGCGGATCTCGGTGATCTGGTCCTGCTTGTCGGACTCCTGCCCGCGCGCGGCCATGACCTCGTCCCACGAGGGGTAGGTCGCCGCGCTCGCCACCGGCGCGTCGAACACCACCGTGCCGACGAGGCCCGCGAGCGCGAGGCCGGTGGCGGCGAGACGGAGTCGGACGGCGGCACGGGGACGGGAGTGGCTGGTGGGACGAGTCACGGGCACGAGCCTATACATCCGTTCAGGCACGATCGGCCGTCGCCGCGCGGCTGTGGACAACTTCGCAGGGCGGTCGTTCAGAAGCCGCGTTCCCGCCGGACGGCATCGGCACTGTCGACGACGTCCCGCTGCAGGACGGCGGCGCCCGACGTCCCGGCGTAGTCGTACACGTCGAACCCGGTGCAGTGGGTGATCGTCGCGGGCGGGCCGAGCGAGTCCTCGACGGCGGTCGTCCAGACGTCGCCGGACCCGATCACCACGAAGGTCGGCGCGGCGTCGCGGTAGGCCCCCAGGTCGACGAGCCAGGGGTAGGTCGCGAACGTGTCCCGCACCTGCAGCAGCTGCACGTTCGTGGACGCGTACGTGGCGAGCGGGCGGACCGTCCAGAACTGCCCGACCCCGACGACGTCCCGCCCGTCGGCCCAGCGGTCGAGGCAGGCCGCCGGGTCGTAGCGGGCCTGTGCGACCGCGCGGGCGGTGCTCGGTGCGGTGGCGATCCCGGCGAGCAGCACCCCGGCGGCCGCGAGGGCGAGCACGGCCCGGATGCCGCGTCGCGGCCGGTGCACCTGGGTCCGGCGGACGGCGGTGCGGGCGAGCTCGGCGACAGCGACCAGGGCGAGCAGCGGCGCCGTGACGATCGGCTCGAGGTAGCGCGGGGTCTCCGAACCCGCGACGACGACCCCGACCGACACCGCCACGACGGTGACGAGCGGGAGCGCTGCGGCGGCGAGGACGGTCCGCGAGGTCCGGACCCGCCACGCCCAGACGGTGCCGCCGACCGACAGGAGCACCCCCACGAGCAGCAGGAGCAGCCCCGCGTCGCCCGCCGCCGACCCCGCGCGGTCGTCGGTGAGCGCGGCGAAGAACCCGAGCGTCTCGCCGGCCCGCGACGGCTGGACGTAGGTCGACGGGTCGAGGGACACGAACGGCCGCAGCGGGATCCGCAGCAGGTACCCGACGACGGACCCGAGGGTGAGCGTCGCGGCGAGCAGCCCGACCGGACGCCACGGGAGCCGGCGGGCGAGTGCCAGGAGCACGAGGGTCACGACGACCGGGGCGGCCGACCACGGGACGTACAGCGGGTTCGACGCCGTCGTGCACGCGGCGACGAGGCCGAGCACGACGAGGACCGTGACGGACGCCCGCCCGAGCCGCACCGCACGGAGCACGAGCACCGCGGTGCCGAGCATCGCCAGCACCGCGCCGTAGTAGTACGTCGTCGTGAGGAGCAGGGACGCGAGCTCCAACGAGGTCGCGGTGGCCGACGACTCGGTGAGCACCAGGAGCGTCACGAACCCGAGGGCGACCGCGGACACCGCGATCCGGGCCGACCGCCGGGCCGCCGGCATGAGCTCGTTCGCCGCGGCCCGGACGAGCGCGTACACGGCGAGCAGCACGAGGACGCCGTTCAGCGCGAGCGCCTGCTGCGGCGTGGCCGTCACGAGGGAGCAGAGGAGGTAGACCGGCAGCTCCGGGAAGAAGAACAGCGCCGGGGACATCGCCCACTCGAACGGCTGCCCGAGCTGCATCGACCGTTCGACGAGCGGCAGCAGCACCGAGTCCCCGTCGTACCAGAGCAGGGCGACCCTGGAGGTCGCGACGACGTGGCGCAGGGCGATGACGGCCAGGGCCAGGGCGACCAGGGCGCCCAGCGCCTCCTGGCCGACCGCGAGCCGTCGCGCGCGCCACCGCGAGCCGCCCGTCGGACGCACGACCTCGCTGACCGGGCGCGCGTCGGAGGACATGACCGGAGCGTACCGAGCGTGGCTCGCAGCGCACCCCACCCACACGGGGCAGCGCGCTGCGGGGACGACCGGCTACCCTTGTGGGCTGTGACCGACGCGCGCGACCAGCTCATCCAGTTCATCACGGACGAAGCGGTGTTCCACGGAGACTTCACCCTCACCAGCGGGAAGAAGGCGACGTACTACATCGACCTCCGCAAGGTGAGCCTGGACCACCGTGTCGCCCCGCTCATCGGTCAGGTGATGACCGACCTCATCGGCCAGGTGCCGGGCGTCGCCGCCGTGGGCGGACTGACCATGGGCGCCGACCCCATCGCGAGCGCCGTGCTGCACCAGGCCGCCGCCCGCGGACTCGCCTACGACGCGTTCGTCGTGCGCAAGGAGCCGAAGGACCACGGCCGCGGCAAGCAGGTCGAGGGGCCGGACCTCGCCGGCAAGCGCGTGATCGTGCTCGAGGACACCTCGACGACGGGCGGCTCGCCGCTCAAGGCCGCCGAGGCACTCGAGCGCGAGGGCGCGATCATCGCCGCCGTGGCCGTCGTCGTCGACCGCGACACCGGCGCGAAGGAGAAGATCGAGGCTGCCGGGTACCCGTACTTCGCGGCGATCGGGCTGGCTGATCTGGGGCTGAGCGCGTGACCGAGGAGCGTCCGGACGACGCGCACGAGCCCGACCAGACCGCCGGTCCCGCAGACGGGGACGACGGACTGGAGGCACGGCGCGACTCCGCCCCGGACGCTCCGTTCCACGGTCTCCGCAGTGCCGCCGACATCTTCGGTGCGCCGCGGGGCGCGGACGACTGGCCCTCGCGCCGTGAGCGGCGCGAGGCAGAGAAGACCGCGCGCGAGACCGGCGCGCCCCTGCCGGACCCGTTCGAGCCGGTGGTGTCCGACGAGCCCGTGACCCCCGCGTCGTCCGGGTCGCCCGCCTCGCCCGCGTCGTCCGCGTCGTCCGCGTCGTCCGCCGAGGACGACTCCACGCAGGCGATCTCGATGCCCGAGCAGCTCGAGGCACCGTCCGAGAACCCCCAGGCCGACGCCGAGGCCGAGCGGGCCACCCTCTCCGACCGGATCCCCGCAGCGGCCCCGGTCCCGCCGTCGTCGACCGCACCGCACCCGTCGTCGATCAGCCTGCCGACCGCCCAGTCCCACCGCGACCAGCGTGCGGCCGAGAACCGTGCGATCGACGAGGAGCGGCGCCGCACCGACCCGTTCGGCGCCGGACGCGAGGACGTCGACTGGCTCGGTCGGGCCACGGGCTCGCAGCCGGCCGACGCGCCCGCTGCGCCCGCGTTCCCCGTCGTGCCGCAGCCGGTCGGCGTGGAGAACGTCCTGCCGGCCACCGACGAACCGCCGAGCTTCACGGAGCTGCTCCGCATCGCCGAGGGCGAGGGCACCGGCGGGCAGGAGCGCCCGTTCGACTGGGCGATCCGCGACGACGAGGCCGGCGAGGTACCGGCGACCCTGACCACGAACGCGTTCGACACGACGGCGCTCGCCGGCGGCTCGTGGAGCCTGGCCGACGACTCGGACGACCCGGACGACTCGGACGACCCGGACGACGACGTCGTCGCGGGTGCGCCGCCGACCCCGGTCGGCGGGACGCCCGTCGTCGAGCCGACCGCGGCGGTGGAGCCCGGGCACCTCGACGACGCGACGGCGGCGCCGGAGGACGAGCCGCGCCTCCAGGCCGACGAACCGACCACGGCGCTGCCCGTCGCCGGCGGCCCGTGGTGGGCCGAGCCGGACGGCACCGTGCCGCCCACGGCTGCCCCGCCGCTGGTCGAACCGGCCGCCTCCGAGGCGGAGCCGAGCGCGTACCCCGCGCACCTGCCTCCGGCGGTCGGGCAGGACCTCGACGCCGTGATGGGCATCCGCGGTCACGAGCCGGAGCCGCAGCGCGACGAGCCGGCACCGCTCCCGGCCGCCGCGCCGGACGACCTCGACCAGTCCGAGTGGGACGGTCGCGAGACCAGCGACACGAGTGCGATCAAGGACCTCTTCGGGACCGAGGCGGTCGGGCAGCTCGGTGGGACCGGGTACGACCCGCACGACACCGGAACGCGCATGATGCCGGCCGTCGGTGCCACGCCGGCGCACGCACCCGCACCCGAGCGCACGCCCGTGCCACCCGTGGCGCCGGTGCCGTCGGCCTCCGCGGGCGGGGGCGACCGCGACAACTTCATCAACGAGGGCTTCGCCAAGCTCCGGAACGAGGGACAGCGCGGGAAGCGGCTGCTCATCTGGGGTTCGGTCGCGCTCATCGTCGTGCTGCTCGTCGCCGTGTTCGCGCTGACGCGGTGGATCCTCGGCAACTCGATCGAGGAGCGCACGCCAGCGCCGACGTCGACCTCGGCGGCCTCGGCGTCGTCGGCGGCGACCCCGAAGACGACCCCGTCGGCGGCGGCGTCGACCCCCGCGGCGTCGGACACCCTGCAGACGCTGCAGTTCGCGACGACGCCGGCGGCCCCGGGCGAGCACGCGTGGACCGACCTCGCCGGCGGGGAGTGCCTGTCGCCGTTCACGAACGCATGGGCCCAGACCTACACGGTCGTCGACTGCCAGACGCCGCACGTCGCCCAGCTCACCGCGCGGTTGCCCGTCTCGGCGAACCAGTGGCCCGGGCCGGACGCGCTCGCGGCCCAGGCGGCCGAGCAGTGCCAGACCTCGGCGGCGTTGAACGCCTCGGCCGCGGCGGCGTACGGCGACGTGCAGGTGCAAGGGTCCTACGCGCCCGACCAGGAGACGTGGGACCAGGGGGACACGTTCATCTCGTGCTTCGTCACCCGGTCGTCGGGCGACACGATGACGGGGTCGGTCGCGCCGAGCGCCTAGCCGGTTGGGGCGGGCGGACCCGGAACGACATCACCGAGGTCGTACGACGTCGATGATGTCGTCCCGGGTCGGCCGCGCCGGTGTCAGGCCGCGGCCGAGACCTTCCCCGACACGTCGGAGAGGGTCCGCAGCTCGTCGGCGCTGAGCTCCAGCTCCGCCGACGCCAGCAGTGCCGGCAGCTGCTCGGTGTTGCGTGCGCTGGCGATCGGCGCGACGACGTCCGGCTGCGCCTGCAGCCACGCGAGGGCGACCGTCGCGACCTCGGTGCCGCGGTCCTGGGCGATCGTGGCGAGCGCGTCGACCACCGCGAGCCCCGCCTCGTTGAAGTAGCCGGAGACCTGGCCCTCGCGGTCCTTGCCGGCGAAGTCCTCCTTCGTGCGGTACTTCCCGGTGAGGAAGCCCGCCGCGAGCGAGAAGTACGGCACGACCCCGAGGTGCTCGGTGGCGGCCAGGGGAGCGATGTCCGACTCGTACGGCTCGCGGGTGACCAGGTTGTAGTGCGGCTGGATCGCGACGGGCAGGGCGAGGTCGTTCTCCCGCGCGATGCGGATCCACTCCGCCGCACGCTCCTTCGAGTAGTTCGAGATGGCCGTGTACCGGACGAGGCCGTCGCGCACGAGCTGGTCGAACGCGCGCACGGTCTCCTCGAGCGGGGTCGACTCGTCGTCGAAGTGCGCGTAGTACAGGTCGATCCGGTCGGTGCCGAGCCGCTCGAGGCTCGCGCGTGCGGCCGCGGCGACGTTCGCGGCGGAAAGGCCCTGGAACTGCGGGTGCTGGGAGACCTTCGTGGCGATGACGACGTCGTCGCGCTTGCCGGACGTCGCGAACCACGAGCCGATGACCTGCTCGGACTCACCGCCGGAGTTCCCGGGCGCCCAGGCGGAGTAGACGTCCGCGGTGTCGACGAAGTCGCCGCCGGCCGCGGTGTAGGCGTCGAGCACCTGGTGGGAGGTCTGCTCGTCGGCCGTCCAACCGAAGACGTTGCCGCCGAGGGCGAGGGGGAACACCGTGAGGTCACTGGTACCGATGCGGGGCATGGGGATCCTTTCGTGGTCGTGTCGAACGAACCCGCCCACGCTATGCCTCGACCCTTGGCGGGCGGTCTCCGGACGTCACGCAGGACGGTGCGCTTGCATGGGGCCATGTCCGCGCTCACCACCGCACTCGCCGACCCGCGCTCGTCCGTCCGCCTCCGCGCCGTCATGGCAGCGGGGACGCACCCGGACCCGGCGGACCTCGACGTGCTGGTGGAGCAGTGCGCCGTCGAGCCGGACTTCTTCGTCCGCGACATGCTCACGTGGGCGCTCATCCGGCTCCCCGCCGACGCGGTCGTCCGTCGGGTGCTGCCCGAGCTCGACCGACCGCTGCCGCAGGCCCGGAGCCAGGCGCTGCACATCCTCTCGAAGATCGGCGACCCCGCGGTCTGGCCGTCGGTGCGGCCCCTGCTGCGGGACTCCGACGTCGGGGTCCTCCGAGCGGCGTGGCGAACCGCTGCCGCACTCGTCCCCGACGCCGAGCGGGACGCCCTCGCCCGGACGCTTGCGGAGCACCTCGGCCGTGGCGACCAGGAGACCCGGCTCAGTCTGTCCCGCGCCCTGGTCGCACTCGGCGAGGACGCGGTGCGACCGGTCCTCGACGACGCCTCGGCGCGCGGTGCGGACGACGTCCGTGCGCACGTGGCCGAGGTCGACCGCCTCCTCCGTGACCCGGACGCCGCGAGTGCCCTCGCCGTCGAGCGCGCCCGCCGCGAGGTCGCCCTCGGCCGCACCCGCTCCGCGAAGGGGTAGCGCGCGCGGGGCGTCGCGTCGCGCCGCGCGCCCCGCGCGTCCCGCGCCGCGTCGTTTCGTGAGCAGAAACGGTCGAGTCGGCGGAGGCGACCCGACCATTCCTGCGCACGAAACGCGGTGGGCGCGACCCGACGACGGACGGGAGGCGCGATTCGCCGCCGCCCCGCGCCTCCAGGCCGTTCCGGGGCGGGTCGGGGAACACCGGGATTCGGGATGCCGAACAGGCCGGATCGGCTTGCGTGAGCGGATCGGAGCGCGCCAAGGTGGGTGGCGAAGGGGAGTAGCTCCCAGCGCGTGCATCGACACACTGGCCATCACGACGATCGGCCCGGTGCACGTGGCCCTCGAGGCGAGCGAGACCTTCGGCCGTTCCGCCATGGCCGAAGCCGCTCCCGTGTGCAGCGTCATGGCTCGACCACGAGGACCACCATGACCGACACCCTGTCTCCTGCTCCGACGCCCGGCGTCGTGGCGTCCCGGATGGGCGCCAGCGCCTGGGGCCGCATCGCGATCTGCATCGCCATCGCCCTGCCCGCCGTCGTCTTCCGGATCGGCGGGTTCGCGCCGAACCCCGTCGTCGACCTGCTCGTCTTCGGCGGTGCCGTCGTCGCCGCCTCGTTCCTGCTCGCCTGGGCCGCCGAGGCCGCGCAGAAGGACATCGCCGGCGCCCTCGCGATCGCGATCCTCGCCCTGATCGCCGTGCTCCCCGAGTACGCGGTCGACCTGTACTACGCGTTCCGCTCCGGGTACGACCCCTCGTACGAGCAGTTCGCCGCGGCCAACATGACCGGCTCGAACCGGCTGCTGCTCGGGTTCGGGTGGCCCCTCGTGGTGATCATCTCGCTGCTCGTGGCGCGCCGGTTCGTCCGGACCGGGTCGCTCCCCGCCTCGGCCACCCGGGTGCTCGAGCTCGAGCGGTCCTCGCGACTCGACATCGGGTTCCTGGCGCTCCTGGCCCTCGTCGCGTTCCTCATCCCGCTGATGGGCTCGATCCCGATGTGGTTCGGGTTCGTGCTGCTCGCCGCGTTCGTCTGGTACCTCTGGCGGGCGTCGAAGGTCGAGGACGGCGACGACGACGAGGAGGAGATGGTCGGCATGGCGGGCAACATCGCCTCGATGCCGCAGCGTGGGCGTCGCTGGACGATCGTGGCGCTGTTCGTCGTCGCCGCGGCCGTGATCCTGTCCTCGGCGGAGCCGTTCGCGGACGCGCTCGTGCAGTCCGGCAGCGCGCTCGGGATCGACAGCTACTTCCTCGTGCAGTGGCTCGCGCCGCTCGCCACGGAGGCGCCGGAGTTCATCGTCGCCGCGCTCTTCGCGCTGCGGGGGATGGGCGGGGCGGCGATCGGCACGCTCATCGCATCGAAGGTCAACCAGTGGTCGCTGCTCGTCGGGTCGCTGCCGATCGCGCACGTGCTCGGCGGTGGCACCTCGGGCGGGCTGCCGCTCGACGGTCGGCAGGTCGAGGAGTTCATGCTGACCGCGTCGCAGACCGTGCTCGGCGTGGCGATCATCATCGCGCTGCGGTTCCACCGGTGGTCGGCGATCGGGCTCGCGGCGCTGTTCGCGGTGCAGTTCTTCGTGACGGACACGAACGGGCGGTGGGTGCTCAGCATCGTGCACCTCGTGGCGGCGGCCGTGGTGTTCTGGATCAACCGGCGGGAGATCCTGCCGACGGTGACGGCGCCGTTCCGCCGGGCGTCGTCCCCCGTGTTGCGCGGCTGACGCGCGGCGCGCGTGGGCGCGTGCGGCGGGGGCGCGCGGCGCCGAGGTCGCGTGTTCTGCCGGATGGCGGGCGTGCGGGCGGCGCTTCGTGCGATCTCGGCGGACGTGAGCGGCATGTCGTGCGACCGCGGCGTGGCGCCGACGGGAGGCGCGGTGCGGGCTGGCACCGCGCCTCCCGTCGGTCCGGTGGGTGCGTTCTGGACCTCGTGAGGTCGCGTTTTCTGCCGGATGGCGGGCGTGCGGGCGGCGCTTCGTGCGATCTCGGCGGACGTGAGCGGCATGTCGTGCGACCGCGGTGCGGCGCAGCCGCGAGCGGCGCAGCCGCGAGCGGCGCGGCCGGCGCGGGGCGTCAATCGGCGTCGGGGGCGAGCCAGATCGCGGAGGCCGCCGCCGCGGGCAGGTCCACGAGGGACTCCGACCCGTCCGACGACCGCCGGGACACCGCGATGACGCCCGCGTAGTCCCGCACCTGCTCCACGCGCAGGTGCGTCCCGAGCCCGACCCCGAGCTCGTCGAAGTACCGCAGCAGCGAGGGGTCGTCGTCGGACACCCGGTCGACGGTGCCGCACGCCCCGGGCTCGATGGCCCCGAGCAGGGTCCCGGGGGAGTCCGGCACGGTGCCGTCCGCGCGGGGGATCGGGTCGCCGTGCGGGTCGTGCGTCGGGTGCCCGAGGTCGGCGTCGACCCGGTCGAGGAAGGTCTCCGACACCGCGTGCTCGAGCGCCTCGGCCTCGGTGTGGACCTCGTCCCACGAGTACCCCAGCCGCTGCACGAGGAACGTCTCGATCAGCCGGTGCCGCCGGACCATCGCCACGGCGACCTGCTGGCCGAGCGGGGTGAGCACGACGCCGTAGTACGGGGTGTGCTCGATGAGGCCGTCGCGGTCGAGCTTCCGGAGGTTGCCCGAGACCGTCGACGCGGAGACCTTGAGCGCCGCGGCGATGTCGCGGGTGGCCAGGCCCGTCCCGCCGCGCTCACTCGCCTTCCAGACGAGCTTCACGTAGTCCTCCGCCATCGTGGACAGGGAGGGCAAGCGCATGCCCCAATGGTACAAACGGCAGGTGACCGCCGCCGACCCCTCCCGCCGCCGCCGCTGGCCCGTTCCGCCGTCGCTGCTCGTCGGCCTCGCGCCGCTGGTGGTGTTCGCGGCCGTGAGCGCCTGGCGGGCCCGGCCGAGCGACGACTACCCGACCCTCGGACAGACGGTGGACAGCGTCGTCCGGTCGCTCGTCGTCCCGGAGGGCATCGCCGCCGTCGCACTCTGCCTCGTCGTGACCGGGCTCGGCTGGTGGCGCATCGCGACCGTCGACCCGACGCGCACGCGCCTGCGGTGGACGATGGTGGCGCCGATCCTCATCGTGGTCGTGTGCATCGTGCGGCTGCCGCTCGTGGACTGGTCGGCGCTGCCGGTCCGCTACTTCCTGCTGCTCGCCGTGGGGGTGCTGCTCGTCGGGGTCTTCGAGGAGCTGATGACCCGCGGCGTCCTGCTCGTGGGGCTCCGGCGGCGCCTGCCCGAGTTCGGCGTGTGGATCGCGTCGTGCGCGCTGTTCGGGGTGCTGCACCTGCTCAACGCCCTCGCCGGGGCCGGTCTCGGGGTGACGCTCGTGCAGGTCGTGTTCGCGGCGTCGTTCGGTTCGACGCTCTACGTCGCGCGTCGGCTGACCGGGAACCTGCTCCTGCCGGTGCTGCTGCACGCGTTCTGGGACTTCGGGTCGATCGGCCTCTCGGCGACGACGGACGTGCAGGACCCGTCGAAGCTCGCCGTCGTCGGCGTGATCGGGCTGCTGTCCTTCGCGGTCCTCGCGTTCGGGGTCGTCGCCGGCGGGGTGATCGCGTGGCGGGACGACCGGCCGCGCCGCCTGCGGCGCCGGTGGCGGACGGTGCCCGCCATGGGGGCGTACGCGGTGCTGGGCGACGAGCCGCGCCTCCCGTCCGCCGTGTGGTGACGACGGACGGACGGGAGGCGCGGGGCTGCGAGTGCGCACAGGCTGCGGTCCGGTTCACCTCGGCTTGGTGCACCGTTCCCCGCTCGGCAACCACCCGTCCTTAGCGTTCGGCGCATGCACAGATCAGCACTCCGCGGGGCGACCGTCGCCGCCGTCGCGACCGCCCTCGTCGTCGGCTCGCCCCTCGTCGCCACCGCGGCGGGGTACCCGAGCGACACCGCCAAGCCCGACCTCGTCTCCCTGCTGAGCGGGTACGACCAGTACTGGAAGTCGAGCGGGACGAACGACCTGCACGGCACCGTGCTCGATGCCGGGACGCTGGCGGAGAACGACCGGCTGACCTCGTGGATCAACCAGCACGCCACGAAGGCGCAGCAGCTCAAGGCGCTGCAGGACTCCGAGTACCAGAACGCCACGAACACCGCCTTCGACCAGTCGATGACGGTGTCGCAGGGGCTCGGTCCGGCACTCGAGAAGATCTACGTCGAGGGTCGGAACGCCGGGAAGCTGCCGCTGACCTCGGCGGTGGTGAACTCCTCGAACGGCACGAGCGGCGCGTACGTCAGCACGGGTGACACGAAGGCGCACTACAGCTACCCGCGGCCCTACCTGCCGGCGAGCAGCACCGCGACGCTGCCCGCGACCGACGACCAGACCGGCTGCGCCCCGGCGAAGGTGAACGCGTCGTCGCTCGCAGCGAACCGTGCCGGCAAGGCCTGGGCGTCGGCGGACGGGACGCTCGACATCACGCGGGTGCCGGTCGCCACGGACACGTCGCACGAGTTCTCGCCGAACGACGTCGTGCTCGACCCCGGGTACGGCACCGCCGGCATCTGCACGGGCGGCTCGTACCCGAGCGGCCACACCACCACGGCGTACCAGGCGGGCATCACCCTCGCCACGCTCGTGCCGGAGCTGGCACCGGAGCTTCTCGCCCGCGCTTCCGAGGCCGGCAACGACCGCATCGTGCTCGGCGTCCACTACCCGCTCGACATCATGGGCGGGCGCATCGACGGCGAAGCGGCACTCGCGGCCCGCTGGTCGGACACCCAGTACCGCACCGAGGTCCTCGAGCCGGCGCGGAAGGAACTCGTCTCGTACCTCGAGCAGCAGTGCGGCGACACGCTCGCGAACTGCATCGCCCACTCGACGGCGTACTCGGACGACCCGTACGGCGGGGCCGCGATCCCCGGTGGCACCGCCCAGGTCGTCACCGACCGCGCCTCGGCCGCGGCGGTCTACCGCGAGCGGATGACCTACGGCTTCGCGGCGACCGGCACCACCGGGCTCGCCCCCTCGGTGCCGACCGGTGCGTCGAACCTGCTCCTCACCGCGTTCCCGACCCTGACCGACGCGCAGCGCACCGCCGTGCTCGCCCAGACCGAGATCGCGTCGGGCTACCCGCTCGACCAGTCCGGCTCGGCCGCGGGCTCGTGGGAGCGCCTCGACCTCGCCGCCGCCACGAGCGCCACGGTCGCGGTGTCGGCCGACGGCACCGCGAAGGTCCTCTCGACCGGCGGCACCGCTCGCGTCGTGACCGGCGTCCTCACGGCGCCGAAGGGCACCTCGGTCGCTGCCGGAGGGTCGCTCGCGCTGGCCGGCACCGGGTTCACCCCGGGGGCCTCGGTCCGGGTCGTCCTGCACTCCACCCCGGTCACGGTGGGCACGCTCACCGTCGCGGCGGACGGCACGGTGTCCGGCAGCGTCACCATCCCGGCCGGCACGGCCACGGGAGCGCACACGATCGACGTGGTCGACGCCTCCGGCGCCTCGGCGCTCGTCGCACCGCTCGCGATCACGGTGACCCCGGCCGCTGCCGGTTCGGGCACGGGCACCGGTGGCACGGGAGCCGGGACCGGCGGCACCGGCACCGTCGTCGACCCGGGGACGGGCATCCACCTGCCGGTCGTCTCCGGCTGATCGCGGGCCGGCCGGCGTCCGCCCCGTGCGGCGGCGCCGGCCGCCTTCCCGTTCCCGTCACCCCTGGAGCACCCCCCATGCGCACTCGCACCCTCTGGACCGCGACCGGCATCGCTGCCGCGGTCGTCCTCGCCGGGGCGGTCGCCGTCCCGTTGCTCGGGTCCACCTCGGTCGCCTCGGCACCCGTTCCGTCGGCGTCGGCGACGCGGTCCCACGTCGCCCCGGCCGTGCCGCACGTCGGGGCCGCCGCGCTCGCCGCACTGCCGGAGGCGCAGTACTCGGCGGTCATCGGCGGGCTCATGCCGTTCGACCGGACCATCACCTCGGACACCGTGTTCCAGCTCCGGGCCGACGCACCCCTGTTCGGCGCGGCGCGGACCACACCGGTCGCGCGGTTCGCCGCCTCCGACTTCCTCCGGCAGCCCACCACGGTCGTCGGCGTCGAGCGCGACGGGGACTGGGAGCGTGTCCTCACCCCGGCGCGCCAGCAGCTGCCCTCGGCCGCCGGGGGATCGGCGGCGGCGCAGACCTCGGCGTGGGTACCGGTGGCGTCGCTCCGGGAGGTGTCGACCCCGACCTCCCGCGTCGTCATCTCGACGACGGACCAGTCCGTGTCGATCGTCTCGTCGGACGGCGGGGCCGTGCAGCGGTTCCGCGCCGGGGTCGGCACGGCGGACACCCCGACGCCGACCGGGGTCACCGGCTACCTCGAGCAGCGGTACGTCGACCCCGCGCAAGGGACCGGCGACCACCCGATCCAGCTGACCTCGCTGCACTCGAGCGCGGCCGACGAGCCGTACGGCGGGCACGACGGCGGGCTGATCGGGCTGCACTGGAACGCGACGACCTCGGGTGCGGTGTCGCACGGCTGCGTGCGGCTCGACGCCGAGGCGGTGGCGGCGGTGGACGCCCTGCCGCTCGGCACCCTCGTCACGGTCGAGTAGGGCGCCGAGCGGCGGCGATCAGCCGGTGGCGCCGCCGATGATCGCCGGACGTTCGAACGGATCCGCGGTGACGAACGTGACCGCCTGTGCGCGGAACTGGTCGACGCCCGCCGTCGGCAGCCTGACGAAGTCCGTCCACGTCTCGCCCGCGGCGACGAACCGCGAGGCCTGCTGCTCGTCCACGATCACGTGGTCGTCGGGCGTGCCCGAGAACGCCGTCGCGTCGACGACGACTGTGCGGGCCTCGGTGCACTCGATCGTCCAGTGGACCCAGCCCTTCAGGTGGTCGGCGACCATCGTCGTCGTCGAACAGCCGGGGGCTGACGGGTCCCGAGGACCGGGCGCCGAAGCAGACGCGGCGGTGGGCAGTGCAGCGACCGAGAGGCCGAGCGCCAGGGTGCCGACCGCGGCGACCGAGAGGATTCGCTTCATCGTGGAACTCCAATCTGATGTTTCAGGAGTTCCGAGTCTGGTGGCGGCGACACGGTCGAGCAACCAGGTGGCAACGCGTTGCCACGCCCGATGGGCAGCGGCGATCACGGGGTGGGGATCAGGGCTTGCGGCCGACGGCGAAGACCCGCCGGAACGGGTACACCGTGCCGTGCGCCCCCGCCGGGTACGCCGACCGCAGCGCCGCCGCGTACTCCGCCTCGTACGCCGCGGTCGACGCGCCGGACGGGTCCGCCGCGTCGAGCGCCTGCAGTGCCGGACGGAGCCCGGTCCCGCGCACCCAGTCGAGCACCGGGTCGACGCCCGGCAGGAGCTGGGCGTAGGTGGTCTCCCACGCGCGGGCCTCGAACCCGGCGTCGAGCATGATGCCGAGGTAGCCCGCCGGGTCGAGCACCGGGTCCTCGCGGAGGACACCGGCCAACGCCGGCGCCCACGGCCCGGAGGCGGCGACGGACCGCATGAGCGCGTGCGACGGCGACCCGAAGTTGCCCGGCACCTGCATCGCGAACCACGACCCGGACGGCATCGCGTCGAGCCACCGCGGCAGCAGTGACACGTGCGACGGCACCCACTGGAGCGCCGCGTTCGTCACGACGACGTCGTCCGTGGGGCCGGGTGTCCAGTCCTCGATCGAGCCCAGCTCGAACGACAACCCGGGGCCGGTCGGCGCCGACGCCAGCATCTGCGCCGAGCTGTCGATCCCGACCACCGACGCGGAGGGCCACCGCGCTGCCAACGTGGCGGTGAGGGTCCCGGGGCCGCAGCCGAGGTCGACGACGCGACGGGGCGCCTCCTGGCCCGCACCCGCCGGCCACGCGATCTGCGCGACGAGGTCGTGGAAGGGCCGCGCGCGGTCGTCCGCGAAGGCGGCGTACCGCGACGGGTCCCAGCGCATCGCTACAGCTCCACCTCGAAGGGTTCGGTGCGGACGAGCTCGTGGACGCCGGAGATGACCTCGCTCGGGCGGAAGGGGTAGCGGTCGATCTCGGCCTGGTCGCTGATGCCGGTCATGACGAGGACGGTGTGGAGTCCTGCTTCGATGCCGGCCTGTACGTCGGTGTCCATCCGGTCGCCGATCATGCCGGTGTTCTCGGAGTGGGCGCCGATCCGGTTCATCGCCGAGCGGAACATCATCGGGTTCGGCTTGCCGACCACGTACGGCTGCTTGCCGGTGGCCTTCTCGATCATCGCGGCGATGGCGCCGGTCGCCGGGAGGACCCCCTCGGCCGACGGGCCCGTCGCGTCGGGGTTCGTGACGATGAAGCGGGCACCGTCGCGGATGAGGCGCACGGCCTTGGTGATCGCCTCGAACGAGTAGTTGCGGGTCTCACCGACGACGACGTAGTCGGGGGCGGTCTCGGTCATGATGAAGCCAGCCTCGTGCAGGGCCGTGGTCATGCCGGCCTCGCCGATGACGAACGCGGAGCCGCCGGGCATCTGGGACTTGCAGAAGTCGGCGGTGGCGAGGGCGCTCGTCCAGATGCGCTCCTCGGGGACGTGGATGCCGGACCAGCGGAGCCGGGCGCTGAGGTCACGCGGGGTGAAGATCGAGTTGTTGGTCAGGACGAGGAACTCCGTGCCCTCGTCGAGCCACTGCTGGATCAGCTCCGGCGCCCCGGGGAGCGCCTGGTTCTCGTGCACGAGCACGCCGTCCATGTCGGTCAGCCAGCACTCGACCTCGTCGCGGGTTGCCATGCCCCTCACCCTAGTGCGCGCCCGTGACGGCCCGGCTCGGCGTCGGCTCGGAGAAGGCCGGGAGGCACGGATCGGCTCTTGCGCGCCGGTCGCGGACCCGAGATGGTCGAGACACCGAACGCCGCTCGGCTTTGCCCTAGGCTTTTCGGGACACGTACTGGAAGAAGGAGGACGCCCCGTGCTCGTCGAACCCGGAACCCCGCCCGTCGCACCCCGGCCCGTCACGGCGCCGGAGCAGGCCGAGGCGACTCCGCGACGGCGCCGTGGCCGCCCCAACGTCCTCAGCCGCGAGCAGGTGATCGACGCCGCGACGGCCATCGCGAACGAGGACGGCCTCGACCGGCTGTCCTTCCGCGCGCTCGGCGTCCGGCTCGGCGTCGCGCCGATGACCGTGCACCGGACGATCGGCGGCCTCGACGACCTGCACGCCGAGCTCGTCCGCCGCACGGTCGACGAGTTCACGGCGACGTTCGTCTGGCCGGACGAGTGGCATGCGGTCGTCCGGACGTTCGCCACGACCTTCCGCGACCTCATGCTGACCCACCCCCTCGTGCTCGAGTCGCACAGCCGCCGCGGGGCCCTGGTCTCGACGGAGTCCGACGCGGTCGTGGCGAAGGTCGTCGGTGCGCTCCGGTCGGCCGGCCTGCCCGACGCCGAGGCGATGTACGCGTTCTTCGTCGTGTACGACTTCGTGGTCGGGCACACCGGCGTGCAGGTCGGCCGGGGCTCGGCCGCGGCCGGTCGTCCGGAGCGGCACGAGCTCGTGGCGGAGATCCTCGGTTCGCACTCGTACGAGGACCGGTTCGCGCTGGGGCTCGACGTCCTCATCGCGGGGATCGAGTCCCGGATCCGGTGACCGGCGACCCCGCCGTACGCTTGGGGGCGTGAGCGCTGTCCCCGAACCGTCCCACGAGCGGACGACGAACGGGGTCGGGCCGCACCCCGAGCCCTGGCCGGACGACCCGCGGCTCGACCCGGAGCTCCTGGCGACCGGGGACACCCGCAACGTCGTCGACCGGTTCCGCTACTGGTCGATGGACGCCATCGTCGCCGAGCTCGACACCCACCGCCACGCGTTCGACGTGGCGATCGAGAACTGGCAGCACGACCTCAACATCGGGTCGATCGTGCGGAGCGCCAACGCGTTCCTCGCCGGCACCGTGCACATCGTCGGGCGCCGTCGGTGGAACAAGCGCGGCGCGATGGTCACCGACCGGTACCAGCACGTCCGGTACCACCCCGACGTCGCCGCCTTCCTCGAGGCCATGCGCGACGAGGGCCGCCCGGTGATCGCGATCGACAACACCCCCGGGGCGTCCCGCATCGAGACGGCGCCGATCCCGGAACGGTGCGTGTTCCTGTTCGGGCAGGAGGGCCCCGGGCTGACCGACGAGGCCGTCGCCGGGGCGGACGGACACCTCGAGATCACGCAGTTCGGGTCGACGCGGAGCATCAACGCCTCGGCGGCCGCGGCGATCGTCATGCACAGCTGGGTCGTCCAGCACGCCGCCACCGACTGCACCAGCGGGGCCGACGGCTCCGCGCTCTGAACCCTGCACCTGTCGGCCGCAGCCGGCGGGGCGGGGGTGAGCCGCGCCTCCAGTCCGCTGCCGCGTCTGCGTCAGCGCGCCGCCGTGGTGCGCCGCGCGACCAACCGGGGCTCGACCAGGACCTCGGTCGCCGCCGACGTCGGGTCGGCGATCCGCGCGAGGAGCCGCTCGCCGGCGCCGCGCCCGATCTCGACACTGCGGTCGTCGATGCTCGTGAGCCCCACGTACCGCGTCGCCGCGAGCGGGGTGTCGTCGTAGCCCATGACCGACACGTCCTCGGGGACGCGCAGCCCACGCTCGGCGAGCTCGGACAGTGCACCGAGCGCCATCACGTCGTTCGCGGCGAAGACGGCCGTCACCTCGGGGTGTGCGTCGAGGAGCTGCGCCAGGGCGCGCGACCCGGCCTCCTCGGTGGGTTCGCCCGGGAGCACGACCGTCGCGACCTCGGCGCGGCCGTCGACACCGGCGCTGAACCCCGTGCGTCGTTCGTCGGACGCGGCTGACGAGGCGCCGACGAACCCGAGGCGCGTGTGGCCGAGGGCGAGCAGGTGCTCCGCGGCCATCGCCCCGCCCGCGCGGTCGTCGTTCGCCACGGTGTCCGCGCGGGGGACCGCGACGCGGCCGCCGGCGATGACGAGCGGGGTCGAGGCGGGGATCGCGAGGTCGGTGTCGGGCTCGCCGGCGATGACGATCCCCTCGACGCGCATGGACAGGAAGCCCTCGACCGGCGAGGCGTCGAGCCCGGTGTTGAGGAAGCGGTCCGCGACGACGAGTCGGTGGCCCTGGTCCTGCAGCGACTCGCGCAGGCCGGTCAGCAGGTCGACGAACCACTGGTTCCGGAAGTCGTCGAGGACGACGCCGATCGTCCGGGAGCGCGTACCCGCGAGCGACACCGCGGCCGTCGAGGGGCGGTAGTCGAGCTCCTGGATCGCCTTGAGCACCGCGTCACGCCGCTGCTGGCTCACCCGCGGGGAGCGCTGCAGGACGAGCGACACGAGGGACTTCGAGACCCCGGCGCGCGCGGCGACGTCGTAGATGGTCGCGGGTTTGCCGGCTCCCATGATCTGCATCGACCTCCGTGGCTCTCCCGTCGATGGTAGCGGGGGCCGCGCGCGTGCGGCGCCGGCCGCTTCGTGAGCAGAAATGGTCGGGCGCGTGGTGCCGACCCGACATCGTCTGCTCACGATCTGCGCGTGGTCACTCCTCCACACGGGAGGCGCGGTGCGGGTTCTGCACGAGCGCTTCGGTACGCGGGCGGTGCGGGAGCGCGGGGCGCGAGGGTGACCGCATGCGACCACGCCCGCTTCCGCCCGCGCTCCGCAACCGCGCGTTCGACGTCCACGCCGCGGACCGCGCAGGAGTCTCCCGACAGCGACTCCGTCGGAGCGACCTCGTCCGGCCCACTCGTTCGATCCGGTGGGCCCGCGATCGCCCACCCGACGCCGTGCACCGGATCCGAGCCCTCCGGCCGGTCCTGCTGCCCGGACAGTTCGTCAGCCACGTCTCCGCCGCCGTGCTCTGGGGGCTGCCCGTCCCGGTCGACGACGAGGCGCCGGTGCACGTCACGAGTCCGATCCCGACCGCCCAACCGCGTCGCACGGGCGTGGTCGGACACCGGATCACGCCCGACCGAGCGGACGTCGCCGAGCGGTGGGGCATGCCCGCGAGCACTCCCGCAGCGCTGTGGGTCGACTGCGGCGCGATGCTGACGACCGACGAGCTCGTCGTGCTCGGCGACGCGATCGTGACCGAGCCACGGTGTCGCACGACGATCGACGACCTCCGGACCGCACTCGTCCGGGCCGGAGCCCGAGCAGGCGTCCGGAAGCTGCGGACGGCGATCGAGCTGGTCCGGGTCGGTGCCGGCTCGCCCCAGGAGACGCGGGCGCGGCTCGCGATCGTCCGCGCGGGCCTTCCCGAACCGGAACTGCAGGTCGAGATCCGAGACGAGGCAGGGTCCTTCGTCGGTCGGGTCGACATGGCCTACCCGCGGCACCGCGTCCTGATCGAGTACGAGGGCGACCACCACCGCACGGATGCCGCGCAGTGGGCCAGCGACCTCCGTCGCTACCGTGAGGCCGAGCGCCTCGGCTGGGTCGTCGTCCGGTGGTCGCGCTCGGACCTCACCCGGTACCTCGCCGAGGCCATCGGACACCTGCGGTCGGTGCTCACACGCCGGGGGTAGCGTCCGGGCAATGGCGACGCTGCTCATCACCGGGGCCGCAGGACGCATCGGCGCTGCACTCCGGCCCCGACTCCTCGCGGCCGGTCACGACCTCGTGCTGCTCGACGAGCGCACCCCGGACGACCCACCCACCGGCGGTGAGCGCTTCGTGCCCGGGTCGGTGCACGACGCCGATGCCCTCGACGACGCGCTGATCGGCGTCGACACCGTCGTCCACCTGGCGGGCATCCCGACCGAGGCCGCATGGGACGACCTCGTCGCGGCGAACCTCACCGGGACGAAGAACGTGCTCGAGCGAGCGACCGCGGCCGGGGTCCTCCGGGTCGTCCAGGCGAGCTCGATCCACGCCGTCGGCCGAGTGCCCGAGCCGCTCGACGAACCGGGGAGCGTGCCCGGGGACCGGCTGCCCCGTCCGGACACGTACTACGGCGTGACGAAGGCCGGGATGGAACTCCTCGGCAGTCTCTTCGCCGACCGGTTCGGGATGTCGATCGTCTCGGCACGCATCGGGGCGTTCGGCGAGCAGCCGTCGTCCGGTCGCGCGCTCCTGATGTGGAGCTCGCCGGACGACCTGGTGCGGTTGGTGCTGGCGACGGTCGCGCTCCGGGACCCGGGGCACCACGTCGTGTGGGCGCTGTCCCGGAACACCGGGTCCCCGGCCGACCTCACCGCGGGGGAGCGGATCGGCTTCGTGCCGGTCGACGATGCCTCGGGCGTGCTGGACCCTGACGCCCGTGCGGCCCTGCCCGCCGAGGACCTCCGCTACCTCGGTGGCGACATGGTCGAGCTGCCGCTCGGGCGGAGCACTTCGTGAGCAGAAATGGTCGGGTTCCCTGAAGTCACCCGACCATTTCTGCTCACGAAGCGGCGCGGCGGCGCGCGCCCGCCGCGCTACCCGATCAGGCTCGGGCGCAGGTCGCGCAGCGTCCGCGACCGGGTCTGCCGCGCCGTCACGACGAACGACACCAGGAGCGCTCCGAGCAGCCAGCACGCGAGCACGCCCGCGTCCGACCACGCCGCACCGAGGTCCCCGCCGTACATCGTCTGCCGGATCGCGTCGACCGAGTACGTCATCGGCAGCGCGAAGTGCAGTGCCGCCAACGGCCCCGGCAGCGTCTGCCACGGGAACGTCCCGCCGGCGGTGACGAGCTGCACGAGCATGAGCACCAGGCCGAGGAACTGCCCCACCGAGCCGAGCAGCACGTTCAGCGCCATGATGATCGCCGCGAACGTCGCCGATGCCAGCACCATGACCCCGATCGTCGCACCGGCGTGCACGACGTTGAGGTCGAGGGCGAACCGGACGATGAAGAACAGCGCCACCATCTGCACGAGTCCGAGCAGCGCCGGCGTCAGCCATCCGCCGAACACCACCGCGAGGGGCTTCCGCACCGCGGTGATCGCCCGCTTCGAGATCGGCTTGAGGATGAGGAACAGCGCGTACATGCCGATCCAGGCCGCGAGGGAGATGAAGAACGGCGCGAGACCGGCCCCGTAGTTGTCCGCCGCCGCGACGTTGTCGTCCCCGACCTTGACCGGGTCCGAGATCACCGACGCCTGGTCCTCACGCTGCGAGGCGTTCGACGCCGGGATCTTCGTGCGGCCCTCGTCGAGCTTCGAGGCGAGCTCGGACGAGCCGCTCTGCAGCTTGGTCAGCCCGGACGCCAACGACTTCGCGCCGTCGTCGGCCGAGGCCGCTCCGGACGCCAACGAAGCCGCACCGGACGACAGCGTGGGCGCGGCCGACGCGAGCTGCGAGGTACCTGAAGCCACCTGCGACGAGCCCGACGCCAACTGCGCGGCACCGTCCGCAGCGGAGGAGACCCCGCCGGCCAGGGTGGGGGCCGCCGTCGCCAGGGCGGAGGTGCCGGCCGCGACCTGGGCGGACCCGTCGCGCAGCTGGTCGACGCCTTCGAGCGCGGCCTTGGCCTTCGCGAGATCAGCCTTCGTCTTCTCGTCACCGAGCTGCGCCTCGACGGTGGAGGTGATGACCGCCTGCACCTCCGGCGTCAGTTCCACGCCACGGTCCGCGGCGGCCTTCGTGATCGCCGCCGTCACGGTGTCGGGGGAGAGGCCGTTCAGCGCGTCGAGCGCCGGATCGGTCTGGTCGGCCAGTGCCTTGTTGCCGGCGGCGACCTTCTGGGCACCCTCGTTCAGCTGCGCGGTCTGCGCGGGCAGCGACGCGGTCTGCTGCTTCGCCGTCTGCAGCCCCGAGGACAGCGTCGCCGCCCCGGAGGCGACCTGCTGGGCGCCCTGGTCGAGTGCAGCGGTCTGCGACGGCAACGCGGCGGTCCCGTCCGCGAGCGTCGCCGCCCCGGACGCGAGCTTGCCGGTGCCGTCCGCGAGCGTGGCCGCGCCCGACGCAGCGGACTTCGCACCGGAGGCGAGCTGCCCCGCGCCGTCGACCGCGTCGCCCAGGCTGTCGCGCACGTCGGCGAGGCCCACGAGCAGGGTCTTCGCAGCCTGCTTGCCGACCCGCTCGGCGACTGCGGTGCGCATCGTCTTGCCCGCCTGCTCCGCGATGGTCGAGGCGAGGTACGAGTTCGTGTCCGCCGTCGTCATCACGAGCTCGGCACGCTTCGGGTCGTCGGACTGTGCGGAGACGAGGGACTCCGAGAAGTCGTGCGGGATCGTCACGACGAAGTCGTACGTGCCGTTCCGGACGCCGGAGCGCGCGTCGGCCGCGGTCGTCTTCGTCCACTTGAAGTCGGCGCCGTCGATGGCCTCCTTCGTGACGTCCTTGCCGTAGTCGACGTGGTCGCCGTCGAGCGTCGCCCCGGCATCCTGGTCGACGATGGCGGCGGGGACCTGGTCGAGCTTCGCGTACGGGTCGCGGTTCGCCCAGAGGTAGGCGCCGCCGTACAGCAGCGGCACGACCATGAGCGCGATGAACGCGAGTCGTGCGAGCGGGGTCGCGGTGAGTCGCGCCAGTTCGGCGCGGACGAGCGAGGTGGTGGTCACGCGGTCGCCTCCGTGGGCAGGTGGTCGGTGTCGGACTGGAGGCGCGGGTCGTCTCCGTCAGGTCGGGCCACGTCCTCGGGGTCCTCGGTCTGGATGGTGTCGAGCAGGTGTTCGACGGTCGCGGCTGCGGCCTTGGAGGTCACGAGCACGACGGTCACGCCGCGGCGGGCGACGTCGCGGACGACCGCGAACCACCCCTCCACGGCGCCGCCGTGCCGTTCGGGCGAGGTGATGACGAGCCCGGTCACCCCGTCCCGCAGCAGGGCGAGTTCGACGAGGAGCCGGACCCGCACGTCGGTCGGGACCCGCTGCACGTGCGTGTCGGCGTAGTCCCGCAGCCCGAGCTCGTCGAGCACGGTGTCGACGTGCTCACGGGAGGGCCGCTGTCCGGCGAAGGCGAGCTCCTCGCGCACGATGCGCTTGAGGCTCATCACGGGGAAGGGCTCGGCGATGCCCGGCGTGTCCACGAGGGCGAACGTCCTCCGGACCGCCGCGGCGTCGTCGTGCCCGTCGAGCAGCACGCGACCGGTCTCGGGCCGCATGCGCCCGCCGGCGACGAGCGAGGCGAGCACGGGTGCCTGCTCCGTCTCGACGGCGACGACACCGGGGCGGCCGGGGGCGGCGACGGCGGAGACGACGGGCAGCGCGGCACCGGGCTCGTCGCCGATGCCGACGTGGTCGAGTTCGAGCGTCATGCGCGGTCCTTCTCTGTGGAGACCTTCGTGGTGGTGGAGGCGGCCGGCTCGGAGAGCGAAGCGGTGCGCCAGTCGATGCCGGCCATCCCGAGCGCCGAGAGGACGACCATGCGGCGTCCGTCGTCGTCGGAGGTGCCGGAGCGCGTGGCTTCGTCGAGCACGGCGATGCAGGCGCCCTCGACGAGCCGGCCGAGCGTCGCGGGGTCGACGTCGTCGCGCATGGTGCCGTCGGCGATCCCGAGGGCGCACGCGTCGCGGACCTGGGCGCGCAGGGGTGCGAACACCGCGGCCACGGACTCGCTGAACGGGCTGCGGATCGCGACCCGGGCCATCGATCGGACGTGGGACACCTCGGACCACAGCGTCACCGCGATGGCGGCGAGCCGAGCGGCCGGTGGGAGTGCGCCGAGGTCCGCCGCGGTCGGCATCGCACCGGCGACACGGGCGGCCCCGGCGGTGACGACCTCGCGCACGAGGTCGTCACGGGAGGGGAAGTGTCCGTAGACCGCACGCCGGGAGAGTCCCGCGGCGGACGCGATCGTCTCGAGCGAGACGTCCGGGTCCGCCTGGAGCGCGGTCTTCGCCGCCTCGATCAGGGCAGCCCGGTTCTCCGTCGCGTCCCGGCGGGGAGCGCGTGCGGGCTGGTCAGGAGTGGTCACGCACCCCATCGTAATAACGTGCACACACGTGTGCAAGTTATCAGTTCCGGCACCCCCGACCGAGGGTGGTCCCCCAAAGTGCCGACTGCGCTCCCTGAGAGCAAGCGCATAACTTCACAGCAATTCCATGAAGAACACGGACGGAGCCAGGAGTGCGCCTTTTGAACCGTGCAACACCGAACGACAACCCGAACCCGAACCCCCATCGCATCGCACGCGTCCTGACCGCCGGCATCGCCGCCGCGGCCCTCGCGTGCGGTGGGCTCGCCGTCGGTGGGGCGGCCTCCGCGGCCCCGTCCGGCCTCTCGCCCGCCGACCTGAAGATCGCGCAGCCGCTGCGTGACGCGAAGCCACAGAAGACGATCGCGGCGTTCGTGCGCACGACCGGCCAGGGCGCCCTCGAGGTCGACGCGAAGGCCAAGGGCGGCGACCTGACGAAGTCGAAGACGCAGTCCTCGGCCGCGAAGCAGCGCGTCAAGGCGATCGGCTCGACCGTCGACGCGGTCCGCGCTGCCGTCAAGCAGTCCGACGCGGACGCCACCGAGCTCTACTCGACCGAGTACACCGTCCCGGGCATCGCCGTCGTCGCCGACGTCGAGGCGCTCCGGAAGGTCGCGGCGCGCTCCGACGTCGCGAGCATCATCCCCCTCACGCCGAAGAAGGTCGTCGAGCCGACGGTCAACAAGGATGCCTCGGCGGCCCCGTCCGGCGTCGACCCGAGCCTCGCGAAGCCGGGCGCGGACGGCGTCAGCCCGAAGAACGCGGCGAGCGACGTGTACACGCGGGCACTCAACGCGTGGCAGCAGACCGGCCACACCGGCAAGGGCGTCAACGTCGCCGTGCTGGACACCGGCCTCGACTACACCCAGGCGGACTTCGGTGGCCCCGGCACCACGGCCGCCTACGACGCTGCCCTCGCCTCGACGAGTGCGCCTGCTCAGGGCTCGTACGACCCGCAGAAGTTCCTCGGCGGGTACGACTTCGCCGGGCCGACCTACAACGCGGACCCGACCGACCCCGACACCTATCAGCCGGTGCCCGCGCCGGACGACAACCCGATCGACGGCAAGGGCGGCGACCACGGCACGCACGTGTCCGGCACGATCGCCGGCTACGGCCTCGACGCCGACAAGCAGACCTTCGACGGCGACTACACCAAGCTCACCACGCAGCAGGTGCAGGACATGTGGATCGGTCCGGGCACCGCGCCCGAGGCCGGCCTCTACGCCCTCAAGGTGTTCGGCGACGGCGGCGGCTCGACCGACCTCACCGGTGCCGCGCTCGACTGGGTCGGCCAGTCGCTGACCGAGGGCAAGGACATCAACGTCCTCAACCTGTCGCTCGGTTCCGACTACGGCGCACCGGACGACCCCGACAACGCGAAGATCGACGCGCTCACCGCCCGCGGTGTCCTGCCCGTGATCGCTTCGGGCAACGCCGACGACTTCACCGACATCGGTGGCTCGCCCGGGAACGCCGAGGGTGCCCTGACGGTCGCCGCCAGCGCCACCGGCCAGTCGCTCTACGACGGTGTCCAGGTGACCGCCCCGTCCGCCGTCGCGAAGACCTACCGCGCGCAGTACTCCCAGAACTTCCAGGGCACGCTGCCGGTCGAGGGCGACGTCGTCGTCCCGACCACGAACGTCGACGGCTGCACGCCCTTCACGGGTGCGGACGCCGCGGCCGTCGCAGGCAAGGTCGTCTGGCTCAAGTGGACCGACGCCGCGCTCGAGTGCGGGTCCGGGGTCCGGTTCAACAATGTCCAGGCCGCCGGCGGCGTCGGCGTGCTCCTCGCGGGCACGATCAACACCTTCAGCTCGGGCATCGCGGGGAACGCGACCATCCCGGGTGCCGAGCTGACCAAGGACAGCGTGACGAGCCTCCTGGCCTCTGCCAAGGCCGGGACCCTGCACGTGAAGTTCGCCGACGAGCTCAAGGGCTTCGAACTCGCCACCGACCCCGAGGCCGTGAACACGCTCGCGTCGTTCACCAGCCGCGGTGTCCACGGTTCGTTCGGTGACATCGTCAAGCCGGACATCGCCGGCCCCGGGGTCAACGTGATCTCCGCGGCCAACGGCACCGGTGACGACCGCATGTCGATGAGCGGCACGTCGATGGCGACGCCGGACGTGGCGGGCATCGCCGCGCTGACGTTCGAGTCGCACCCGACCTGGTCGGCCCCGGACGTCAAGGCCGCGCTCATGAACACGGCCACGCACGACGTCAAGGACGGCTCCGGCACGGCGACCCTGCTGCGCCAGGGCACCGGTCGCGTCGACGCCCTGCAGGCCGTCACCGCCGACACCACCGTGAAGAGCGTGGAGAACGGTCAGCTCGTGACCGCCTCGTTCGGTGTCGTCGAGGTCTCGGGCAAGACCAGCGAGACCCGGTCGCTCCTCATCGAGAACACCGACTCCACGGCCCACACCTACGACGTGGCCTACCAGCCGCAGGTGTCCCAGCCGGGTGTCGCGTTCTCGCTCAGCACGAAGCGCGTCACCGTCGGCCCCGGTCGCGGTGCCGTCGTGGACCTGACCTTCACGGTCGCCGACCCGACGCAGCTCCGCCGCGTCATCGACCCCACCCAGGAGTCGGTGCAGCAGGGCTACCAGCGGGAGTTCGTCACCGCCGCGACGGGTCTCGTGACCTTCACCCCGACCGACAAGACGCTCGACCCGCTGCGCCTCGGCACGTACGTCGCGCCGAAGCCGGTCAGTGCGGTGCGCGGATCGGGTGTGTCCTTCACCGGGTCCCAGAAGACCGCGAACCTCGCGCTGAGCGGCCGCACGGTCGACCAGGGCGGCCTGACCTCGGGCTACCACGCCGCGGTCGCACCGTTCGTGCTCGGCGGGACGGACGGCGTGGAGTCGTTCCCGACGGGTTCGGCGTCGCAGTCGCTCAAGGCCGCCGACGTCCGTGCCTACGGCGTCAGCTACGACAAGGCGTCGGACACCCTCGCGTTCGGTGTGCAGACGGCCGGTCCCGACGCCAACCCGGGCGCCGTGACCAACGTCGAGGTGTTCATCGACACGAACGGCGATGGCAAGGACGACTACCTCGTCTACGACGCGAAGTCGTCCGTGGTCGACGCGACGCTCGTCACGACGATCGACCTCAACGCGACGTCCGACGACGACGCCGTGGTCGACGCCTTCCCGCTCAACGGCGGTGCCCCCGGCCAGGACGTCAACACGTTCGACAGCGCCGTCAAGGTGCTGCCGGTGACGGCCTCGGCGATCGGTGCCGCGGGCAAGACCATCTCGTACCGGGTGGAGACCGAGTCGGCGTACGCGCCGGGTGCGGCCACCAGCGGGTCCTCGGTGGTCGACGTGACCTCGACGGCGAAGTTCAACCTCGCCAAGCCGACGCTCACGTTCGCGCAGGGTGGTCAGGGCGGCACGCTGTTCGCCGACAAGGGCACGCTCCAGGTCACCCGCGGCGCCGGTGTGGCCAGCGCCCGGATCCTGCTGCTGCACCTCGGCAACGCGGTCGGCAGCCAGGCCCAGAGCGCCGCGGCGACCTGGGTGGCCCCGGCACTGACGCTCGTCAAGGGCAGTGCGGTCTCCATCAGCGGCAAGCCGACGGTCGGCACGAAGCTCAAGGCGAACCACGGCACGTGGAACGGCTCGGGCGTCACGTACTCGTACCAGTGGCTCCGTGACGGCAAGGCGGTGAAGAGCGCGACGAGCTCGTCCTACAAGCTCGGCACGTCCGACGCCGGCCACACCTTCTCGGTGAAGGTCGTCGCGACGGCGAAGGGCTACCAGGACGGCACGTCGACCTCGAAGTCGACCGCCAAGGTCGCTCGCCGCTAGGCACCGACACCACCACTGCGGGCCCCGTCGCACCCCAGCGGCGGGGCCCGCAGTGCGTCAAGAGGACATGTAGTTAGACAAACTAGTTATCCGGTGGGAGGGTTGCAGCATGCAGACGCAGACCACCCTGAAGCAGCTCCGGGCCAACCCGATGGAGTGGCGTCGCCGTGGGCTCACCCCGCCGGACGTCATCCAGTCGATGATCGAGGAACGCCTTGCCGAGCCGGGCCACTCGGCCCCGGTGGGCGACCCGTCGTACCAGGACTTCTTCCGCAGCTGAGCGCGCGAGCGCGACCCGCTCGGGGACTGGAGGCGCGGTGCCGGCTGGCACCGCGCCTCCAGTCCGTCCCGGGGTGGCGTCCGGACCGCACCTCCGGCATCATCGGGTGATGGGGCGGACGGTCGCGAGGGCGTGTGTCGTCGTGGTGTGCGCGCTCGCAGCCCTCTGGCTCACCGAGGGAGCAGCCGTCGCGTGCCCGGCCGTGTACCCGGCCCCGGCGTCTTGTTCCAGCGACGCCCGGACGGCGGTCGCCACCGGCGGCACCTGGGCCGTGTCGGGGCTCTTCGCCGCCGTCGTCGCCGCGATCGCCCTGCGGGTGCACCGGGCGGCGCTGGCGCTGCTCGCGGCGGTCTGGCTGGGCGTCTGTCTCGTCGTCCCGGTGTGGGCGCTCCTCGCCTCGGGCTTCGGCGCGGACGCCCGGGTCCTGCTCGTCGCACTGCTCCTGCTCGCCGTCCTGGCGGTGGGGTGGCCGCTCGTCGCCGGTGTGCGCGAGCGCTCCGACCGGGCGACCGGCAGGTAGCGTGCCGGTGGCCGTCCGATAGACTCGGGTGGACCACCGGCCCGACTGGTCGTGTGAGGTCCTCCGCCAACGTGAGGAGAACCAGATGCCCGCTGCAGTGATCATCGGAGCCCAGTGGGGCGACGAGGGCAAGGGGAAGGCCACCGACCTCCTCGGGTCCCGCATCGACTACGTCGTGAAGTTCAACGGCGGCAACAACGCCGGGCACACGGTCGTCGTCGGCGGCGAGAAGTACGCCCTGCACCTGCTGCCCTCCGGCATCCTCACGCCGGGCGTCACGCCCGTCATCGGCAACGGCGTGGTCGTCGACCTCGAGGTCCTCTTCCAAGAGCTCGACGCGCTGAAGGCCCGCGGCGTCGACACCTCGAAGCTGCTCGTGTCGGCGAACGCCCACGTCATCACGCACTACCACCGCACGATCGACAAGGTGACCGAGCGGTTCCTCGGCAAGCGCCAGATCGGCACCACCGGTCGCGGCATCGGCCCGACCTACGCCGACAAGATCAACCGCGTCGGCATCCGCATCCAGGACATCTTCGACGAGAACATCCTGCGCCAGAAGGTCGAAGCGGCCCTCGACCAGAAGAACCACCTGCTGGTGAAGGTCTTCAACCGTCGCGCGATCGACGCCGACGAGGTCGTCGAGTCGCTGCTGTCCTTCGCGGACCGCCTGCGTCCGATGGTCGCCGACACCGGGCTCGAGATCCACCGCGCGCTCGAGCGCGGGGAGACCGTCCTGTTCGAGGCCGGCCAGGCCACCATGCTCGACGTCGACCACGGCACCTACCCGTTCGTGACCTCCTCGTCGGCGACGGCGGGTGGCGCGGCGACCGGTTCGGGCATCGGCCCGGGCAAGCTCGAGCGCATCATCGGCATCGTCAAGGCGTACACGACCCGCGTCGGCGCCGGTCCGTTCCCGACCGAGCTGTTCGACGAGTCGGGGGAGTTCCTCCGGGCCAACGGCTTCGAGTTCGGCACCACCACGGGTCGCCCGCGGCGCTGCGGCTGGTACGACGCCCCGATCGCCCGCTACACGGCGCGCGTCAACGGTGTGACGGACTTCGTGCTCACGAAGCTCGACGTCCTCACCGGGCTGTCGACGATCCCCGTCTGCGTGGCGTACGAGGTCGACGGCGTCCGCGTGGACGAGGTCCCGGTCAACCAGTCGGACTTCCACCACGCCAAGCCCGTCTACGAGGAGTTCCCCGGCTGGACCGAGGACATCACGGGTGCCCGCTCGTTCGAGGACCTGCCGAAGAACGCGCAGGACTACGTGCTCGCGGTCGAGGCGATGTCCGGGGCGCGGATCTCCGCGATCGGTGTCGGCCCCGGGCGTGACGCCATCGTCGTGCGGCACGACCTGCTCGGCGACACCGCAGCCTGACGATGCGCGTCCTGTTCGTCTGCAGCGGCAACATCTGCCGTTCGCCGCTCGGCGCACAGGTCCTCACGGCGCGACTCGGCCCGGACGCACCCGCGTTCGTGGTCGAGTCCGCCGGCACCATCGCGCAGGACGGCGCCCCGATGGACGATGCCGCTGCAGCGCAGTCCGTGCGGCTCGGCGGCTCGCCCGACGGACACCGTGCGCGGTACCTCACCGCTTCGATCGCGGGGTCGGCGGACCTCGTGCTCACCGCCGAGCGCTCGCACCGTGCGGCCGTGGTCTCGCTCGCGCCCCGGACGGCGAAGCGCGCGTTCACGGTCAAGCAGTTCGCCCGGGTGCTCGACGGGCTCGAACCGGCCGAGCTCGCCGGCGTGTCCACGCCCGAGGAGCTCGTCGCACTCGTCGCCCGACTGCGGGGGACCGTGCCGCCGCTCGCGGACCCGGCGGACGACGACGTCGACGACCCGTACCGCCGGTCGACGGCGACGCACGAGCGGGTGGCGGACGAGATCGCCGCGGCGCTCGTGGTGGTCGCGGACGCGTTGCGCGCCGTGCGCTGACGCGCGGGCACCTGCGCACCGTGCGCTGACGCGCGGGCACACTGCGCGCCGTGCGCTAACCCGCGGGCACACTGCGGGTCGGCGCACACTGCGTGCACGCGGCGGCGCGCCGCGCGGCCGCCCGCCGCTCAGCGCCGCGCCAGCACCTGCCGCTCGCGACTCGCGGCGACGCCCGCCACGAGCTGCACCCCCAGCAGCGCCAGCAGCACCACGACCGGCACCGTCCAACCCCCGGTCGCCGTGTGCAGCAACCCGATCCCGAGCGGTCCGAGCCCCGCGAGCAGGTACCCCGTCCCCTGCGCCATCGTCGACACGTGCGCGGTGTGCCGGGCGTCGGGTGACCGCCACACGATGTAGCTCAACGAGAGGCTGATCGCGCCGCCCTGCCCGAGCCCGAGCAACGTCATCCACAACCACGCCCCGGCGGCCGGAGCCACGAGCAGCCCGACGAACCCCACCGCGCAGAGCACCACCACGACGACGACCGGCACCCACGTCGGTCGCAGTCGCCGCGCGATCGCGGGCCCGGTCACCCCGGTGACGATCCCGGGCAGGCTCGAGTACGCGAGCATCAGACCGGCCTCGTGCGCGGTCACCCCGGCGTCCTGCAGCACCGTCGGCACCCAGGTGAGGAACGCGTAGTACGACAGGCTCTGCAGCCCCATGAACCCGGTCACCGCGATCGCCACGGGGTCGCGGAACAGGCGGGCGAACGTCGGCTCGTCGGCGGCCTGGACCGGAGCGTCGTCCACCGTCCGCGAGCGCCCGGTGTGCCCCGGGTTCCGCAGCGCCCGCGGCAACCAGACGAGGAACGCGACGACCGCCGGCACCGCCCAGAACGCCAGTGCCGGTCGCCACGACCCGAACGCCGTCGCGAGCGGGACGACGGCCGCCGAGGCGATCGCGGCACTGAGGAACAGCGCCGTCGAGTACAGCCCCATCATCAGCCCGACACGGTGCGCGAAGTCGCTCTTGATCGCCGCGGGCATGAGGACGTTCGCCACCGCGATCGCGGCGCCGGCCAGCACGGTGCCGCCGTAGAGCGCCCAGCCGTGGGGCTCGATCCGCAGCGCGATGCCGACCGCGAGCACGGCCATCGTCAGGCCGAGCAGCCGGTGCAGCCCGATCCGCCGGGTCAGCAGCGGCGTCAGGAACGCGAACGCCCCGAACGCGAACACCGGGATGGTGGTGAGCAGGCTCGCGGCCGAGGGCCCGAGGTGCAGGGAGCGTTCGACGGCACCGAGGACCGGACCCACCGACGCCACGCCCATCCGCAGGTTCAGTGCGACGAGCAGGAGTCCGGCGCCGACGTACCAGGCGGCCAGGAGTCGCCGGCGGGGTCTCGTGTCAGGCACGGTGGTGGAAGCGGTGGTCATGCTCCGATCCCACCACCCGGCGGGACCGGCCCGGAACACGTATGCTGCCGCTCGATGTCGGTTTCCAGCCACGCCCACGAGCGGATCGTCGACGACCGCACCGAGGCGGCGTACCGCTTCGAGCACGCCGAGACGGTCCCGCCCCACGCGCACCCGCTCGGTCACCTCGTGCACGCGGCGACGGGCGTGCTGTCGCTCATCACCGCCGACGGTGCGTGGATCGCGCCGTCGAACCGGGTCGCGTGGGTGCCGGCCGGTGCCGAGCACCGGCACCGGGCCCACGGGGTGACCGACATGCGGATCGTGTACCTGTCCGCGGAGGCCGCCGCGCGCCTCCCGTCCGGCCCCGCCGTCCTGTCCGTCTCACCGCTCGCACGGGAGGCGCTGCTCGCCCTCACGACACCGGCGCCGCGCTCCGAGACGGCCAGGTCCCACCTCCGTGCGGTCGTCGTCGACGAGGTCGCGTCCGCGCCGGAGCAGCCGCTGCACCTGCCGGAGCCGCGCGACCCCCGGCTGCGCCGGGTGGTGCGACGGGTCGAGCGCGACCTGTCGACCCCGCTGTCGCTCGCCGAGCTCGCGGCCTGGGCGGGGCTCGGGGAACGGACGCTGACCCGGCTGTTCCGGCAGGAGACGGGCACGGGGTACCGGCAGTGGCGCCTGCAGCTCCGGGTGCACCGTGCGCTCGTGCTGCTCGCGGGAGGACACAGCGTCACCGACGTCGCGGCGGCCTGCGGCTGGGCGACGACGAGCCAGTTCATCGAGCAGTTCACGCCGCTGGCCGGGATGACACCGGGGACGTACCGCCGGGCTGCTGGCCGAACGAGCGCCTGACGGTCCTCCATCGGATTGGCCGGAGAACGAGTACCCCGATCTGTCCCCTGTACCCCGGAAGTGCGACGCCCGACCCCGGAAACCCGGGCTTCGCCGATGGGGCGCATTGACGGATCCCGTGAATCGGCGGGCGTCGCTGGCGGGTGGAGGGGTCGGTCTCGTAGCGTTCTCATGTCAGCCGATGTACCCCGGATCGCGAAGGAGAGCGACATGAGCACCACCGTCAGCACCGACACCCGAGCCGAGGTCACGCTCGACACCGAGACCGTCGACACGATCGCCATCCTCGAAGCCCAGGCCGAACCGCACGCCCGCCCTGCCCGCGCCAAGCTCACCTGGACGCAGGAGGACGACGGCGAGTGGGTCGCCAACTACGGCGGGTACTTCGGCGGATCGGTGGACAAGCGGGACGACCGCTACGTCGCCTCGGACACGTTCGGCCTCGTCGTCGGCGACTTCGCGTCGCTCGAGCAGGCACAGGCGAAGCTCGCGGACCAGCTGCACGTGATGCTGCCGTCCGTGATCCGCCCGGTCGACTAGCACGTCGCTCCCCGGAGCACTGCACCACCCCGCACCACCCCGCACCACCCGCACCACGGAACGCCGCACCACAGCAGCACGCACCAAGAGGAGCACGACCATGAGCACGCCCGTCGACCACCACCAGCACACCGAGGTGACCGTCGACACCGCCACCATGGTCGCGATCACCGGCATGGACGCCCACGTCGACCTCGTCGTCGACACCGACGTCGACGAGCCGGTCCACCCGCGCATCCTCTGGTCGCGGCCCGACACGGGGCTCTGGGCGGCGAACTACGGCGGCTACTACGGCGGGACCGTCGACCGCCAGGGTGCGCACTACTTCGTGTCGGACACCTTCGGGCAGTACGTCGGCGACTTCCGGTCGCTCGAGGAAGCCCAGCTGCGGCTCGCCGAGCGGCTCCACGTGCTCCTGCCGGACGTGCGTCGCGACGGCGCCTGACGCTCTGGACTGCGGGCCCGGACCACGTCAGCCGATCGGCTGACGCGATCCGGGCCTCCTGTCTGTCATGCTCTCGACGTGGGTCGACGCTCGGCCCGGACCGGGGGGACCATGACGTCGGACGAGCACGCGACCATCCCGCACCGAGCGGGCCCGTCTGCACGCGCGGTGCTGGCGACGTGCGTCGTCGCGGCACTCGTCCTGCTCGCCGGGCTCGTGGTCGTCACCTCGTCGCCCGCGCCGCTGCGCGCGCTGGGCGCGAGCGGCGTCTGCGGCGGGTGGTCGGACGACGAGGCCGGACGTGACGAGACCCGGATGTCCGCCGGGTTCGTCCTGCGGAACCCGTCCGACCGGCCCGTCACGCTCCGGGGCGTCCGTGCGACGTGGAACTCCGGGCTCCGCTCGGTGCGCGTCGTCCTCGCGGAGAAGGTCCGGGGATCCGGCACGGGCGCACTGATGGGCGACACCGCGAGCGTCGTCGACGGCGCGCAGGTCCTCGACGCCGACGGTACGGTGATCGCGCCGCACCACGACGTCCGGGTCGTCGCCGAGATGCGCTCGAAGAGCCTGGCGCACGGCGGACACCTGACCGGGCTCCGGGTGACGACGGCCGGGCCACTGGGGACCCTGCGGACCCAGGACCTGTCGGACGTGACCGTGGGGATGACCACGCCGGGGTCCGACGTCTGCTGAGCGGGGTGGCTACGCGACCCGCTCGATGAGCTGTCGCCCGTCGTTCTTGACGCTGTTCACCGCACGCGAGACCTCGTACTGCTCGAGGCCCGCCGCGACCGTCAGCGACTCGTGATCGAGCAGGGCGAGCAGGTCGTCCTGTCCGAGGCCGCCCTGCTCGGTGTCCAACCAGGCGTCGTAGCCGTCCGGGGTGAGGAACGCCGGCATGCGGTCGTGCACCTCGCCCGGGGCCACGTGGGCGTCCCGCGTGATGATCGCCAGGGACAGCCGCCACTTGTCCGGGTCGCTGTCGGGCTTCGTGGGGTCGGGCCAGGCGCTCACGACACCGGCCATCGCGAGGGCGCCGCCGGGTTCGTGGACGAAGTGCGGTTCCTTGCCGTCCTCGCGCACGACCCACTCGTAGTAGCCCTGGGCGGGGACGATGCAGCGGTTCGTCGCGAACGCCCGCTTGAACATGCCGCTCGTCGCGACGGTCTCGATGCGGGCGTTGATCGGCTTCGGACGCTGCTTCTGGAAGTCCTTCGCCCAGCTCGGCACGAACCCCCAGCTGATCTGCGGGAGTTCGCGCTGCCCGTGCCGCTGCCGGACCGCGAAGACCGGGTCGGTCGGTGCGACGTTCCAGCTCGGGACCAGCCCGGTGCCGACCACGCCGGTGTCCTCGTCGACGTGCTCGGTCCGGTCGGCGAGCTCACCGATCAGTTCCGGCAGCAGATCGGCCGTGGTGTCGGAGACGACGAACCTTCCACACATGCGCCCAGTGTGCCCGGTGCCACCGACACGCGCTCACGCGCTCACTCGCCCGGGAGCGCCAGCTTGCTGCCGCTCGGGCTGTCGGGGCGTCCGCGGCGCGGCGCGGGCGGGACGGGCGGCAACGCCTCGGCCTCGACGCGGAGTTGCTCCTGGCGCCCGAGCGTCCGGATGCCGATGACCCCCGTGCCGCTCGTGATCACGATCGAGAAGAGCCAGACGCCCGGGAACAGGATCACGGTGTCGCTGCCCACCGACGAGGCCACGTCGAACACCAGGGTGCCGAGGACGATGCCGATCCACCCGCCCGTGAGGAACAGCGAGCGGTAGGCCGCGCGGACGAGCAGGTCGCGGGTCGCCGGCATGCCCTGCAGCACGGCGTCGCGGTGCTCCGGCGCGACCGGCGGCGGGTTGCGGCGGAAGTACCGGGCGATCGCCTCCTGTGTGCGCCACCCGATGCCGGGCACGGGTGGGAGCGACCATCCCCGGGGGCCGATCGGCGTGAGGGCGGCACCGACGCACCCGATGCCCGCGGCGACCAGGAGCGCCACGACGACCCCGGCAGCGACCGGGACGGCTCCGTCGAGGCGCTCGACGAACGCCCCCAGGAGCAGCAGCCCGGCGAACGCGACGACCGCGACGACGATCCCGACGCGGACGGCACGGCGGTGGTGTCGCCGGTCGACGAGCTCGGGGAGCCGCTCGCGGTACACCTGCCACCCGGTGCGGAAGACGGTCCGGGGTACCTGCTCGCGGGCCTCAGTCACCGGGCAGCCGCACCTTCGAACCGTCGACCCCGTGCTTCCCCGTATCGGCGTCTCCGGCCGGCGGGTCGACCGCGAGGGCTGCGAGCCGCGCGCGCTCCGAGCGGCCGAGCCGCACCACGAGGTCGGGCAGCGTGCAGACGTACACCGCTGCCCACAGCAGCGCGATCGGCCGCACGTCGCTGCGCGCGAAGGCCGCGATCCCGAGCAGTGCGACCCCGCTGAGGAGCGGGGTGAGCCGCGTCAGCCGCCGGACCAGCCCGCGCTGCAGGAGTCCGACGTCGGTCAGCACGGCCGCGCGGTCCTCGGGCGCCACCGGCCGTTGCCGTCTGCCCAGGTAGGGCTGCACCGACCACCGCACGCTCATCTGCCAGTCCGGCCGGACCTGTCGCCCGTTGATGGTCGCTGCCGGGTCGAGCGGACGGTCGGTCCGGAAGGCGGAGAACACGATCGATCCGAGGCCCAGGGACACGAGCGTGATGACCACGACCGGTCGGACGGGACCCGTACCGGCCCAGCCGAACGCGAGCTGCAGCACGACGGAGCCGACCAGCACGACCACGGAGCACGCGGCGGCGATCCACACGGCACGACGGGCGCGTGCGGGATCGACCACCGTGGCGATCCGCCCCCGCAGCACCTGCCACCCGAGTCTGAACACGAGGTTCCGTCTACTCCATGAAGCTGACAGCGATGGGGCCGGACACGCCCGACGCGTCCTCATCGACCGATCGCCGCCGCCCGTCGTTGCGCCCCGCTCCAGCGGTCGTCCAGGAACGCACGATGCGCTCGTGCCATGAGTCTCGACATCGTCTACACCGCCGCCGCCCACGCCACCGGAGGCGGCCGCGACGGACACGTGCGCAGCGAGGACGACCGCCTCGACCTCGACACCCGTCCGCCGAAGGAGATGGGCGGCAGCGGCGAGGGCACGAACCCCGAGCAGCTCTTCGCCGCCGGGTACGCCGCGTGCTTCCTCGGGGCGCTCCACGCCGCGGGCCGGGAGCTCGACGTCGACACGACCGGCGCCGAGGTCTCGGCCGAGGTCGGCATCGGCGGCACCGGCAACGGGGGCTTCGGCCTCGCGGTCGAGCTCGACGTCTACGCGCCGGCCGCCCGACCCGAGCAGCGCCAGCGTCTCGCCGAGCGCGCGCACGAGATCTGCCCCTACTCGAACGCCACCCGCGGCAACATCACGGTCGCGCTGTCGATCGTCGACTAGCGTGCCGCCCGTGGTCACCGACGAGTCGCGCTGCCCCTGCCTGAGCGGCAACCCCTACGGCGAGTGCTGCGGCCCGCTGCACGCGGGCGCCGCGGCCCCGACCGCCGAGCGGCTCATGCGGTCGCGGTTCAGCGCGTTCGCCCTCGGCCTGCCCGAGTACCTGCTGCAGACGTGGCACCCGCGCACCCGCCCGGCGAGTCTCGAGCTCGACCCGGCCCAGCGCTGGACGCGGCTGGACGTCCTGTCGACGGAGTCCGGCGGCCCGTTCGACTCCCGCGGCACCGTCGCCTTCCGCGCGTGGTGGCGCACCGACGACGAGCGGGGCACACTCGAGGAGACGAGCGACTTCGTGCGCGAGCACGGCCGGTGGTCCTACGTGGACGGCACGGTGTCCTGAGCGCCTCCGTCCCCAGACAGGAGCACACCGTGCCGGACCGTGACCTCGCCGCCTTCGGCGCCCACACCACCGCCGCCGAGGTCGTGGCGGGGCTCGACCTCCGGGGACGGACCGCCGTCGTGACCGGGGCCGCCTCGGGCATCGGCGTCGAGACGGCCCGAGCGCTCGCCGGGGCCGGTGCGACCGTGACCCTGGCGGTCCGCGACGTCGAGGCCGGACAGCGGGTCGCGGCGGACATCGCCCGCACCACCGGACGCACCGCGCCCGACGTCGCCGAGCTCCACCTCGACCGCCCGGCCTCCGTGGAAGCGTTCGCGGCGTCGTGGTCCGGCCCCCTCGAGGTCCTGGTCGCCAACGCCGGGGTGATGGACAGCCCGGAGTCGTACACCTCGGCCGGGTGGGAGACGCAGTTCGCCACGAACCACCTCGGGCACTTCGCGCTGGCCCTCGGGCTGCACGAAGCGCTCGCCGCGGCGTCCGGTGCGCGGATCGTCTCGCTGTCGTCGAGCGGGCACGGCAGCTCGCCGGTCGTGTTCGACGACCTGTTCTTCCGGCGTCGCCCGTACGAGCCCGGGCTCGCCTACGCCCAGTCCAAGACCGCCAACGTGCTCTTCGCCGTCGAGGTCGGTCGACGATGGGCCGCCGACGGGATCACGGCGAACGCGTGCATGCCCGGAGGGATCTGGACGGGGCTGCAGAAGCACTGGGACCCGAAGGTGCTCGCGGCGACGAAGGTCTCCGCGGCGGACGTCGTCAAGTCCCCGGAGCAGGGCGCGGCGACGTCGGTGCTCCTCGCCACCGCTCCGGAGCTCGACGGCGTGAGCGGCCGGTACTTCGAGGACTGCCACGAGGCAGCCGTCGTCGACCGCATCGCCGACGGGCTGCACGGGGTGCTCCCGTGGGCGCTCGACCCGGCCGCCGCCGAGCGGCTCTGGGACGTCTCGGTCGCGTTGCTCGACGCCGAGGCACGAGCTCGGCGCTGACCGAGGCTCAGGCCCCGATGGTCTCCGGCAGGCCCACGGAGGCGCGCATCGCCCTCCGCACGTCGGCCTCGGCCGGCAGGAGCTCGTCCTGGTCACCGCTCAGGAAGAACCGGATCTGCCCGAGGGCCTGCTCGGCGAGCATGTCGAGCCCGTTCAGCACGCGCCCGCCGGCGTCCGCCCACCGGGTGGCGACGGCGGTCGGCCAGGGCTCGTAGGCCACGTCGAAGAGCACCGCGTCCGGCCCTGACGGCACGAGGTCGAGCGTGTCCGCCGCACCCCCGGGCAGCGTCGAGACGACGAACCCGTGACGGCTCCCCGGCAGCTCGGTCAGCGGGAGCACCTCGAGCGAGACCCCGAGCCGCACGGCCAGGTCGACGAGGTGTCCGGCCTTCGCGGTGTCGCGGAGGAACACCCGCACGAGCGACGCCCCGAGCCGCACGGCCGCGGTGAGGGCGCTCGCCGCGGTCGCACCGCCGCCGAGGACGGTCGCCTCGCCGGGGAGGTGTCCGAGCGCCTCGACCGGGCGCACGATCCCCTCGACGTCGGTGTTCGCGCCGGACCGCAGGACGGTGTCGCCGACCGTGCGGAACGCGATGGTGTTCGCGACGCCGAGCTCGTCGACGAGCGGGGTCGTCCGGTCGAGCATCGGCAGGACCTCGCGCTTGAGCGGCATGGTCAGGCTCAGGCCGCGCCAGTCGGGACCCAGCCCCGCGACGAACGCGTCCAGTCCGCCGGACGCGACCTCGTGCCTCCCGTACGTGAACGGCACCCCGAGCACGTCGTAGGCCGCTGCGTGCAGCGTGGGGGAGAGGGAGTGGGCGATGGGGGAGCCGAGCACCGCGAGGCGGGTCCGGGAGGGGTCGGAGTACA
This sequence comes from Curtobacterium sp. MCBA15_016, assembly GCF_001865105.1. NCBI lineage: Bacteria > Bacillati > Actinomycetota > Actinomycetes > Micrococcales > Microbacteriaceae > Curtobacterium > Curtobacterium sp. MCBA15_016. The sequence continues at coordinate 161,989 of NZ_MJGR01000002.1, forward strand.
TGTCCCCGTCAGCCTATCCAGGCGTGTTCCGCGCCGAGCGCTTAGGTTAGGCTTACCTTTGTGATCCGAACTCCCTCCCGCTTCCGCCGAGCGCTCGCCGCTGCCGGCGCCGTCGTCGCAGCGTCCCTCGTCCTCGCCGGGTGCGCCTCCGGCTCCGGTTCGTCGTCCGACGACGCCGCGACCACGTCCGCCGACGGCCAGTTCCCGGTGTCCATCACCACCGCCCTCGGCACCACGAAGATCGACTCGCAGCCGAAGCGCGTCGTCGCCCTCGGCTGGGGCGACGCCGAGACCGCGCTCGAACTCGGCGTGCAGCCCGTCGGCGCGAGCGACTGGCTCGCGTTCGGTGGCGACGGCGTCGGGCCGTGGCTCAAGGGCGCGTACACGAAGTCGCCGAAGATCATCCAGACGCTCGAGCCGAGCTACGAGGACATCCTCAAGCTCAAGCCCGACGTGATCCTCGACGTGAAGTCGTCGGGTGACAAGGACCGCTACGCGAAGCTCTCCGCGATCGCACCGACGGTGGCGATCCCGAAGGGCGGCGAGAACTACCTCGCCTCGACCGAGCAGCAGACCACGATGATCGCGAAGGCGCTCGGCAAGGAGGCCGCGGGCAAGAAGCTCCTCGCCGGCCTCGACGACGCCTACGCCGCCGCCCGCAAGGCGCACCCGGACTTCACGGGCAAGTCGGCGGTCGTCGGCGCCTACACGTCCGAGGGCTTCGGGGCCTACGCCTCGACGGACAGCCGCTCGACGTTCATGCGGAACCTCGGCTTCACGATCCCGAAGGCGATCGACGAGCAGGCCGGCAAGGCGTTCTCGGTGCACCTGTCGGACGAGAACCTCGACCTGCTGGACGCCGATCTCACGCTGATCCTGCCGATCTACGTCGAGGCGTCCAAGGCCGAGTCCGACCCGCTCTTCCAGAAGGTGCCGTCGGTCGAGGCCGGGCACGCCATCGTGTTCGACGACCCGGACGTGTCGTCGGCGTTCTCGATGGGGACCACCGCCGCGATCGAGTGGGCGCTCGAGAAGCTGCCGGACGAGTTCCAGGCGAAGCTCGGCTGACGCCGACGCGGAACGACGGGAGGCGCGGTGCCAGCTGGCACCGCGCCTCCCGTCGTCCTGCGGTCGCGTCCCGAGCCGGCGTCCGGCCCGTCGCGACGCTGCGGTCAGGCGCCGAACGTCGAACCGAGGAACGCGAAGAGCAGAGCGATCAGCGGGAACGACCCCTGCACGAACGCGGAGTTGAGGTACCGGCGACCCGTCCCGAGCAGGACCACGGCGGCACCGAGCATCGACGCCGTCGAGAACACCACGAGCGTCCACCCGGTGGCCCCGTTGCCCGTGACGGCGAGCACCACACCGAGGATCGCGCCGATCGCGAGGAACAGGTTGTAGAAGCCCTGGTTGAACGCCATCGAGCGGGTGGCCTGGACCTCGGTCTCGGACGACAGGCCGAAGATCTTCCGCACACGGGGACTCGTCCACGCGACGGACTCGAGGAAGAAGATGTACACGTGCACGAGGCCCGCGAGGACCGCGAACACGCACGAGATCACGAGCAGGACCGACATGGTCCCCATTCTCGCAGTTCCGAAGGCGTGCTCAGTTCCCGCTCAGGTTCCGGTCGCCGGCCGCCCACGTAACCGACACCTGCCGAGCGGTCGCGGCCGTTAGGCTCGGGGCATGAGCGACGACGACACCACGCCCCAGTACGACCCGGCGGCCGTCGCCGAACTGGCCAGCATCCGCCAGAGCATCGACAACATCGACGCCGCGGTCATCCACATGCTCGCCGAGCGCTTCAAGTACACCCAGCGGGTCGGTTACCTCAAGGCAGCAGCGGGGATGCCGGCGGCCGACCCGGGCCGCGAGCAGATCCAGGTCGCACGACTCCGGTCCCTCGCCGCCGAGTCGCACCTCGACCCCGCCTTCGCGGAGAAGTTCCTGAACTTCATCGTCGCCGAGGTCATCCACCACCACGAGCAGATCGCCGGCGGCGACGAGTGAGCGACGCGCTCCCGACGCTGCTCGTCGGCTCGTACACGGCCACCGGCGGCGGGAACGCGACGGGCATCTCGATCGTGCCCGGCGGACCGGTCGGGGGTGCGGACGGCGGCGCGCCGACGGCTCGCACAGTCGCGGTCATCGACGACCCGTCGTTCCTGGCCGTCTCCGGTGACCGGGTCTACGCCGTGTCTGAGACGGCCGACGGCGGTGTCTCGGCCTTCCGCCTGGGAGGCTCGTCGCTCGAGCACCTCTGGGACGCTCCGGCCGGCGGCGACGCCCCGTGCCACGTGCGCGTCGACCCGTCCGGTGCGCTCGTCGTCACCAACTACGTCTCCGGTACCGTCACGGCGGTCTCGCTCGCCGCAGCGGAGTCGCACGCCGCGTCGGTCCTCGGCAGCGACGGGCTGATCGGCGCGCACGGCAGCGACGACCAGGTGACGGTGCCCGCGTCGGCGCTCGTCACCGAGGTCCTCCCCGACGCCACCGGCCCCGTCGAGGACCGGCAAGAGGGCCCGCACGCCCACCAGTCGACCGCGACGCCGGACGGCACCGTGCTCGTGGCGGACCTCGGCGGCGACGCCCTGCACGAGTTCCGGATCACGGACGCCCCGAGCATCGAGCAGGTCCGCGTCCACCACGTCACCCCTGGTGTCGGACCGCGGCACCTCGCCTGGTACGAGGGCGACCTCATCGTGGCCGGTGAGCTCGACGGCCGGGTCCACCGCCTCCGCCGCGACGGCTCGGGGTCGTTCGTGTCGGTGGCCTCCGCGGCGACCTTCACCGGCGAGGTCGGCGAGTCGCTCCTCAGCCACATCGAGGTCGACGACGCCGGGCGCGTGTACGTCGCGGTGCGCGGGCGCGACCTCGTGGTGGTGCTCGACGCATCCGACGGCGGGCTGTCGCTCGTGGGATCGGCGTCCTCCGGTGGAGTGTGGCCCCGGCACTTCGCACGGGTGCCCGGGTTCCTCCTCGTGGCGAACCAGATGTCCGACGCCATCGCGGTCCTGCCCCTCGGCGAGGACGGTGTCCCGGGCGAGGCCGTCGCGCAGATCGCGGTCGGCACGCCGGCGTGCGTCGTCCCGGTCGTCGTGCCGGTCTGAGTCCGACCCCATGGACGCGTCCTACACCCTCGTCCCCGGCCCGCCTCCCCTCGACGACTACCTCCGGCTGCGCCGTGACTCCGGCCTGACGCCGAAGAACGCCGACCAGGGCGCCGGAGCGATCGCCGGCAGCTGGTCCGCCTGCCACGTCCTCGATCCCGACGGGCGGCCCGTCGCGATGGGCCGGACGATCGGCGACGGCGGCTGGTACTTCCACATCGCCGACATCGCGACCGACCCGGCGCACCAACGCCGGGGGATCGGTCGTGCGGTGGTCGCCTGGCTCGTCGCGGACATCCGCTCCCGGGCGCCCCGTGGCGCGTACGTCACCCTCGTCGGCGACCCGCCCGGGCAGCGGCTCTACCGATCGCTCGGCTTCGACGACGTGGCACCGAGCCTCGGGATGGCGCTGCTGACCGACTGACCGGCCGGCCGGGTGGTCAGGACTCGATGACGTTCTCGAACGGTCGGCCCTCGGCCAACGCGGCCACCTGACGGCGCATCAGCTCGATCGACCGCGGCACGCTGAGGTCCGTGTTGCCGCCGACGTGCGGCGTCAGGACCGTGTTCGGCGTCGTCCAGAGCGGGTGCCCGTCGGGCAGGGGTTCGGGATCGGTGACGTCGAGCGCTGCCGAGAGCCGTCCGGACCGCAGCTCGGCGACGAGGGCATCGGTGTCGACGACCTTGCCGCGGGCGACGTTCACCACGAGGGCGCCGTCGGGCAGCGCGGCGAGCAGGTCGGCGTCCACCAGCCGTTCGGTCTCGTCCGTCAGCGGGGCGATGAGCACCAGGACGTCGGTGGTCGCGGCGAGCTCCGGGAGCTCGCCGAACGCGTGGACCTGCCGGCCGTCCTGCTCACGCGCGGTCCGCGCCACCACGGTGACCTCGGTGCGGAACGCCTCGAAGCGGGTCGCGATGGCGGACCCGATCGCGCCGTAGCCGACCACGGTCACGCGACGGTCGGCGAGGGACCGGGTGGTCCGGGCGTCCCAGACGCCGTTCGCACGGTCGGCCTGGAACGCCCCGAGCTCGCGCAGCGACGTCAGCGCGAGCCCCACCGCGAGTTCGGCGGTCTCGTCGTCGTGGATGCCGCGGCCGTTCGCGAGCTGCGCGTGGCCGGGGACGTGCGGGACCGCGTGCTCGTACCCGGCGCTCGGCAGCTGCAGGAGCCGCAGGTTCGGCAGGTCGTGCACGTACTGCCACCGGTGCCGCCCACCGAAGTAGAACGGCAGGAACGCGATGGCCACGTCGTCGGGGCGTCCGTACGGTGCCTCGACGTCCCACACGTCGAGCTCGATGCCCTCCGGCACGGGGCCGAAGCGATCGACGAGTCCACGGAACGGCAGGGTGACGACGGGCATCAGTCGGTGCCCGTCGTCGTGGCGCTCCGGTCCGACCCGTTCAGGAGTCGGTCCGCGGCGAGAACGAGCCGTGGTCGTCGAGCGGACCCCGACCGACGTAGCCCTCGGTCACGTCCTCGACGATGACGTCCCCGAAGCGGCTCGGGAGCGTGGCGCCGTGGGTGCCGCGCAGCTCGTCGATCGTCGCCTCGAACGCACCCTGGACCTCGAGCGACCCGCTCGTGGCGTCCGTGACACCGATGCGGAGCACCGGGAAGCCGCGGCCGTCGCAGAGGCCCTGGAAGCGGACGTCGTCCTCGCGCCGGACGGTCACGATGACGCGGCCGGTCGACTCGGAGAACAGTGCGGTGGCGGTGTCGACGCCGTCGCGGGCCTCGAGCTCGTCGAGCACGACGCGGGCGCCGAGCCCGAACCGGAGCACCGACTCGGCGAGTGTCTGGCCGAGGCCGCCGTCCGCCAGGTCGTGGGCGCTCGTGAGCAGCTGCTCGTTCGCCGCGGCGTGCAGGAGGTCCGCGAGGGCCTTCTCACGCTCGAGGTCGACCGCCGGCGGACGGCCACCGAGGTGCCCGTGCACGGTGCCGGCCCAGGCCGACCCGTCGAGCTCGAGCGACGTGGTGCCGAGCAGGTAGATGTTGTGGCCGTCGTCCTGCCAGCCGGAGGGCACGCGCAGCGCGACGTCCTCGATCACGCCGAGGACACCGACGACCGGGGTCGGGTGGATCGGGGTCGTGCCGGTCTGGTTGTAGAACGACACGTTGCCGCCCGTGACCGGGATCCCGAGTTCCATGCAGCCGTCGGCGAGGCCCTCGACCGCTTCGGAGAACTGCCACATGACCTCGGGGTTCTCGGGGGAGCCGAAGTTCAGGCAGTCGGTCACGGCGGCCGGGACGGCACCGGTGACGGCGACGTTCCGGTACGCCTCGGCGAGGGCCAGCCGGGCGCCCTGCTTCGGGTCGAGCTGGCAGTAGCGGCCGTTCGCGTCGGTGGCGATCGTGACGCCGAGCCCGGTCTCCTCGTCGACGCGGATCATGCCGCCGTCGTCGGGGAAGGAGAGCGCCGTGTTGCCGAGCACGTAGGTGTCGTACTGGTTCGTCACCCAGTTCTTCGACGCCAGGTTCGGGGAGCCGAGCAGCTGCAGGAACTGCGCCTTGAGGGCGGGGCCGTCGGCCGGGCGGTCGAGCGATGCAGCCGAGTCGGCCTGCAGCGCGTCGATCCAGGTCGGGTAGGCCACAGGGCGGTCGTAGACCGGGCCGTCGACGGCGACCGTGCGCGGGTCGACGTTCACGATCTCCTGGCCCTGCCAGTCGATGACGAGCCGGCCGGTGCCGGTGACCTCGCCGAGGACGCTGGTCTCGACCTCCCACTTGCCGACGACGCTGAGGAACTCGTCGAGCTTCTCGGGGCGGACGACCGCCATCATGCGCTCCTGGCTCTCCGACATGAGGATCTCCTCGGCGGTGAGCGTGGGGTCGCGCAGCAGGACGTCGTCGAGCGAGATGTGCATGCCGCCGTCGCCGTTCGACGCGAGCTCGCTCGTGGCGCACGAGATGCCGGCGGCACCGAGGTCCTGGATGCCCTCGACGAGTTCCTTCTGGAACAGCTCGAGGCAGCACTCGATGAGCACCTTCTCGGCGAAGGGGTCGCCGACCTGGACGGCGGGACGCTTGGTCGGACCGCCCTCGGTGAAGGTGTCGGACGCCAGGATCGACGCGCCGCCGATGCCGTCGCCACCGGTGCGGGCACCGAAGAGCACGACCTTGTTGCCGGCACCCGAGGCGTTCGCGAGGTGCAGGTCCTCGTGGCGGAGGACCCCGACCGCGAGGGCGTTCACCAGCGGGTTGCCCTGGTACACCGGGTCGAAGTAGGTCTCGCCGCCGATGTTCGGCAGACCGAGGCAGTTGCCGTAGAACGAGATGCCGCCGACCACACCGTGGACGACGCGCTGCGTGTCCTCGTGGTCGATCGCGCCGAAGCGGAGCTGGTCCATCACGGCGACCGGGCGGGCACCCATCGAGATGATGTCGCGGACGATGCCGCCGACACCGGTCGCGGCGCCCTGGTACGGCTCGACGTAGGACGGGTGGTTGTGCGACTCGACCTTGAAGGTCACCGCCCAGCCGTTGCCGACGTCGATGACACCGGCGTTCTCGCCCATGCCCACCATGAGGTTCTTCGTCATCTCCGGCGTGACCTTCTTGCCGAACTGCCGGAGGTAGTTCTTCGAGGACTTGTACGAGCAGTGCTCGGACCACATCACGGAGTACATCGCCAGCTCGCCCGAGGTGGGGCGGCGGCCGAGGATCTCGCGGATCTTCGCGTACTCGTCGGCCTTCAGCCCGAGCGCCTCGTACGGCTGCTCCTTGTCGGGCGTGGCTGCGGCGTCCTGGACGGTGTCGGGCTTCGGGCGGACGTGTGTCGTCACGGTGGTGTCGTTCCCTGTCACTGGAGTCGTGTTCGTCGGCGTGGTCGTCACTTGACGAGCGTCGACTCGATCACGGAGGTGAAGAAGGTGAGGCCGTCCGTGCCGGAGGCCATCGCCGCGGGGGTGTCCGGGCCGAACCCGGGCTCCGTCGCGTGCTCGGGGTGCGGCATCAGGCCGACGACGTTGCCGCGCTCGTTGGAGACGCCCGCGATGTCGTCGATCGACCCGTTCGGGTTCACGCCGACGTAGCGGAACACGACCTGGCCGTTGTCCTCGATGCGCTTGATCTCGTCGGCGTCCGCGACGAAGCGGCCGTCGGCGTTCTTCAGCGGGATGGTGATCTCCTGCTGGGCCGTGAAGCCGCTCGTCCACGCCGTGGCGGTGGTCTCGACGCGGAGCTTCTGGTCGCGCCGGATGAACTGCTGGTGCGCGTTGCGGGTGTGCGCGCCCGGGACGAGTCGCGCTTCGGCGAGCATCTGGAAGCCGTTGCAGATGCCGAGCACGGGCATCCCCTTGCCGGCGGCGTCGATGACCTCGGCCATGATCGGGGCCTTCGCCGCGATCGCACCGGCACGCAGGTAGTCGCCGTAGGAGAACCCGCCGGGGAGGACGATCGCGTCGACGCCCTGCAGGTCGTGGTCGCCGTGCCAGAGCGCGACGGGGTCGGCGCCGGCGAGGCGGACCGCGCGCTGGGCGTCGCGGTCGTCGAGCGAGCCCGGGAACGTGATGACGCCGATGCGCACCGGTGTCACTCGCCTTCGACCGTCACGGACACGACGTCCTCGATGACGGCGTTGGAGAAGACGTCGGCGGCGATCTCGCGGACCTCGGCCAGCTTCTGGTCGTCGACCGGGCCGTCGACGGCCACCTCGAAGCGCTTGCCGATGCGGACGTTGGTCAGGTCTGCCTTGCCGAGACGGGCGAGGGCGTTGCCCACCGCCTTGCCCTGGGGGTCGAGGATCTCGGCCTTCGGCATGACCTCGACGACGATCGTTGGCACGTGTTCACTCCAGCACTTCGGGGATGGGTGGGACGCGAACAGTCTACGGGGCGCGCGCGGCGCGTCGGACGCGCTTGCACTCGGTTGTTCGAAGGCGTACATTCCACTTGGAATAATCGGTACGGACCAGTCCAGGAGGCACGGATGGCGTCGCTCACACCCCTCGCGTTCGCCGCGCTCGGGCTCCTCGCGGAGTCACCCATGCATCCCTACGAGATGTTCCAGACGATGCTGCAGCGTCGCGAGGACCAGAACGTCAAGGTCCGACCCGGCACGCTCTACCACCAGATCGGTCGCCTGGTGGACCTCGGCTACGCCGAGGCGCTCGGCACCGCGCGCGAGGGCAACCGACCGGAACGCACCACCTACGCGATCACCGACCACGGGCGCACCGCGCTCGAGGACGGCCTCCGCCGGATGATCGCCGAGCCCGCCGACGAGTACCCGGAGTTCCAACTCGCGGTCTCGCACGTCGACAACCTGAGCGCCGAGGACGCGGCGACCGCTCTGCGCGCCCGCGCCCGCGCACTCCGGGCGGAACGCGAGCAGTACGACGAAGCCGCCACGGGCCTCCAGGCCAAGCGTCTCGCGGACCGCTTCTGGCTGGACGTGTCGTACGTCCGTGCCATGCTCACCGCGCAGATCGAGTGGCTCGACGCCGCGGCCGACCGGATCGCGAGCGGCGACATCCCCTGGGACGGCCCGGCCGTCCCCACCGACACAGGCACCACCACGAACAGCAAGGAACCCACTCGATGACCTCCGTCTCGACCACCACCGAGAAGAAGCCGTGGCCGGCCCTCTGGGCCCTCGTCGTCGGCTTCTTCATGATCCTCGTCGACTCGACGATCGTGTCCGTCGCGACGCCGACCATCGCCGCGAAGCTCGACGCCAGCATCAACTCCGTCATCTGGGTGACGAGCGCCTACCTGCTCGCCTACGCCGTGCCGCTCCTCATCACCGGCCGGCTCGGTGACCGCTTCGGCCCGAAGGTCATGTACCAGATCGGGCTCGTGGTGTTCACGCTCTCGAGCCTCTGGTGCGGGCTCGCCGGCTCGATCGAGGTGCTCATCGTGGCCCGTGTGGTCCAGGGGCTCGGTGCGGCGATGATGACGCCGCAGACGATGGCCGTGATCACGCGCATCTTCCCGCCGCAGAACCGCGGCGCGGCGATGGGCCTCTGGGGTGCCGTCGCCGGTGTCGCCTCGCTCGTCGGTCCGATCGTGGGCGGCCTGCTCGTCGACGGCTTCGGCTGGGAGTGGATCTTCTTCGTCAACGTCCCGGTCGGTGTGGTCGCGTTCGTGCTCGCGCAGCGCTTCGTCCCGTCGTTCGACCGGCACGGGCACCGCTTCGACACCCTCGGCATCGTCCTGAGCGCCGTCGGCATGTTCCTGCTCGTCTTCGGCATCCAGGAAGGCGAGACCTACGACTGGGGGACCATCACCGGCCCGATCTCGGTCTGGTCGCTCATCATCGCCGGTATCGTCGTGCTCATCGCCTTCGTGGTGTGGCAGGGCGTGCAGAAGGGTGAGCCGCTCCTGCCGCTCGGCCTCTTCAAGGACCGGAACTTCACGCTCGCGAACATCGCCATCACCGCGGTCGGCGTCGCCATCTCGTCGTTCGCCCTGCCGATCATGCTCTGGGCGCAGGACGTGCTGACGTTCAGCCCGACCCAGGCGGCGCTGCTCCTCGTCCCGCAGGCCGTGCTCTCGGCCGGCCTCGCCCCGCTCGTCGGCAAGAACCTCAACCGGTGGAGCCTCCGTTGGGTCGCGGCGTTCGGCCTCGCCTGCTTCTCCGGCGCGCTGTTCTGGTTCGGGGCGCTCCTGGCCTCGGGTGCCGACTGGGGCTGGGTGCTCCTGCCGTCGACGCTCCTCGGCCTCGCGAACGCCTGCATGTGGGGGCCGCTCTCGGTCTCCGCGACGCGCAACCTGCCGCCGAAGCTCGCCGGCGCCGGCTCGGGCGTCTACAACACCACGCGGCAGATCGGCGCCGTCCTCGGCTCGGCCGGCATCGCGGCGCTGATCGAGGCGCGGATCACGGCCAACTTCCCGGCGTCCACCGGCGGCACGAGCGCCGGCGGTGCGGAGCAGCAGGTCGGGGCGCTCCCGGCCTTCCTGCAGCAGCCGTTCGCCACCGCCATGGGGCAGTCGCTCGTCCTGCCCGCCGTGGTGCTCGGCATCGGGATCGTCGCCGCGCTGTTCCTGGCGAAGCCGAAGCAGACCGTGGCGTGGCAGCAGACCGGCGGCACGTCCGACGGGTCGCCCGCGTCTGCGTCCGACGGCAGCGTGGTGGGGGCCGAGCAGCGTCACGGTGTCCACGCCGCGGCACCCGCGCCGGAGACCGCCGAGGCCGAGCTCGCCGCGACCGACCACCACGGGCGGCACGCCGACGCCTAGTCCGAGCCAGCCCGGAGCCCCGGAGCCCCGTGTCGCACTCGTGCGGCGCGGGGCTCCGTCGCGTGCGGGGCGACTTCGCGACAAGACGCGCCGTGATCGACTCGTGGAACGTCGTTCTCTGCGCGTGCATCCACTGCGTGTGCACACGACGGACACCGACACCGACACCGCGTCACCCGCGGCGCTGCAGGTGCGCCCGGGTGAGCTCCGCCATCTCCTCGTCGGTGAGGGCGTCGACGGTGCGGGCCTCGCGGCGATCGGACCGCTGCCACCGGATGAACAGCGAGATGAGCACCGGCACGTCCGCGACCTCGGCGATGAACCACAGCAGGTCCCCGGCGAGGTGCTGGTCGCGCAGTGGCGACGGGAACCACGGCTGCCCGACCGCCGCCGTGACCGACCCGTCGAGCACGTGGTTCGTGATCCGGAGCACGATGCCCGGGATCGCGTCCGCCATGAGCTCGACGAACGCGAGCAGGAACTCCATCGTGACGAACGTCGACGAGCGGAGGATCCCCGGCTCGGACAGCGGGGTCAGCAGGGCGAACCCGAGCATCGGCATGAACACCGTGATCGCCGTCGCCCAGACCGGGGACTCGCGGATCGTCGCCGAGAACGGGGTGAGCAGCACGCAGAACAGCGCGAGGGCGATCAGCGGCGACACGACCGCGTTGCCGAGGACCCGTGCCGGACGCGATGCGAGCGCTGCGGAGGCTGCCTGCGCGAGACGAGCCGGGCCTCCCGAGCGGAGCAACGAGACGGGCGCGGCGAACGCGGCGAAGGTGGGGACCGCGAAGAAGAGCAGGGCCAACCGCAGCACGAACGCCCACCGGAGGTCCTGGTCGTGGATGCCGACGATCCCGAACTGCAGGATGCCGAACAGGACGAGCGCCCCGACGAAGGCGAGCGTCCGCCACCACGGCCACCGGGTGCCCCGCCTGGCGGCACCGACGACCCACCAGCCGTAGGTGACCGCGGCCACGGCGATGAGGACGGCCGCGAGCGGGTCGAGGTGCCACGTGCTCCAGAACTCGGGTGTCGACGGCGTGGGGTGCCTCCTCGAGGATCGTGCGGCCGACCACAATCCTCCGCCCGGTACGCACCCCGGAGCAGCCCCTGCCGGTGAGAACCGGTTCAGATCCGGGCGGCGCTCCGGGTCGGCACGGTCCTCGTCAGGAGCCGGACCCCCACCGGCACGGCCAGTGCACCGAGCAGGGCGACCCCGAACGACAGGTGCAGCTGCATCACCGCGAAGGCCGGCCCGATCGTGCAGAGCGCCGCGACGGCGAGCACGGGCCAGGCCGGGCGATCGGTGCCGGGGACGAGCCGGGGGAGCGGCCGGTCGAACCGACGCAGCGCCCGGGCGGTGCCGAGGGCGACCGCGAGGAGGACGACGAGGGCCACCCCACGGGTCGCCCACCACGTCGGCGACCCCGGCGCCGGGAACGGCACGCCGACGAGCAGGGCGACCCCGTTCAGCGCGATGAAGAGCGGCAGGTGCCAGAGGTAGATCGTCATCCCGTCCCGGCCGAGCAGGCAGACGGCGCCCTGGGCCGCGCGGGTGCGCATCAGCCGGGTGAGCGGGGCGTGCACGACCTGGACGAGGCAGGCCTGGGCGATCGCCAGCACGGCGAGCGGGAGCATCGGCGGGTTGAGGTCCTGCAGCATGTCCGGAGCCCAGAGCCCGATCGACGTCAGGGGCACGAGCACGCCGTACCCGGCCGCGGCGACGGCGACGAGCAGCACGCGCGATCGTCGGGCGAACCAGCCGTCGGCCCAGAGGAAGCCGAGCTGCTGCGCGAAGAGCCACACCGGGCCGAGGTTGAGGAGACCGACCTCTGCCGTCCCGGTGGCGAACCGCACGCCGTCGACGGCCGCGGCGAGCACGAGCAGTGCGCCGAGCGTGCACCACGGAGCGCGTTCGTGGAGTCGCACCATGACCGGCACGCAGCACTGGGTGATCCCGTACGCGGCGAGGAACCAGAGCGGGGAGCCGATGCCGAACGCAACCTCGGCGAGGAGCTCCGGCGGCGTGCCGAGCAGCGTGGCGACGCCCAGCCCGAGCGCGAGCACCGCGAAGAGCGGGATCGCCGGCCGGAAGAGCCGCACGAGCCGCGTCGCCACGAAGTCCCGCGCGCCGCCGCCCCGCGCGACCGTGGAACGCCACCCCACGGCGCTGGCGAAGCCGCCGACCACGAAGAAGAGCGGCATCACCTGGCCGATCCAGGTCGCGGCGACGTACCAGGGGAGTTCCTGGAGCGGACTCGTCACCGCGATGCCGTCCGCCCCCGCGGCGACACCGACCATCGTGACGTGCACGAAGACGACGAGGACGACGCAGGCCGTCCGGATGAGGTCGACGACCAGGTCCCGCTGCGCGATGATCCCCCGGACGTCCTGAGCGCTGTGCGCCTGCTGCGGCAGGCCCTGCTGCATGGACATGTCGGGACGGTAGCGCGCGTTCCCACCCTCCCAGCGTCGTTCCAGCCGATCGCGACCGGATCGTGACACATCGTATTCCGCCAGGGGCATGCGACTGGCATGCGTCCGGCATGCTTCCCGCACGTCGCGCCGCTGCGGACGAGCTCCGGGAGGCGCGGGTCGCGCCGGTCGCTCGGCCCGCCCGCGCCCCGGGTCGGCTCAGGCCCGCGGTACGTCGGGCTCCACCGTCGCGTCGTCCGCGCGTGACGTCCGTCCGATCCGACCGACCGCTCCCGCGACGACGGCGCCGAGCACGGGGAAGACCAGGAACACCCACCACTGCGCGAGCCAGTCCGGCCCCGCGAACACCGCGGTGGCGAACGACCGCGCCGGGTTCAGCGACGCGTTCGAGATCGGGATGAGCGTCAGCAGCAGGATCGTGAGGGTCGCGCCGATGACCACGGGCGCCGGGACCGCGCTCCCGCGGGCTCCGGTCACGCGGAGGATCACCGTCACGAAGACGGCCGTCGCGATCGTCTCGGCGAGGGCGACGCCGAGCAGGGTGGAGCCGCCGGGACTCTGCGCGTCGAAGCCGTTCGAGGCGAAGCCGCCGTCGAGCGTGCCCTGCAGCGCGGTGGCCGGTCCGAGTCCGGCGAACAGGACGAGGACGGCAGCCCCGGCCGTGCCGCCGACGAACTGGGCGACGAGGTACGGGCCGACGTCCGCCCACCGGTGCCGGCCGGCGACCGCGAGGCCGATCGTCACCGCGGGGTTGAAGTGTCCCCCGCTGACGGGACCGAACGCACTCGCGCCGATCATCACCACGAGGCCGAGGGTGAGCGCGACCCCGAGCAGCCCGATCCCGAGCGTGTTGTGCTCGTCGGGGAACACGGCGGTGGAGGTGGCGGCGCCGACGAGGGCGAACACGAGCAGGAAGGTCCCCGCGGCCTCGGCGACGAGGCGGGCGGGGAGTGCGGCGGGGACGGGAGTGACTGGTGGTGCATCTGTCATGCCCCACCGTTCGCGCTCGACCATCGGATCGCCTGGTGTACAGTGGCGGTGTTGTCTTGATCTCTGCAAAAGAAAGGCTCAGCATGGACGTCGACGCCGACCTGCTCCGCGCCTCCGGTCTCCGGGTCACGACACCACGGCTGGCGGTCCTCCGCGCGACGGAGACCATGCCGCACGCGACCGCCGACGACATCGTCACCGCGCTCGCCGCCGAGCTGCCCACCACGAGCCACCAGGCGGTGTACGGCGTCCTCGCAGCACTGACCGGCGTCGGACTGGTCCGGCGCATCGAGCCCGCGGGCAGCCCCGCCCGGTACGAGCGACGGACCGGCGACAACCACCACCACATCGTCTGCACGATGTGCGGCGCGATCGAGGACGTCGACTGCGCCGTCGGCCACGCGCCCTGCCTCACCCCGTCCGAGACGCACGGCTTCGCCGTCACCACGGCCGAGGTCACCTACTGGGGCATCTGCGAACAGTGCGCCGCCGCCGAACGCGACGACACCGTGGCCGTCCCGGCCTGACCGCCGACACCCCGACCCGGGGACGACCGCAGTCGTTCCCGCTCCCGGCACCGAACCGGGACCACGAGCAACCCGAGCACCCCTGACCGAACCAACCGTTCCACCCAAGGAGGAACCGTGTCCGACCAGAACACGACGCCCGGCCAGCCGGCCGGCACCCCCACCACGACCACCAACTCCGGCGCGCCGGTGTCGAGCGACCAGCACTCCATGGGTGTCGGCGCCGACGGCCCCCTCGCGCTGCACGACCACTACCTGGTCGAGAAGCTCGCCCAGTTCAACCGTGAGCGCGTCCCGGAGCGGGTCGTCCACGCCAAGGGCGGCGGTGCCTTCGGTACCTTCACCGTCACGCAGGACATCAGCAAGTACACCCGTGCCGCGTTCCTGCAGCCGGGCAAGCAGACCGAGATGCTCGCCCGCTTCTCGTCCGTCGCCGGCGAGCAGGGCTCCCCGGACACCTGGCGCGACCCGCGCGGCTTCGCGCTGAAGTTCTACACCGAAGACGGCAACTACGACCTCGTCGGCAACAACACCCCCGTGTTCTTCATCCGCGACGGCATCAAGTTCCCCGACTTCATCCGCTCGCAGAAGCGCCTGCCGGGTTCGCACCTGCGCGACCACGACATGCAGTGGGACTTCTGGACCCTGTCGCCCGAGTCGGCTCACCAGGTCACGTGGCTGATGGGCGACCGTGGTCTGCCGGCATCGTGGCGCGAGATGGACGGCTTCGGCTCGCACACCTACCAGTGGATCTCGGCCTCGGGCGAGCGCTTCTGGGTGAAGTACCACTTCCTCACGGAGCAGGGCCACAAGACCCTGACGCAGGAGGACGCCGACCGCATCGCCGGCGAGGACGCGGACTTCCACATCCGTGACCTGCACGCGGCCATCGAGCGCGGCGACAACCCGCGCTGGACCCTCAAGGTGCAGGTCATGCCCTACGCCGACGCCGAGGGCTACCGCTTCAACCCGTTCGACCTGACGAAGGTGTGGCCGCACGCGGACTACCCGCTCATCGAGGTCGGCACGATGGAGCTCAACCGCAACCCGGAGAACTACTTCGCGCAGATCGAGCAGGCGACCTTCGCCCCCTCGAACTTCGTCCCCGGCATCGCGGCGAGCCCCGACAAGATGCTCCTCGCGCGCATCTTCAGCTACGCGGACGCGCACCGCTACCGCGTCGGCACGAACCACGCGCAGCTGCCCGTGAACGCCCCGAAGAACGAGGTGCACTCGTACTCGAAGGACGGCGCGATGCGCTTCGACTTCCAGAAGTCCGAGGTCCCGGTCTACGCGCCGAACTCCCTCGGCGGTGCGCACGCCGACCCGGCCGCGACCGACGAGACCCCCGGCTGGGAGTCCGACGGCGCGCTGCAGCGCTCCGCCGCGACCCTCCACCCCGAGGACGACGACTTCGGTCAGGCCGGCACCCTGGTGCGCGAGGTCCTCGACGACGCCGCCCGTGAGCGCCTGGTCGGCAACATCGCCGGGCACGTCTCGAAGGTGACGCGCGACGACCTGCGCGAGCGGGTGTTCGCCTACTGGACGAACGTCGACGCCGACCTCGGCGCGCGCGTGCGCGCAGCGGTCGCGCCGAGCGCGCCCGGTTCGAACGAGGACCCGGAGAAGGTCGCGGTCGAGGCGTAAGCCCCGCTCTCACCAGACGGGAGGCGCGGTGCGGGTCGGACCCGCACCGCGCCTCCCGTCTGTCGTCCCGTCCTAGACCTGCTGGCCGTTCAGCCAGATCGGGCCGGCCGGCCAGTCCTCGAGCCGCTTCGCCACGGGGAGCACCATCCAGCCGCCCTGATCGGTCATCGGCAGCCCGGCGCCCTCGGCCGTGAACGCCGTGTAGTCCGCGACGACGTCGTCGAACACGTGCCAGCCGAGGTTCGCGTAGAACGGCACCCGGTTCTCACCGGCGCCGAGGAACCCGTACGGCACCGCCAGCCCCTCGAGTACGGCATGCGCACGCTCCATCAGGTCGCGGCCCTTGCCGGTGCCCTGCAGTCGTGGCGACACCGCGACGAGGCCGGTGTCGCCGACGAGCACGTCCCGGCCGCCGACGGTGATGAACATCCGGCGGATCCCGACGTGGGCGAGGACGACGTCGTCGGCGTCACGGGCGAGCACGCGCCGCTCGGGCTGCATGCCCGCCCAGCTGCGGCCGCCCACGTACCAGTGCGACCAGTCGGGGAACGCCTGCCCCAGGAGCGCTGCGATCGCCTCGTGGTCGGGGAGCGACAGCGTGCTCTCCTCGACCACCTCCCACCGGATGTCCTCAGTCACGGGTCCATCCTGCCGGAGACCGCCCGTCCCGGTGCGTGGTGGTCAGCCGCGACCCGGCGCCGTGACCTCGATCCGGTTCGCCCACGGGTCCTCGAAGGCGACCGTCCGACCGTCGTCCGCCGACCGCACCCCGGAGTCGTGCATCCGCTCGACCAGGGCGCCGAGGTCGTCCGCGCCGGGGACCTCGATCCGGACGAGACCGAGTCCTAGCGCGAGCTGGCGGCGTCCGGCTCCGCGCGAGTTCCACGTGTTCATCGCCATGTGGTGGTGGTAGCCGCCGGCGCTGACGAACAGCGCCTCACCCCAACCGGCCGTGGTCGCGAAGCCGAGTCGGTCGACGTAGAACTCCTCGGCGGTGGCGACGTCCCCGACCGACAGGTGCACGTGGCCGACACGTCCGGGGCGTGCCGCTGCGCCGTCGAGGGCGTCCTGCGTGAGGTGCTCCTGCAGGAAGGCGTTCGGGTCGACGGAGATGGTGGCCATGTCGACCATGCCGTGCGTCCACGACCACTCGGTGCGGTCGCGGTCCCAGTAGAGCTCGACGCCGTTGCCCTCGGGGTCGGTGAAGTAGAACGCGTTGCTGACGAGGTGGTCGGCGCTGCCCGTGAAGGTCTGCGGGTACCGGGTCGCGACGGAGTAGAGCGCGGCGGCCAGGTCGGCCTTCGTGTCGAACAGGATCGCGGTGTGGAACAGGCCGGCGTCGTGCGGCCCGGCGTGCTGCATCGACGGCGCGTGCTCGAGGATGACGATCGGGGTCGTGCCGCGCCCGAGCACGGCCACACCGCCCTCGTTCGACAGGAGGGACAGCCGCACGCCGTCGCGGTAGTAGCCGATCATGCGGTCGAGGTCGGCGACCCGGAGCGTCACGGCGCCCATCGAGGTGTCGGCGGCGAGGAGGTCCTGCGTGGTCATGCGACCAGTGTGCGCCCATTTGGTTGACGCGTCAACCAAATGGGCGTGACGTCTGCCATCGCAAGCGTGGCGCGTGCCATCGCGAGCACGGCGTGTGCCATCGCACTCGGTGTCCTGTCGGCTGCGCGGCCCCGGGCAGGGCCAAGATGGAGGGATGCCACGCACACGACGACTGCCGGACCGAGTGGACGGGCGCGGTGGTGGCCGTCCGGACCGCCGCGACCTGCCGATCGAGCAGATGCGCGACCGGATGTCGTCGTACGTCTACGGCAACATCACCGTGCTCGCCGCCGCGATCGCCGTGGACCCCGCCGCGATCCACCACGGCTCGGCGGTGTGGGCGGTCCTCGGCACCGCGGTGCTCACGTACCTCGCGCACGTGCTGTCGCACCTGGTCGCGCACGGGCTCGGGGACGACGACGCGTCCGACGACGTCCGTCGCGAGTCCGTGGTCACCATCGTCCGCAACGCGAACCCGATCGCCACGTCCGGCCTCATCCCCGCGGTGCTGTACGCCGTCGCGTGGATCGGCTGGCTGCCCGCGTCGTGGGCGCAGACGGCCGCGCTCGTGATCCTCGTGGTCCGCATCGGCATGGTCGGTGTGTTCATGCAGCGGTTCAGCGGCAAGCGGCCGACGTTCCTCGGGCTCTGGGGCGGCATCGTGCTCGCCGCCGTCGCGTTCGTCATCGGTGTCGTCAAGGTGGTGCTGACGCATTGAGTGACGAAGCCGTCCCCGAGCCCCGCAGGCGTGCCCGCTGGAAGTTCCTCCGTGACCTCGCGATCATCGTGGTCGTCGCGCTGCTGGCGTCCTTCCTGGTGAAGTCGTACCTCGTCCGGTCGTTCTTCATCCCCTCACTGTCGATGGCGAACACGCTCCTGGTCGGCGACCGGGTGCTCGTCAACGAACTCGTCCCCGGAGTGGTGCCGCTCCGACGCGGCGACGTCGTCGTCTTCGAGGACCCGGGCGGCTGGCTCGGGCCCGGGCAGGGGAACGACCTCATCAAGCGGGTGATCGGCCTGCCCGGCGACACCGTCTCGTGCTGCGACGCGCAGGGGCGCCTGTCGGTGAACGGTCACGCGGTCGACGAGTCGTACGTCGTGCTGCAGCCCGGCTCCGACCGGGTCGCGCTGACCGACTTCTCGGTGACCGTGCCGAAGGGCCGGCTCTGGGTGATGGGCGACAACCGGTACGACTCCGCCGACTCCCGGGCGCACGGGACCGTCCCGGTGTCGGACGTCGTCGGTCGGGCGTTCGTCACGACCTGGCCGGTGTCGCGGTGGACGGTGCTGTCACGGCACGGCGACGTCTGGGACGCGGTCCCGGACCGGTGATCGACGGCGAACGGCCGACCCGTTGCGCGACGCGGACGGGGGTCTCGCGTGCGCCGGACGGTCACGGTAGCGTTCGGTGGCCCGCCGGACCCGGCGCGCGGATCGTCGAACGGAGGCTCTCGTGACGTCCTCCGACCAGCCGTTCGACTACCGCTCCGGCGGCGACGAGCACGTCTCCCTCCGGAAGATCCGCACCGGTGGGCCGCAGGCCGGCACGATCGGCCCCCGCCCCGACCACGTCGTCTTCGTGCTCGCCAACGGTCGGGCGACGCTGACCGCCGACGACGGCAGCGAGTGGGACGTCGGGCCCGGACGACCGATGATGCTGTCGGCACCCGTCGCGTACGCGTTCGACACCGACGCGACCGCGATGACGCTCCTGCACGTCGCGCCCGCGATGCTCGGCGACGCCGAGGAGCCGTCGGAGTTCGTGCAACCGGACGCCGCCGACCCCGGCGTCGAGCCCCTGCTGACCCTGCTGCGCGAGGTGACCGACCGCATCCTCGACCCCGACCTCGACGCCACCGAGCGGGCAGCGCTGAACCGGCGGGTGGCCACGGTCGTGCTGTCGACGTTCACCCGTTCCCGCTCCGACGTCGAGCACCGGCTGCGTCGCGCCATCCGCTTCGTGCACGACCACGCGGACGAGGACCTCGAGGTCGCGGACATCGCCGCCGGCGCGGAGCTCAGCGAACGGGGTCTGCAGGACCTGTTCCGCCGACGCCTCGCCGTGACGCCGATGCGCTACCTCCGCGAGGTCCGCCTCGACCGCGTGCACCTCGAACTCACGTCCCGCCGGGGTGGGGTCGTGACGGTCCGCGACATCGCCCGGCGCTGGCGCTTCGCGCACCTCGGCCGGTTCGCGGCCTCGTACCGGCAGCGGTTCGGCGAGAGTCCGCACCAGACGCTCCGGCGGTCGGGCCGTTCCGAGGGCTGACCAGCCGGACCCCGCACAGGAGGCGCGGTGCGGGTCTGACCCGCACCGCGCCTCCTGTGCGTCAGCAGCCCGTCGTCGTCAGCGTGACCGTCGCGACCTCGCCGTTCGACACGGTCGCCTCCTGCGGGCAGAGCTCGTTCGCCCGCACGGTCACCGTGCCCAGCGGAACCCCGGCGAAGTCCGCGGTGCCGCCCGGGAACACCCGCTGGTGCTCGGAGAGCTTCCCGGTCTCGGCGGTGAAGACCTTCACCTCGTAGGGGTGGTCCGCGGCGTTGGCCGACACGGTCACGGACAGCTGCCCGGTGGAGTCGTGCGCACCGCAGCCGGTGAGCGTCAGGACCGCGGCGACGCCGAGGACGAACACGGGGGCGACACGTCGGAGCACGTCGGCAAGGCTACGCCGTCCCGAGCAGCCAGCCGTTGTCCGCCGCGACCCGGAGCGCCTCGGTCGCGTTGCGCGCGGCGGTCTTCCCGATCGCGGACGACAGGTGGTTGCGGACCGTGCCCTCGGACAGGTGCAGCGACCCGGCGACCCCGGCCACGGTCGGCGCCGTGCGGAAGGCGATGAGCACGTCGGTCTCCCGCGGGGTGAGCGGGGACGGGCCGGCGGCGAGGGACTCCGCGGCGAGCACGGGGTCGACGACCCGGAACCCGCCCGCGACACGTCGGACGGCGTCGGCGAGCTGCTCGGCGGGGGTGTCCTTCACGACGAAGCCCGCGGCCCCGGCCTCCAGCGCGCGCCGGAGGTACCCGGGCCGGCCGAACGTCGTCACGATGAGCGATCGGCACGTGGGCAGCGAGCGGGCGAGGGCAGCGGCGGCGGTGAGCCCGTCGGCGCCGGGCATCTCGACGTCGAGCAGGGCGACGGTGGCGCCGGACGACCGTGCTGCTTCGAGCACCTCGTCGCCGCGGGCCACCTGGGCGACGACCTCGATGTCCCGCTCGAGCGACAGCAGGGACGCGAGCGCACCGCGGACGAGCGCCTGGTCGTCGGCGAGGAGCACACGGATGGTCTCGGTCATCGTCGGTTCCTCTCGACCCGCAGCCGGAAGCCGCCCAGGTCGCTCGTGCCGGTGGTCAGGGTCGCCCCGACGGCGTCGGCACGCTCGCGGAGCCCGCGCAGCCCGTTGCCCGGGGTGGTGGAGGCGGCGTCCGGGTCGAGCAGGCCCGTGCCGTCGTCCTCGATCGTCAGGGCGGACCGGGTGAGCGTGACCCGGACCCGACTGGCTGCCGCGTGGCGGATGACGTTCGTGACGCCCTCGCGCAGGACCCACGCGAACAGGCTCCGGACATCGTCGGCCGCCGCGTCGCCGTCGCGGGGGAGCACCGCGTCGATCGCCGCGGCCTCGAGCGCCGCCCGTGCCGACACGAGTTCGGCGTCGAGGTCGGCCTCGCGGTAGCCGCTCACCGCGCGCCGGAGCCCCTGCAGGGCCTCGCGGGAGAGCCGCTCGACGTCCTGCATCTCGGTCTTCGCCCGTGCCGGGTCGACGTCCACCAACCGTGCGGCGAGCTCGGACTTCATCGCCACGACGGTGAGCGAGTGGCCGAGGACGTCGTGCAGGTCGCGGGAGAACCGTGCGCGCTCCTCGACGACGGCGAGCCGGGTGATCTCGTCCTGCGCGACGCCGAGCCGCTGTTCCGCTTCGCGCTGCCGGCCGAAGAAGAGCATCGACGCTCCGACGGACACGGTGATGACCGGGGCGAACAGGATGCCGCTGTTCACCGCAGTGTCCCAGCCGGTGCTCGCGGCGACGAGGAACTGTGCGCCGAGGATCGCGAGCACGACCACGCCGGCGACCCAGAACCGTTCCGCGACGAACCCGGACAGTGCGGCGACGAGCAGCCAGGTCCAGACGGCGAGCGGCCCGATCACGAACAGCAGCAGCCCCGCGAGCAGGGCGACCCCGGCGAGGACCACGACTCGTCCGCGGAGGCTCCGCCGCCACATCAGCTCCGGCGCGAACAGGTACGCCGCGTAGACGACGGCGAGGGCCACGGTGGAGAGGACGTGCGCCCGGAGGCTCCGGCCGTCGCTCCAGACGGCGATGATCTCGAGCACCTGCCAGAGGAGCGCGAACACCGCGCCGGTGTACCAGCGGCGCCGCCCGATGCGGATGTCGTCGTCGCTCGCGCCCGGTGGGACGGCCCACGGGAACGATCGGGGTGACGGGCGGGACGACCTGGAGGCGCGGGGTGCGTGTTCCGCACCACGCGCCTCGGTCGTGCTGGTCGCCTCGGACATCGGTGCCAGCGTAGGACCGTCGGTCACTGTCGTGCGGCGTCGCGGCGGTAGCGCCACACGATCACCGCGGCGAGGACGATCGCCCAGCCCGCCAGGACCATCGCCGGCTCGGTCATGCCCGAGGACCCGGTCGCCCCGGCGCCCATCTGCCCGATCCGGTTCAGCCAGTACGAGGGCAGCAGGTGCGCGACGCTCCCCATCCAGCCCGGCATCACCGACAGCGGGACCCAGAGGCCGCCGAGGATCGCCAGGCCCATGAACACCACCATGAAGAGTGGCTGCGCGAACGACGGCTTCGCGAACTGCCCGATGAGGATCGCGATGAGGGCGAACGGGATCACCCCGCACCAGATGCCGAACCCGGCGGCGAACCAGTGCAGCGGGTCGAGCGCGGCGTGCAGGACCACGGTCGCGACGAGCACCGTGATGACGATCGACACCGCGGAGAAGGCCATCGCGGCGATCACCTTCGAGACCATGAACCCCCACCCGGACAGCGGCGTCACGCGGAGCTGCCGGTTCCAGCCGATCGACCGTTCGTTGACGATCGCGAACGCCTGGCTGAGCGCGGCCATCATCGCGCCGTACGACGCCATCTGCAGCGTCGTGACGGTGAGGTACTGCAGGTGCGTCGTCGGGTCGGTCTGGGAACCGAACGCCGAGCCGAACACGAGCAGCATGATCACCGGGACGGCGAAGGTGAAGACCATCGCGCGGACGTTGCGGAGCTGTCGCTTCGTCTCGAGGTACACGTAGCGGATCGGCAGGCGGCCGGAGGCGGTGGCGGTGGTCATGCGAGGACTCCTTCGGGAGCGGTGTCGGTGGGAGCTGCGGCGGGGTCGGCGGTGAGCGCGAGGAAGGCGTCGTCCATGGTCGAGGCGACCACCTGGATGTCGTGTGCCTGGGGGAACGTGGCGAGCAGGGCCCTGAGGGTGTCGTCGCTGCGGTCCGAGCGGAGCGTGACGGAGTCGTGCCGCGCCTCCAGGGAGACGACCCCCGGGAGACCGCGCAACGCGACGTGCGCGTCGGTGCCGAGCCCGGAGAACCGGACCGCGCGCGTGGCGGTGATCGCCTTGATCTCGGCGGGCGTGCCGTCCGCGACGATCCGGCCGGCGCGCATGATGACGATGCGGTCGGCGAAGGTGTCGGCCTCGTCCAGGTAGTGCGTCGCGAACACGACCGTGCGCCCCGCGTCGGTGAACTCGCGCATCGACGACCAGAACGTGTGCCGGGCCTCGACGTCCATCGCCGCGGTCGGCTCGTCGAGCACCAGCAGGTCCGGGTCCGAGACCACGGCCACGGCGAACCGTGCGCGCTGCAGCTGCCCGCCGGAGAGCTTGTTGACCCGGCGTCCGGCGATCTCGGTGCACCGCGCTCGCCGGAGGGCCTCGTCGACCGGCATCGGACGCCGGTGTGCCGCGGCGACGAGCGCGACCGCGTCCCGGACCGTCGTGTCCGGCAGGAGTGCGCCGCCCTGGAGCATCGCGCCGACCCGGCCGGCGACGACCGCGGCGCGGGGCTCCTCGCCGAAGAGCAGGGCCTGGCCGGTCGTCGGCGTGGACAGCCCGAGCGCGAGGTCGACGGTCGTGGTCTTGCCGGCACCGTTCGGGCCGAGGAGGGCGACGACCTCGCCCGGACGGATCGTCAGGTCGACGCCGTCGACCGCGGCCACGGCGCCGAAGCGCTTGCGGAGGTCGCGGAGCTGGATGACCGGTGTGTCGTTCATGGTCCACAGCCTGACGTTGCGTGCGGACGTGCCCCTCTGCTGTGCGTCACGGATCGGGCATGACATCTGTCACGGCCGACCCGGCGTCCTCCGTACTGGGGACGGCCACTGTCCGGTAGGCGCGTTAGCGTTGGTGCATGCACCACGAGCCCGTCGTCACCGACCGACCCGCCACGGACGCCGTCCGGCGGGCAGCGCTCCTCGCCGCGCTGGACGTGGTCGAGGGCGGGCCCGAGGAACGCTTCGAACGGATCACGCGGATCGCGCGCGAGGCGTTCGGCGTCACCGGCTCGTTCCTCAACCTCGCGGGGGAGTCCGAGGTCTTCATCAAGTCGCAGCAGAGCGACACGGTGTTCGGCCCGACCATCCCGCTGCACGACACGTTCTGCGGCCGGACCCTCGCGGTCGACGGCCCCGTCGTGGTCCCCGACGCCCGCGCCGACGTCCGGTATTCCGACATGCCGATGGTCGTCGACGACCCGAACGTGCGGTTCTACGCCGGGGTGCCCCTGCGGGTGGGCGACGACGACGTCAAGGTCGGCACGCTCTGCCTCATCGACCCGGCACCGCGCACGCTCGACGACGACGACCTCGCGCTGCTGCAGGAGCTCGGCGTGTGGGCGGAGCGCGAGCTCGCCGCCGGCGCCGACGAGGACCGTCTCCGCTCGGTGCTCGCCGGACTCGAACCAGCCGGTGTCGACCTGCCCGGGTACCGCGTCGGCGGCATGTCCAAGCCGCACGGGGTCGTGTCCGGTGACTTCCACGACTGGCACGTCGACGGGGCGTCGCTCTCGGTGACCGTCGCCGACGTCATGGGCAAGGGGATGTCCGCCGGGCTCCTCGCCGCGACCATCCGTGGTGCGCTGCTCGCCCGGGGGACGTCGTCGTCCCGCGATGCCGTGGCGGCGCTCGAGGCCCAGGTCGCCCCGGACCTCGGTCGTGCCGAGTCCTTCGCGACGCTGTTCCACGGCCGCCTGACGACCTCGACCGGGCGGATGGAGTTCACCGACGCGGGGCACGGTCTCGTGCTGCACCTGCACGCGGACGGCACCGAGACCGTGCTGCGCTCGTACGACCTGCCGATCGGGCTGCACCCGGTGGGCGCCGCGCGGGTCACCGGGACGCTCGAGCTGGAGCGCGGGGACGTCCTCATCGTCGTGAGCGACGGGGCGCTCGAGCTGTGGGACTCCACGCTCGCGTCCCTCGGTGCGCTCGGGGCGATGTGGCGGGACGCGCCGGAGCTCGACGTGTTCTTCGGGCGGGTGCGGGCGCGTGCGGCGACGCACGACCCGGGGGACGACCTGACGGTCGTGGTCGTCGCGCGCGACTGACGGGGCGCGGGCGGGGCGCCGAGAGGACAATATCTGTCGCGCTCGTCGCCGCGCAGCGGCACTTCGTGCGCCCTCGGCGGACGTGAGCGGCGTGTTGTGCCCGCTCGCGGGAGCGTCCGGCGGGCGTGCGGCCTGGAGGCGCGGGTCGGCCTGGCGCCGCGCCTCCCGTCCGGCGGTCGCGCGGGTCAGGCGCCGAGAGAGCACGTTCCGTCGCGCTCGGCGCCGCGGGGCGGCACTTCGTGCGCCCTCGGCGGACGTGAGCGGCGTGTTGTGCTCGCGCGCGGGTCGTCCGGCGTGCGTGCGGCCTGGAGGCGCGGGTCGGCCTGGCGCCGCTCCTCCCGCCCGGCGGTCGCGCGGGTCAGGCGCCGAGAGCGCAAAATCTGTCGCGCTCGGCGCCGGCAGGCGGCACTTCGTGCCCTCTCGGCGGACGTGAGTGGCGTGTCGTGCCCGCTCGCGGCGCCCGCGCCCGCGCCGGCGCGGGCGCTACGCGCCCAGGCGCTCGATGAGCTCGCGGTAGCGCTCGGCCGTCCGCGCCACGATCGCCTCGGGCAGCACCGGCGGCGTCCCCTGCCGATCCCAGTTCGCGCTGAGCCAGTCCCGCACGATCTGCTTGTCGAACGACTCCGTCCGGTTCCCCGACCGGGCGTCCCAGTAGCGGCTGGAGTCGCTCGTCAGGACCTCGTCGGCGATCCGGATCTGCCCCGAGGCATCGCGCCCGAACTCGAACTTCGTGTCCGCGATGACCACCCCGCGGTCGAGCGCGATGGCCGCCGCCTCGGAGTAGACGCGGAGCGAGAGGTCCCGCAGCTGCGTCGCGACGTCGGACCCGACGAGGTCGACCGTCTGCTCGAAGGAGATGTTCTCGTCGTGCTCACCCTGCGGCGCCTTGTACGCCGGCGTGTAGATCGGTTCGGGCAGCTGGTCGCCGTTCGACAGACCAGCGGGGAGGGGCACGCCGCAGACACTGCCGGACTGCTGGTACTCGGCCCATCCGCTGCCGACGAGGTACCCGCGGACGACGCACTCGACCGGGAACATCTCGAGCGGCATGACGTGCATGGAGCGCGATGCCACCGACGTCGGCACCGGGGTCCCGCCGGCGGACGGCGCGATGAGGTGGTTCGGCACGTCGGCCAGCTGGGTGAACCAGAAGCGGGACAGCCGGGTGAGGAGCTCGCCCTTGCCCGGGATCGGCGGCTCGAGCGCGAAGTCGTAGGCGCTCACCCGGTCGGACGCGACGAGGAGCAGCTCGGTGGCGCTCGCGACGTCCGCGGTGCCGGAGGGGACGTAGAGCTCGCGGACCTTGCCGGAGGAGACGTGCTGCCAGCCGTCGAGGACGGGCGCCGGGCTCATCGGGCGACCTTCGCGGCGATGTCGGTGCGGAACTGTGCTCCCTCGAGCGTGATGTCGCCCAGGCCGGCGTAGGCGCGGTCGCGGGCCTCGGCGAAGGAGGACCCGGTGGCGACGACGCTCAGCACCCGCCCGCCGGTCGCGACGAGCTGGTCGTCGAGGACCCCGGTGGCGGCGTGCGCGACGGAGACCCCCTCGCGCGCGTTCGCGGCGTCGATCCCGGTGATCGGCCGACCGGTCTGCGGGTTCTCCGGGTAGCCCTCGCTCGCGAGCACGACCGTCACGGCGGCCTCGTCGCGGAACGACGGCGCCGGGGTGCCCCCGAGCTGCCCGGTGGCCGCGGCGAGCATCAGCCCGCTCAGCGGGGTCGCCAGGCGGGGGAGGACGACCTGGGTCTCCGGGTCGCCGAAGCGCGCGTTGAACTCGATGACCCGGACGCCCTGCTCGGTAACGATGAGCCCGCAGTACAGGAGGCCGACGAACGGCGTGCCCTCGTGCTCGAGCCGACGGACGGTGGGGAGCGCGACCAGGTCGGTGACCTCGTCCACGAAGGCCTGCTCGGACGCCCAGCGGTCTGCGAGCCAGGGCAGCGGCGAGTACGCGCCCATGCCACCGGTGTTCGGTCCGACGTCGCCG
This sequence comes from Curtobacterium sp. MCBA15_016, assembly GCF_001865105.1. Classification (NCBI taxonomy): domain Bacteria; kingdom Bacillati; phylum Actinomycetota; class Actinomycetes; order Micrococcales; family Microbacteriaceae; genus Curtobacterium; species Curtobacterium sp. MCBA15_016. The sequence continues at coordinate 188,992 of NZ_MJGR01000002.1, forward strand.
TCGCCCAGTCGCTTGTAGTCCTGTGCGGGGCTGAGCGGTCGGACGTCGTGCCCGTCGCTCAGGAAGAACAGGGAGACCTCTTCGCCGTCGAGGAACTCCTCGACCACGACGTGGCCGTGCTGCAGCCAGTAGGTGGCGTGGTCGATCGCTGCCTGGCGGTCCTCGGTCACGAGGACGCCCTTGCCGGCGGCGAGCCCGTCCGCCTTCACGACGTAGGGGGCGCCGAGCTCGTCGATCGCGGCGACGGCCTCGTCGACGGTGCCGGCGTACACCGGGCGCCCGGTGGGCACCGCCGCCTCGGACATGATCCGCTTCGCGAAGGCCTTGGAGCCCTCGAGCTGCGCGGCGGCCTTGCTCGGACCGAACACCGGGATGCCCCGCGTGCGGACCGGATCGGCGACACCGGCGATGAGTGGCGCCTCGGGCCCGACGACGACGAGTTCGACACCGTTCTCGAGCGCGTACTCGGCGACGAGGGCACCGTTCGTCGGGTCGATCGAGACAGTCTCGACGTCGGCCGCGATGCCGGCGTTGCCCGGCGCTGCGGTGATGACGTGACCGGCCTGCTCCGCGAGGAGGGCCGTGATGATCGCGTGCTCGCGGGCACCGGAACCGAGGACGAGGATTCGCACCCGATCACCCTACCGATCCCGACTCGCCCGTTGCGATGCGACGGCTAGCCTGTGGACATGCCACCCAGGAGGATCGAGGACGCGGAGGGCCGCGCCGCGCTCACCGCCGTGCAGCAGGGGGCCACCGCTCGGCCGACCCTGGCGACCGCGGTGCGGTGGTCGTTGCAGCGCCTCGCGGAGGACGTGCCCGGCAACAGCGTCGAGGTGCGGGTCCCGCCGTTCGCGGCGGTCCAGGCCGTCCCCGGTCCCCGGCACACCCGTGGGACGCCGCCGAACGTGGTCGAGACGGACGCGGCCACGTGGCTCGCGCTCGCTACCGGCGAGCTGCGCTGGGACGAGGCCGTCGCGCAGTCGCGCGTCAGCGCGTCCGGGTCACGTGCGGACCTGACGGACTTCCTGCCGGTGCGTCTGGCCGTCTGAGACGGCCGCCGACACGGGACAGCAGACGGCCCCGAAGCGGGACAGCAGACGGTCGCGGAGCAGCCAGCAGACGGTCGCGTGTGCCGGACGGGAGGAACGGTGCCAGCCCGCCCCGCGCCTCCTGGTCCATACGGACGCAAGTACTTAGACGGCCTCACCGAATTAGGTAGTACCTACTGATGTGACGTCACCGACCCGGCGAATACCGTAGAAGTCGCCGGGATTCGGACCCGACCCGAACGGGTCCGAACCCGGCGACAGGGTCAAAGGTACGCGACATTCCGTACATCCTGTCAACCGTTCCGGCGAGTCGTGCTGCATTCCGCAACGAACCTGCGGCTTCCGGAGGCGCGGTTGCGCCCGGACGACTCGCCGATCAGAGCAGCTCGGCGAGCTCCGTGCGCGCGTGCAGGTCCCACTTCGTGAACACCCGCGACAGATGGGCGTCGATCGTGCGCACGCTGAGGCCGAGCACCTCGGCGATGCGACGGTTGCTCATGCCCTGCGCGGCGAGCTCGGCGACCTCGTACTCGCGGTTGGTCAGCGGTGGCTTCACTCGTCCGGCCGACACCGCCATCCCGTGCGACGCGAGCACGCCCTGGGCCGCGATGATCCGGGTCCGTTCGTCGGCGCGGATCGCCTCGGCGTACTCGACGATGGCTCCCGCGAGCGGTCCGTCGACCCGGGTGGCGGCGTCGCGCATCCGCTCGAGGGACGCGGCGGAGTCCCGCCCGTTGAGCATGTCGTTCGTGTAGTGCAGCGTCTGCGCGTACATGACGTGCGTCCAGGATCCGCTCGCCGTCCCGCGCTCGATGATGTCGTCCGCGTGCCGCAGGCCCGCCGGGTTGCCGAGCACCGCCTCGGTCCACGCGATCGTCACCGCGATCTGCTCGCCGATGATCCGCATCGCCCGGAGCGGCGTCGACCGGGCGCGTTCGAGCGCTGTGGACGCTTCCTCGGCGCGGCCGGCGTACGCGTACGACATCGCGAGCCGTGCCCACGGGTAGGCCGCGAACCCGCCGTGGTCCGCCACGTCGTACCGCTCGCAGGCGGCCGAGAACGCGGCGATGGCGTCGTCCCAGCGCCGCTGGCCGAGCGCGAGGTTGCCCTCGCCGATGAGCTCGAGCGTGAAGTCGTACTTCAGGTAGGGGCTGGACCGGCGGACCGGGACCTCGGTGATGAGGTCGGCGATGTCGCCCCGCCAGACCTGCAGCTGGTGCAGCACGGAGACGATCTCGCCGACGCTCCAGGGGGCGTCCTCGAGGTGCTCGACCGCGGTCGCCAGGCAGGCCCGGCCGAACGCCGCCGCCTCGTCCAGCCGGCCCCCGGTCGCGAGGGCCATCACCGCGCACGGCGCCAGGCAGAGGAAGGCGAACGGCACCGTCGCCGCGTGCACGATGCCCGAGCGCTCGAGTTCGGCACGGACCTCGTCGAAGCTGCCGCCCCAGCCGAGGTGGGCGAGCCGCAGCAGCCGGAGCCGTTCGACGGCGTCGCCGGAGACGAACCGTGCGGCGACGTCGGTGAGGGCCACCGCGGCGAGGACGTCGTCGTCGTGGAACTGTCGGATGTTCGCGAGGGTCTCGCACGCCTCGATCACGGCGTGGTCGTCGACCTCGGTCGGGGCCGAGCACACCACGGCCCAGGCAGCCTCGGCGTCGGCGCGACCGGCCTCGCGACCGGTGCTGTACGAGTGCGCGAGCGACCGCAGGCAGTGCGCGGCGACCCGTTCGCTCGGGCTGAGCGTGGTGCGCAGGGCCGCCGAGGCGAGGGCGATGCCGCTCTCGTGCTCCTGCAGCCGGACGGCGACCTGGGCGGCGTCGAGCAGCTGGTCGACCGGGGGCAGCACGCCGCACTCCAGCGACCACAGCGCGGCACGGAGCCGGGCGGCCGGCGGGGCGCCCTCGGGGCGGTCGGTGCGGAACGCGTTGGCGCGGGCGAACAGTGCCGTGCGCCGGGCGACCGGGACGAGTGCCCGGACGACCTCGCCGACGAGCGGGTGCGACGGACGGACGACCGCGGCGCCGTCCTCGAGCGAGTCGATGCGGACGAGGCCGAGCGCCACCACCCGGTCGACGTCCCCGCCGCTGACGAGCCCGATCAGCCGCGCGAGGGGGATCGGATCCGCGAGGGCGACGATGTCGACCACGTCGCGGAGGTCCTCCGGCAGCGAGCCGAGCTCGGTCCGGTACATGTCGGCGAGGCTGTTCGACGCCGTCACCCGGCCCCGCCAGTACCAGCCCGTCGCGGTCTGGTCGAGGGCACCGGACGCGAGCGCGGACCGGACGACCTCGCGGATGTAGAGCGGGTTGCCGGCGGTGGCGCGGTGCACCCGCTCCGCCGACGCCGTCTCGAGCTGGGCACCGAGCGCCTCGGCGATGAGCGACGAGGTCTCGTGCAGGTCGAGCGGTTCGAGGTCGATGCGCTCCAGCAGGTCGTCCTGCCACAGGGCGCGCAGGGGTTCGGGGAGCGCGGTGAAGTCGCGGCACGTCAGCACGAGACGGGCACCCTGCTCGCGGACGAGCCACGCCACGTACCGCGCCGAGATCGCGTCGAGGTGGTCGGCGTCGTCCACGCGCAGGAGGACGTCGCGGTCGGTGAGCTCCTCGCTCTCACGCAGGCGCTGCTCGGCACCGCCGGCACCGACGAGCTCGGCGAGCGACCCGGGGAGCTCTCCGAAGCGCTCGGCCACCGCGCCGAACGGCATCGAGCGGCTGGCGGCGACGGCGGTGATCGGCACGACGAGGGTCCGGCCGGAGGTGTCACGCCCGGAGACGCGGTCGGTGACCCGCACCGCCGCCGAGCTCTTGCCGAGACCGGGAGCCCCGACGAGTGCGACGCTCCACCGGTGCTCGGCGACGACCGAGACGGCTCGGTCCTCCTCGCGACGCTGGAGGATCGGCCAGCCGATCCGCGCCGGGATCCGGGAACCACGAGTGGTCCGTTCGCGCATCTGCCGTACCTCCTCCCCGTGGATACCGATCGGTAGGGACCATCCTCTCCCGGATCGACCTGGCCGCACAGACCGGAGCACGTCCCACAGTGGGGGACAATGGGACCGTGAGCAACACCGATCGACCCGACGAACGACCGGCTCCGGCGCCGAACGCCGTCTCCTCCTCCGACGAGGTGACGATCCGTCGCGCCCCGAAGTTCGGCGTCTTCATCGTGGGCGGTGCGGTGCTCGGCTTCATCGCGACGCTCATCGTGGTGTCGCTCACCATGGACATCGACCGCGGGGACACGCAGGAGACCGCGAGCTTCGGCAGCCTGGTGGGGTACTTCAGCCTGTGGGGCGTCACGATCGGCGCCTTCGTCGGCGCGGTCGTCGCCGTGGTCCTGGACCGCGTGTTCTCGCGCCGTGCGGCTCGTCTCACGGCGGAGCGCGTCGAGGTCGAGCTGCCGCCCGAGACGGTGGACGGCGAGATCGAGGACCACGGCGACCAGGCGCGGTAGACGCGACCGGACGAACGGACGGGAGGCGCGGTGCCAGCTGGCACCGCGCCTCCCGTCCGTTGCTGGGTCGCGTTCGCGACCGTCGCTCAGCTGAGCTGGTTGGCCTCGACCCAGGACAGGTACTCCGGGCTGACCGTGCCCGTGACGTACTCGCCCGTGAAGCAGCTCATCTCGAGGTCCGTGACGTCGGAGCCCTCGATGATCGCGTCGCGCATGTCGCCGATCTCCTGGTAGATCAGGTGGTCGCTGCCGAGCACCTTGTTGATCTCCGGGATCTTCCGGTCGTGGGCGATGAGCTCCGCGCGGGTCGGCATGTTGATGCCGTAGACGTGCGGGTACCGGACCGGGGGAGCGGCGCTCGTGAACGTGACCTCGTTCGCACCGGCGGCGCGGGCCATCTCGACGATCTCGCGGCTCGTGGTGCCGCGCACGATCGAGTCGTCGACGATGAGGATGTTCTTGCCCTTGAACTCGGACGACATCGCGTTGAGCTTCTGGCGCACCGACCGCTTGCGCTCCGCCTGCCCGGGCATGATGAACGTGCGGCCGACGTAGCGGTTCTTGTAGAAGCCCTCGCGGTACTCGATGCCGAGCTTCTGCGCGACCTGCATCGCGGCCGGGCGGCTCGAGTCCGGGATCGGCATGACCACGTCGATGTCTCCGGTGGGGGCGTACTGCGCGATCGTGTCCGCCAGACGGTTGCCCAGCCGGAGGCGGGCGTCGTACACCGAGATGCCGTTCATGACGGAGTCGGGACGGGCGAGGTAGACGTACTCGAACGAGCACGGCACCAGGCGCGGGTTCTTCGCGCACTGACGGGCGTGCATCTGGCCGTTCATCTCGATGAAGATCGCTTCACCGGGGGCGACGTCGCGGACGATCTCGTAGCCGCCGGACTCGAGCACGAGGGACTCGGAGGCGACGACCCACTCCGGCTTGCCGGCCTCGTCGAACTTGTGCCCGAGGATCAGCGGGCGGATGCCGAACGGGTCGCGGAACGCCAGCAGCCCGTGCCCGGCGATGGTCGCGATGGCGGCGTAGGAGCCCTCGACCCGCTCGTGCACGCGCTCGACGGCGTCGAAGACCTGCCCGGGGTCGAGGTCCTTGCCGCGCACCTGGCCCTGGAGCTCGTGCGCGAGCACGTTCACCAGCAGCTCGGTGTCGGAACTCGTGTTGAGGTGCCGCCGGTCGATGTCGAACAGTTCACGGGTGAGTTCCCGCGTGTTCGTCAGGTTGCCGTTGTGCACGAGGACGATGCCGTAGGGCGCGTTCACGTAGAACGGCTGGGCCTCTTCCTCGTTGCTGGCGGCGCCCTTGGTGGCGTACCGGACGTGCCCGAGGCCCATGGTGCCCAGCAGGGCGCGCATGTCACGGGTGCGGAAGGACTCCCGCACGTGACCGCGGGTCTTGTGCATGTGGTGGATGTGACCCTCGACCGTGGCGATGCCCGTCGAGTCCTGTCCCCGGTGTTGCAGGAGGAGCAGTGCGTCGTAGATGGATTGGTTGGCGGGGCCCTGTGCAACGAGGCCGACGATGCCGCACATTCGCGGGTGTGCTCCAGACCGTAGAATCGGGGGGTACCGAACAAGTCTGCCATGTCACCGCGAAGGACTCAGCATGCCCAACCCGTACGCCGAAGCCGGAGTGGACACCGCCGCCGGTGACCTGGCCGTCGAACTCATGAAGTCCGCAGTCGCGGCCACCCACACCCCGTCGGTCATGGGCGGCGTCGGTGGCTTCGCCGGGCTCTACGACGTCTCGTTCCTGAAGGACTTCTCACGGCCGCTGCTCGCGACCTCCACCGACGGCGTCGGGACGAAGGTCGCCATCGCGCAGGCGATCGACAAGCACGACACGATCGGGCAGGACCTCGTCGGCATGGTCGTCGACGACATCGTCGTGGTCGGCGCGAAGCCGCTCTTCATGACGGACTACATCGCCTGCGGCCGGGTCGTCCCCGGGCGCATCGCGGACATCGTCGCCGGCATCGCCCGCGGCTGCTCGGAGACCGGCACCGCGCTGGTCGGGGGCGAGACGGCGGAGCACCCCGGGCTGCTCGGGCCGGACGACTACGACGTGGCCGGTGCCGCGGTCGGCGCGGTCGAGGCCGGGTCGCAGCTCGGCGCGCACCTCGTGCAGGACGGCGACGTCGTCGTGGCGATCGAGTCCTCCGGGCTGCACTCCAACGGGTACTCGCTCGTGCGGCACATCCTGTCGTCGCGCGGCGTCGGGTACACCGACTCGTTGCCGGAGCTCGGCGGCCTCGTCGGGGAAGCCCTGCTCGAGCCGACGCGCCTCTACACGACGCCGCTGCTGTCGCTCATCGAGCAGCACCCGGGCGCCGTGCACTCGCTGTCACACGTCACGGGTGGTGGCATCGCGGCGAACCTGGCGCGCGTGCTGCCCGTCGGGTCCTGGGTCGAGGTCGATCGCTCCACGTGGGAGCCGCTCCCCGTCTTCCGTGTGCTCGCGTCGATGGCGGGCACTCCCATCGAGGACACCGAGGGCACCTGGAACCTCGGCATCGGCATGTTCGCGGTCGTGTCGGCCGCTGCAGCGTCGGACGTCATCGCGTCGCTCGGGGCCGCCGGGCTGCCGTCGTGGGCGGTCGGGACGATCTCGACCTCGGCGCGTGACCTCGACGGGTTCGAGCAGGGCGCGAAGGGCGTCGACGGCGGCGCGGTGCGGCTCGTGGGGGCGTACGCGGGCTGAGCGCGGGGGCGCGCGGGGCCGCGCGCGCCGCGCGGGCTCGAGGTCGCACGAACTGCCGTCCGGACTCCTTCCGGGCGGCAGTTCGTGCGACCGGGGCGGAACGGGCGCGGCAGGTCGTGCGACCTCGGGTTCGTCGTTCGTTGCGTGCGCGGGTCGTTGCGGGCGCGCGGGTGCGACATCGTCGCTGTCGTACGACGTCGGCTTCGTCGTTCGTTGCGTGCGCGGGCCTTTGCAGGCGCGCGGGTGCGACATCGTCGCTGTCGTGCGACGTCGGCTTCGTCGTTCGTTGCGTGCGCGGGCCTTTGCAGGCGCGCGGGTGCGACATCGTCGCTGTCGTACGACGTCGAGGATGTCGTTCCGAGTCCGCGGGGCCCCGGCCGACGTCAGACGCGGGCGGCTGGCGGCACCGGGCGGCACGCACGACGAAACGCCGCGCTGCCCAGGAGGGTGCGCGGCGTCGTCATCGAGCCTGGGTCAGGCGGACTTGTTCTGGTCCTGCTGCGGTTCGAACTCGTCGTCTTCTTCGAGCTGGTCATCACCGTATTGGTCTGCCCAGCGGTCGACGTAGGAGTTCTCGTCCGAGTGTTGCCCGGCGGAGAGCTCTCGTTCGAGCGCACCGTAGTTCGTCTCCGGGCTGAAGTACTTCAGTTCCCGGGCGACCTTGGTGTGCTTCGCCTTCTGACGGCCGCGCCCCATGCGTGACCCCCTCGTGATCGGCTCTGGTCCGGTCCTGGCGGGAGAGGAGTCACCCGGGGAACCGAACGGTTTCGTGGTTTGAAATCTGCCGATCACTCTACCATGTACCCCGATCTGGACGTCGCCGCGACGGCCCCGCCCACAGCAGAATCGAAGTGATGACAGACGACGCGCAGGCCCCGGCCGACCAGCACGCCCGGGTCGTGGTGATCGGCGCGGGTCAGGCCGGCCTCTCGGTGGGATACCACCTCCGCCGGCTCGGCCTGACGCCGGGGAGCGATCTGGTGCTGCTCGACCGGGCGCCGAGCACGGGTGGAGCCTGGCAGTTCCGGTGGGAGGCCCTCCGCCTCGGAGCCGCGCACCGCGTGCACGACCTGCCCGGGATGAACGCGATGGGCCTCCGGTTCGACGACGCGGACCGGTCGCGACCGGCGCGGGACGTCGTCGGCGAGTACTACCGGCGCTTCGAGCAGCACTACGACCTGCGGGTCCGTCGTCCGGTCTCGGTGTCGTCCGTGTCGCGCATCGGGGACAGCCCCGGAGCGTCCGGAGGCCTGTGCGTCACCGTCCGGACCGCCGACGGGCGCACGAGCCGGATCGGCGCCGAGGTCGTCGTGAACGCCTCCGGGACGTGGGGCACGCCGTTCGTCCCGTGGTACCCGGGTCGGGATGCCTTCGGGGGTCGGCAGCTGGACACGACGGAGTACCGGAGTGCGGCGGATTTCGCCGGTCAGGACGTGGTGGTCGTCGGCGGTGGCACGAGCGCGATCGGGTTCCTGCTCGAGCTCGACGGCGTCGCCGCACGGACCCGGTGGTTCACCCGGCGACCGATGGTGTGGTCGGAGTCGGCGGCGCTCGACCTCGAGTCCGCGGTGGCGGCGGTCGACGAGCAGGACCGGGCCGCACGGGCGGGGGAGACCCTGCCGAGCATTGTCTCCGGCACCGGTGTCCCCGTGTCGCGCCGGATCCGTGCCGGACTCGAGCGGGGTGTGCTGCAGGACTCGCCGATGTTCACCCGGCTCGACGAGACCGGTGTGGTCACGGCCGAGGGTGAGCACGTGCACGCCGACGCCGTGATCTGGGCGACCGGGTTCCGTGCGGACCTGCGGCACCTCGCGCCGTTGCACCTGCGGACCGCGGCCGGCGGCATCGTGGTCGAGGACGGTCGGTCGGTGGATGAGCCGCGGTTGTTCCTGGCGGGGTACGGGCCACAGGCGTCGACCATCGGGGCGAACCGTGCCGGGCGGCGGATCGCCCGGCAGGTGATGGACGTGCTCGCGGGTGACGATGCGGGATCGGCGCCGGCGGTCGGGTCCGACTGACCTCGCACGGTGCGACGTCGCCGACGCACCGTGCGGGGTTCCGCGCCCGGTGCGGGACGCAGGCCGTCCCACGGAGCGCGGAACCTCGCACACTGGCGGGGGCGTCAGGCGGGCAGTGGCTCCTCGACGCCACGACGCCGGCGCGAGGCCAGCAGGAACACCGCGTCGAGCGAGAACCGCCCCGGCCCGGTCAGCGCCACCGCGAGGGACGCCACCGCGAGCACGAGGACGTACTCGAACCCGCCGTCCTGCGAGTAGAACCCCGCGGACCCGTGCGCGAGCAGGCCGGCCACGACCATGTCGACCGCGAGCAGCACGCCCACGATCCGGGTCGCGACACCGAGCACGAGGAACACCCCGCCGACGAGTTCGAGCCCGGCGACGAGGGGCGCCGCGACCTCGGCGAGGGGGACGCCCATGCCGGAGAAGCCCTGGGACACGGAGCCGATCCCCTGCGCGAACTTCTGGGCGCCGTGGGCGATGAACACCACGCCGAGGACGATGCGGAGCGCGGTCAGGCCGATGGAGGTCGATGTCGTTCGCATGCCGTCGAAGCTAACCGGTGACGCGTCATCATCCACCCCCGTCCGGGGGACTTCCCGGACATCACCAGAACATGCCCAGGCCCGGGTCCGCAGAAGCGCGGACCCGCGTTCAGGAATCGGCGCCGCGTCCGGTCTGCTGCTGCAGGCGGTCGATGTGCTCCGAGGCCTCAGCCTTGGTGAGGTCGGCGGGGAGTTCCTCGCCGGCCTCGCGGGCGAGGGTGTCGAGGTAGCTGCGCTGCGGCCCGGTCATGGGCTCGTCACCGGTGACCCACTGCTCGGGGTCCTTGCTGGCGTCGGTGCTGGGGTCGGGGCGGGCTCCGCCGAGGGTCTCGGGCTGGTCGGTGCGGTCGTCGATCGGGTCTGCGTCACTCATGGCGTGGACGCTACGCCGCACCCCCGACCGGAAACCCCACCGTGGCGTCCCCCGGACACACGGCGCCCACGCCCGCGGCAGCGCCCGCGGTCAGTCGGCGACCGCGGTGTACCGCACCAGGTCCGGACCGACCGAGCTCACCGCGATCGGGACCGACCGGTCCTCGCGGCGGATCCAGATCGTCGCGGCACGCTCGTCGATCCGCTCGACCTCGTGCAGGGTGCCGTCGATCAGGACGGCAGCGCGGACCAGGACGTGCCCGGTGCCCGAGCGCGGCGGCAGCCCCACGACGTCGTCGCCGAAGGCCGGGTACCGACCGGGCGACAGGAACGGCGACACCGGGGTGGTCACGATCTCGAGGCCCTCGTCGACCGCGCGCACCGCCACGAGCCGCACCGCCTGGTCGGTGGGGAGCGGCACGTCGACGACCGGGGCGTCCGCGGAACCTGCCAGTGCGCGGAAGGCGGGCCGACCGTCGGGGGCGAGCCGCGCCTCCAGGCCGTCGATCCGGACCCGACCGCGACCGCGCGAATCCGCGTACGTGCCGGGCTCGATGCCGGACCGACGCGCCTCGATCCGGGAGACCACCACGCGGTCCGGGCGGTACCAGTCGCGGAGCGTCGCCGGGTCGACCCAGCCGATGCGGTGCGTCGAGTCCTCGGCCGCCTGCTCGTCGAGTGCGCCGAGGGGGTGCGGGCCGCGGACGGCGACGAGTCCCTCGTGCGGGCCGCCGGGCGTCGGCTCGTGGTCGAGCACCTCGACGCGCTTCGAGACCTTGCCGCCGTGCCCGTCGAACGTGGCGAACGTGCGCAGGTCGGAGATCGTCATGACGACAGATGCTACGACGAGCGACCGTCGCCGCGTGGAGGCGACGGGACGAGGACGTGCATCTCACCGGTGCACTGGGTCGGGTCGACGCCCTCGGCGGGACCGGCCGGACGGGTCGCGCGGCGCGGCTGCAGGCTGTTCCGCTGGGCCGACCGGAGCAGACGGTCGTCCTCGGCGTCGTGCTGGACGACGCCGTGCGGGGAGCGGCGGAGTGCGGGGCGGATCGGCTCGCCGCGGCGCTCCTGCCCGGGGAGCGGGCGGGAACGCCGGCCGTACAGGAGCTCGGAGGAGTCGAGCAGCCAGGGCACGAGCGCGACGGTCACGCCGTGCACGAGCAGCAGCTTCTTCCGGATGCGACGACCGCGGTGGTTGTGGAGGAAGGTCTCCCACCAGTGCCCGACGATGAAGACCGGCGTGTAGACGGTCACGACCTCGGAGCCGTGCTCCATCCGGTGCGCCTTGATGTACTTGATGAGCGGCATCGAGATGTCGCGGTAGGGGCTCGGCACGATGGTCAGGGGCACCTCGATGCCGTACTCCTCCCACTGCGCCCGGAGCCGGGCCGCATCGGCGTCGTCGATCGCGACGTGCAGGGCCTCGAAGCTCGCGTGCTTGGCGGCGATCGCGTAGTCGAGTGCCTTGAGCACGGGCTTCTGCAGCTTGTTCACCAGGACGATCGCGTGGTCGCCGGTCGCGCCGAACCGGGTCTCCTCGTCGGCCTCGATCTCGTGCGAGACGTCGCGGTAGTACCGGTTCACGCCGAGCATGAGCACGAACAGGATCGGCATGATCAGGAACACGAGCCAGGCGCCGTGCGTGAACTTCGTGATCGTGACGATGACGAGGACGACGAACGTGAAGGTCGCGCCGGTGGCGTTGATGGCGCGGGAGCGCATGACCTGCCCACGGTTGACCGGACCGTCCGCGGTGCCCGCCCGGTCCGCCCGCAGCAACCGCGTCCAGTGCACGATCATCCCGGTCTGCCCGAGCGTGAACGACACGAACACACCGATGATGTAGAGCTGGATGAGGCTCGTGACGTTCGCCCGGTACACGATCAGCAGCGCCGCCGCGACGAGGGCGAGCACGATCACGCCGTTCGAGTAGATGAGCCGGTCGCCCCGGGTCGACAGGGCCTTCGGGGCGTACGAGTCCCGGGCGAGGATCGACCCGAGCAGCGGGAAGCCGTTGAACGCCGTGTTGGCGGCGAGCAGCAGCACCGCCGCGGTCGTCGCCTGGATCACGAAGAAGAGGACCGTGTTGTCGCCGAACGTCGCGGCCGCGATCTGCGCGATCAGGGAACGCTGCGGCGTCGTGGCGCACTGCGCGAAGCCCTGCAGGTCGCACGCGCTCTCGGCGTAGTGCACGCGGGAGATGAGGGCGAGCGTGATGAGACCGACGAACAGCACGATCGCGATCGACCCCATGAACACGAGGGTCATCTGCGCGTTCTTGATCTTCGGGCGGCGGAACGCCTGCACGCCGTTCGCGATCGCCTCGACACCGGTCAGCGCCGAGCAGCCGGACGCGAACGCGCGGAGGAGCAGCAGGATGAACGCGGCCTGCGTCGTGTGCTCGACGTTCTGCACGGTGTAGGCGGCGGACTCCGCGACCGGGGCGTTGCCGGCCGCGGCCCGGACGAGCCCGACGACGACCATCACGAAGACGCTCGCCACGAAGAGGTAGGTCGGCACGGCGAAGGCCTTGCTCGACTCGCGGACACCCCGGAGGTTCGCGGCGGCGAGGAGCACGACGAACACCAGGGCCAGTTCGACCCGGAACTCGTTGAGGAACGGGAGCGCGGAGATGATGTTGTCCACGCCCGACGCGACCGAGACCGCCACGGTCATGACGTAGTCGACGAGCAGTGCGGAAGCCACGACGAGCCCCGCCTTCTCGCCGAGGTTCCGGTGTGCCACCTCGTAGTCGCCACCGCCGGACGGGTACGCCTTGATGAGCTGTCGGTAGGACGCGACGACCACGACGAGCAGCAGCACGACGAGGGCGGCGACCCACGGGGCGAACGTCAGGAACGCCATCCCGCCGAGCAGCAGGATCATGAGGAGTTCCTGCGGCGCGTACGCCACGGAGGACAGCGGGTCACTCGCGAAGATCGGCAGTGCCAGGTGCTTCGGGAGGAGCTGTCCCTCGAGCTTCTCGGAGGGGAGGGGATCCCCGATCAGTCGCGCTTTCAACGACCGGATCTCGTTCGTCACGAGCGGCAAACCTACTCATTTCCGGGCGCGAGTCAACACGACCGACCCCGGTGGTATTCCCCGTCCGTGCCGGTTCGGGTCGGGCGCACCCCGGAAACCCCTTGCAGTTGACGCTGCGTCAACCTCTACCGTGGCCTGCATGAGGGATTCGACAGACACAGCGGCCGCAGCTGCGAAAGCACCGCACGGCATCGCCGACGTGGCGCGTTCCGCCGGTGTGTCGAGCCGCACGCTCCGGCACTACGACGCGATCGGGCTGCTGCCCGCGACCGCGGTCGGCGAAGGTGGGCTCCGACGCTACGACGACCGCGCGCTGGTCCGGTTGCAACGGATCCTCCTGCTGCGCGGGCTCGGACTCGGGCTGGCCGACGTCGGCCGGGTCCTCGACGGCGAGCAGGACGACGTCACGGCCCTCACGGCGCACGTCGCGTGGCTCGAACGCGAGCGCGACCGGCTCGCGCGGCAGCTCGCGGCCGTGCGGACCACCATCACGAGGATCGAGGAAGGACAGGACATGATTGCCACCGACACGTTCGACGGGTTCGACCAGACGCGCTTCCGGCAGGAGGTCGAGGAGCGCTGGGGGCCCGCGGCCTGGGACCGAGGCGCACGCTGGTGGGAGTCGAAGGACCCCGCCGCGAAGGAGGCCTTCCAGGCAGAACAGCGGGCGATCGCGCAGGACGCCGCAGCGCTCGCCGCGTCGGGCGCGGGTCCGGCGTCGGAGGCCGGCGCAGCACTTGCACGGCGTCAGTTCGCCTGGCTCGCCGAGGCGACGCCCCCGGCCGAGCTCACCGCCGACCGGTTCCGCACGCTCGGCGACATGTACGTGCAGGACGAACGGTTCACGCACGCCTACGAGTGGGCGGGCGCGGGTGCCGCCCGCGCCCTGCGGGACGCGATGCACGCCCTGGCCGACCGCGGTCTGTGACGGACGACCCGCGCCTCCTGGCGGGCTGCCTGGAGGCGCGGGTCGTCACCGTCTGTCGGCCGCCGGTCGTCAGAGGGACTTGCGCAGCGCCTCCAGGCCGTCGCGCAGACGCGTGACCGTGTCCGCACCGAGCGTGCCGCGGGTCGCCCGACGGCGGAGGTCCGCGCGGACCTGCTGCCGGAACGACGACAGGACCATCTCGACCTCGCGCAGGGCGCGGGCGCCCTCGGACGGGACGTCCACGGGCTCGTCGGCGGTCCGGCCGCGCGGTGCCTGCGCGCTCGCCGCGAGGTCGGCACGGAGGGACCGCATCGCCTCGCCCACCGAGGCGCGGACGCCGTCGGCCAGGGACTTCACCGAGTCGTTGACGCCGTTCTCGACCGCGGCGATCTCGTCGGCACGGGCGTCGAGCTCGGCGCGGCCCGCGTCGGTGATCGCGTAGACGGTCTTCCGGCCGTCCGCGGACTTCGTGACGAGTCCCTCTTCCTCGAGCTTGGCGAGCCGCGGGTACACGGTGCCGGCGCTCGGGACGTAGGTGCCGCCGAAGCGGTCGCCGAGGGCCTGGATGACCTCGTACCCGTGCATCGGGTGGTCCGCCAGCAGCACGAGCAGGTAGAGGCGCAGGTGGCCGTGCGCGAAGACGGGGCTCATTCGGGCACCTCGCCGTCGTTCACCGGGGCCGCGGGCGTGGTCGGTGCAGCCGGCGCGGTCGGTGTCGTCGGTTCCATCGGTGCCGTCGGCTCCGCGACGGGTGGGGCGTGCAGCACCGCGATGTCGCCGGACACCGAGTTCACCTTGAGGTCGAGCCACTGCCCGGACAGCTCGCCGCCCTGCTTGACGTAGGACCCCCGCACGCCGCGGATCTCCGAGTCGTCGAACTGCAGCTTGCCCGAGGCGGTGCTGACGGTGCACTGGTAGGGCACGCCGTCCTCGAGTCGGACGCTCACCGCACCGGACACCGTGTTGACGCGGGCCTGGTCGGGGGTGCCGTGCAGGTCGAGCACCACGTCGGCGTTCACCCCGTCGGCCGAGAACCGCGGGATCGCCCCGGTCGCCACGACGTCGCCGGAGACGGTGTGCACCGTCAGGGCGCCGTCGAGCTCGCGGATGGTCGTCGTGCCGGACACCGCGTTCACGGTGACGTCACCCGCGACGTCGTCGACGACGAGGTCGCCGGACACCGTGTTGAGCGTGGCGCCGCGGTTCGTGCCGGACAGCAGGGCGCCGGCCGAGACGACGCCGAGGGTGACGATGGCGTCGCGGGGCACGAGGACGCTGACGTCGGCGTGGGCCTTGCCGCGGAACGACTTCAGGAAGCCGATCGGGTCGTCCCACCGGACCTGCGGGTGGTCGATCGTGAGCGTGTCGCCGTCGAGCTCGATCTTCATCGGCTTGCCGGACACGCTGTGCACCTCGACGCGGGCGGTCGGCTCGTCGTGCGCGACGACGTCCACCTGTCCTCCGGCGAGGCCCACGCGCAAGCGGCGGACGATCCCGGTGTCGATCACCTTCGGCTCCTCGACGAGCCACTTCTCCTGGGCCATGTTGCCTCCTCGAACTCGCGATGTATCGCGTCTGTGACGGACACGTTATATCGCGACCTGGACGCACGCAAGGGCTCTAGGCGACCTCCGAGGCGGCGGCGACCCGTGCCTCCTGGACCGGTGTGGCGGCACGCGTCCGTTCCGGGCTCCACGGGAACCGGCGGAAGACCGGCATGAGCGGCTGCACCATCGGACCGATCGCGAACGCCGCGACCACGGTGCCGGCTCCGACGTCGCCGCCGAGGAACCAGCCGACGATCACGACCGAGACCTCGATGACTGTCCGCGCCACCCACACCGGCCAGCCGAGGCGCTCGTGCAGGCCGACCATCAGGCCGTCTCGAGCGCCCGTGCCGAAGCCGGCGCCGATGTAGAACGCGGTGGCGACCGCCAGGAGCACCAGCCCGGCGACGAACAGGAGGACCCGGCCGAGGAGTTCCGACGGTGTCGGGACGAGCCAGAGCACGAGGTCGGCGCTCGGTCCGATCGCCAGGGCGTTGAGCAGCGTCCCGATGCCCGGCTTCTGGCGGAGCGGGATCCAGAACAGCAGGATGACGCCGCTCGACACCACGGTGATGACGCCGAAGGACCACGGCACCACGTTCTCGAGCCCCTCCGTGAGGACCGTCCACGACGAGACCCCGACGACCGCACGCACCTGCAGTGCCGTCGAGGCGCCGTAGAGGAACAGGCCCACGAAGAGCTGGACGAAGCGGAGCGTGAGGGCGGTCGAGCGGGGCATGGCTCGATCGTCGTGGAGATTGGACTGCGGGTCGAGAGCCAATTCCGCTACCGTGGATCCATGACCCCGGTCCTGCTCAGTGCCCGATCCGCAGCGCTCCTCCTGACCGACTGGCGCGCCGGTACCGACGCCCCCGCGTACGAGGCGCTGTCCGACGCGCTGCGCGTGCTCGTCATCGACGGCCGGATCCCGCAGGGCGTGCGGCTGCCCGCCGAGCGGGGCCTCGCCACCGCGCTGGGCGTCTCGCGCACCACGGTCGCGAACGCGTACTCGAGGCTCCGGTCCGACGGGTTCGTGGTGTCGCTCCGGGGGTCCGGCAGCGTGGTCCGGCTCCCGGCCGGGCTGATCGGCCGGCCGGACCCGGAACGGCTCGGCGGCGTCGTCGACGACGACCTGCTCGACCTCCGCAAGGCCGCACTGCACGCGGCTCCCGGGATCGCCGAGGCGGTCGAGCGCGCGGTGCGGCACGTCCCCGCAGCGCTCGCCGGCATCGGGTACGACACCGTCGGGGATCCCGGGCTGCGCGCGGCGATCGCCGAGCGGTACACCGAACGCGGCCTGCCCACCGACCCGTCCCAGGTCGTCGTGACGATCGGGGCGCAGCACGCGATCGCCCTGCTCGCCCGGGTGCTCGTCCGCCGGGGCGACGCCGTCCTCGTCGAGTCCCCGACCTACCCGCACGCGCACGAGGCCTTCCGCGAGGTCGGCGGTCGACTCGTCGGCGTGCCGGTGGACGCGCGGACCGGGTGGGACGCCACGGCGCTCGAGACCACGATGCGCCGCACGGCGCCGGCGGTCGCGTACGTCATGCCCGAGCTGCACAACCCGACCGGAGCGACGATGTCCGCGTCCACCCGGGAGCTCCTGCTGTCCGTCGCCGCGTCGACCGGGACGACGGTCATCGCGGACGAGACCATGGGCGAGCTGCGGATCGAGGGCTCGCCGTCCCTGCCGTTGGCAGCGGCCGACCCGTCCGGGGCATCGGTCGTGATGATCGGGTCGGCCGACAAGGTGTTCTGGGGCGGCCTGCGGATCGGTTGGATCCGCGCCGCACCGGCGCTCCTGCAGCGGCTGCTCCTCGCCCGGCCGACGGGCGACCTCGGCACGCCCGTGCTCGACCAGTTGGTCGCGCGGGAGCTCGTCCCGCGGACGGCGGCGGTCCTGGAGGCGCGGCGCGATTACCTGCGCCAGGGTCGCGACGACGTCGTGGATGCGTTGCGCGCGCGGCTCCCGGAGTGGGACGTGCCGTCGCCGGCGGGCGGGTTGACGACGTGGGTCGGGCTCGGGCGCCCGGTGTCGAGCGCGCTGGTGCTCGCCGCGCGCACCGAGGGCGTCGTGCTCGCGTCCGGCGGGGTCTTCGGGCCGGACGGTGGGTTCGAGCGGTTCCTGCGGGTGCCGTTCACGATGTCCCCGGCCGACCGGGTGCGGCTCGTCGACGTGCTCGAACGGTCGTGGGCACGGATCGGTGGCGACGCCGCCGGCGTGCGGGGGTCGCTCGCCGCGGTGGTGTGACGCGCCCTCCTCGCTCGGCAGTGTCATCCTCCGGGGTGACGCCCCTCGTGCGATCTGGCTCTGCGGAGTGATGCGCGCGACGCCCGGCCACCGGGATCCTGGTCCCATGGAGACGACCATGCACGCCGGCACGACGGTCCGTCCGGCGCCCGCTCCGACCCACGCGGTGCCCGCCGCCGCCCGGGTCTCGATGGCGCTCACGGGGGCACTGCTCGCCGGGGTGCTGACCTCGTTCGGGCAGGCGGTGCCCGGACTCTCCTCCGTCGCGAACTCCGCCGGACCCTGGTTCGTCGTCGCGGCTGCGCTGTGCCTGCTCGCCGGTGTGCGGTCGGGGCGCTGGGCGTCGCCGGTCGCGATGGTGCTCGGCGTCGTGCTCCTCGAGCTCATGCACGTGGGGTACTGGGCGGCGACGAACCTGCGCGGCTACCCGGACGTGCTGTCGATCACGAACTTCTGGGTCCTGATGGGCATCCCCGCCGGGGTGCTCGCGGGTGCGGTCGCGGTGGCACTCCGGTCCCGGGACGTCGGGTGGCGCGGGGCAGCGCTCGGGGCGACCGCCGCCGTGCTCGTCGGCGAGGGCGTCCGGGCCCTGCTGCAGGTCGCGGACACCACGGGGCCGGTGACCTGGGTGGTCGAGATCGTCGTCGGTCTGGCGGTCCTCGTCGTGGCGGTCGTGACGGCACGGACCCCGCTCGGCCGGATCGTGGCGCTCGCGACCGGCGTGCTCGGGACCGTGGGCGTGCTCGGCGCGTACCTGCTCCTCGGCGGCTGAGCGCGTCGAGGGACGCCCTGCAAGGATCAGGGTGTGCACCTCCTCTCGGTCTTCAGCCTCCGCAACCGCGCGCTCATCGCGCTCGTCACCGTCGTCGTCGCGGTGTTCGGCGGCATCGCGCTGACGAGCCTCAAGCAGGAGCTCATCCCCAGCGTCCAGTTCCCGCAGGTCGCCATCGTCAGCGCGTACCCCGGTGCCACGCCCGAGGTCGTGTCGAACGACGTGTCGACGAAGATCGAGCAGGCGATCCAGGTCGTGCCGAACCTCGAGTCGACCACCGCGACGTCGTCGACCGGGCAGAGCGTCGTCTCGGCGTCGTTCGACTACGGATCGAACCTCGCCAGCGCCGAGGACAAGATCCAGACCGCGGTGAACGCCCTGTCGCTCCCGGACACCGTGCAGACGCAGATCGTCACCGGGTCCTTCGACGACCTGCCCGTCCTGCAGCTCGCCGTCACGGGGAAGGGCGACCAGGAACAACTGGTCGACCGGCTGAACGCCACGGCGATCCCCGACATCGAGAAGCTCGACGGGGTCCGGCAGGCCGACGTCTTCGGCAACCCGGGGCGCCGCGTCGTGATCACCCCGGACACCGACGAGCTGGCGTCGCGGGGCCTGAGCACCCAGTCCATCGCGGACGCACTCGAAGACAACGGGACGCTCGTCCCCGGTGGCACGATCACCCAGGACGGCACGACGCTGTCGGTGCAGACGGGGGAGCGGATCGCGTCGATCAAGGACATCGAGGGGCTGCCGTTGACCGCGTCGTCGAGCGGCGGGTCGTCGTCCGGGGCGGGATCCTCCGGCAGCTCCTCGTCCGGCGGTGCGGCGGACGCCGGGGCAGGCGCGACCGGCGGGGCGGGCGCGACCGGGGCCGTGGACGCGACCAGTGGGACGGCGGCTGGCGGTGCGGCGGGGGCGGGCAGCGCCTCCAGTGCGACCGCCGGTGCCGGGGCCGCCGCGACGACGCCGACCACCATCGGCGACGTGGCGAAGGTCGCGATCGAGGAGTCGCCGCGCACGTCGATCAGCCGTGTGAACGGCGAGACGGCACTGACCATCGCGATCACCAAGACGCAGGAAGCGAACACCGTCGACGTCTCGAAGACGGTTCGCGACGCCCTCCCCGGCATCGAGGCGAAGGTCGCCGGCGACCCCCGGTTCACCGTCGTGTTCGACCAGGCGCCCTACATCCAGCAGTCCATCGACTCCCTCGCCGAAGAGGGGCTCCTCGGCCTCGGGTTCGCCGTCGTCGTGATCCTGCTGTTCCTGCTGTCGGTGCGGTCGACGATCGTCACCGCGATCTCGATCCCGACCTCGGTGCTCCTCGCCGCGATCGGCATGCGGGCGACCGGGTACACGCTGAACGTCATCACGCTCGCCGCGCTCACCATCGCGATCGGACGCGTGGTGGACGACTCGATCGTGGTCATCGAGAACATCAAGCGGCACCTGCAACCCGGGGTGGACCGGACCCGGGCGGTGCTCGACGCCGTCCGCGAGGTGGCCGGCGCCGTCACTGCGTCGACCCTGACCACCGTCGCCGTCTTCCTGCCGGTCGCGTTCGTCGCGGAGCTCGTCGGCGAGCTGTTCCGGCCGTTCGCCCTGACCGTGACGATGGCGCTCGTGGCGTCGCTGCTGGTGTCGCTGACGATCGTCCCGGTGCTCGCGTACTGGTTCCTCCGGACGCCTGCCGCCGCCGGTGGCACCGTCGCCGGTGGCGCCGCCGCTGGTGGCGCCGCCGCTGGTGGCGCCGCCGCTGGTGGCGCTGCTGCCGGTGGCGCTGCTGCCGACGGGTCCGCTGCGACCACCGCGCTGTCGTCCGCCGAGGACCTGCACGACGCCGGCACGTCCGACCGGCTCCGGCGCGGGTACCAGCCCGTGCTCCGCTGGGCCATCGGTCGGCCGGCGCTCGTGGTGGTCCTGGCGGTCCTCGTGCTCGGCGGCACCGCGGCCGCCGTGCCGTTCGTCAAGACGAACTACCTCGGCGACTCCGGGCAGAACACCTTCACGGTCACGCAGGACCTCGAGCCGGGGACGAGCCTCGACGAGCAGTCCGACGCGGCGCAGGAGGTGGAGCGCGTGCTCCGCGGTGTCCAGGGTGTGCAGACCGTGCAGACCACCATCGGGACGAGCGGGCAGTCGATCCAGGCGGCCTTCGGGGGCGGGGCGTCGGCCTCCGTGCAGTACAACGTGACGACGGACGCCGGCGACGACCAGACCGCCATCCAGTCCACCGCGCGCGACCGCATCGACCGCATCGACGGCGTCGGCGAGGTCAGCCTCTCGTCGGCCGGTGGCGGGTTCGGCGGCTCGAGCGACATCGAGGTCGACGTCACCGCGCCGACCCAGGCTGAGCTCCGGACCGCGGCGGCGTCGGTGCTGCGCGAGATGCGGAAGGTCGACGGCACGACCGGCGCGACGAGCAACCTGTCGGCGTCCGAGCCGTACCTCGCCGTCCGGGTCGACCGGCAGGCCGCCGCCGAGCGCGGCCTGACCGAGACGCAGGTCGGCGGGATCGTCGCCGCGGCGGTCTCGCCCCGCGACACCGGCACGATCGAGATCGACGACGCGACGCTCGACGTGTACATCGCCGACCCCGAGCCCCCGACGACCGTCGCAGCACTGCGGTCGCTGTCCATCCCCACCTCGACCGGGTCGGTGCCGCTGTCCGACCTGGCGACCGTCGAGCAGTCCGAGGGGCCGACGTCCATCACGACGTCGAACGCCGTCCGGACGGCCACGATCACGGTGACCCCGGACTCGACGAACCTCGGTGCCGCCGTGCAGAACGTGACCGCGGCCGTCGACGCGCTCGACCTGCCGCGCGGCGCATCCGCCGAGATCGGCGGTGTCGCCTCGAGCCAGTCGTCGGCGTTCAGCCAGCTCCTGTTGGCCATGCTCGTCGCGGTCCTGATCGTCTACGTGATCATGGTCGCCACGTTCCGGAGCCTGCGGCAGCCGCTGCTGCTGCTCGTGTCGGTGCCGTTCGCGGTCACCGGCGCGCTGCTCCTGCAGATCGTGACGGGGATCCCGCTCGGTGTGGCGTCACTGATCGGCCTGCTCATGCTCGTCGGCATCGTGGTGACGAACGCGATCGTCCTCATCGACCTCGTCAACCAGTACCGGCGCCGGGGGCTCCGCGTGCACGATGCCCTGATCGAGGGTGCGACCAGACGACTCCGGCCGATCCTGATGACCGCCCTGGCGACGATCTTCGCGCTGCTCCCGATGGCCGTCGGGCTGACCGGCCGGTCCGGGTTCATCTCGCAGCCGCTCGCGCTCGTGGTCATCGGCGGGCTGGTGTCGTCGACGCTGCTCACCCTCGTGGTGCTGCCGTCGCTGTACGCCCTCGTCGAGGGGCTCTTCGAGCGGCGGGCCGACCGGCGGGCGGCGCGCGAGGCCGCGGCGGGGGAGGCCACTGCGCGTGAGGCCACTGCGGGGGATGCCGCTGCGCGTGAGGCCGCTGCGGGGGATGTCGCGGCGGGGGAGGACTAGCGGCGGTACTCCGCGTCGATCGCCGAGATCGGGTCGACGACGGAGGCTGCCGGCGCCGCCACGGGTGCCTCCTCGCGCTCGACGGCACGGAACCACGACACGAGGACGCACGTCAGCGTCACGAGGAACACCACGCCGGCGCCCTGCGACAGCACGGTCATCCGTCCGGTCACGGCCGCGTACCCGCCGAAGGCAACCGCGGCGGTGAACGACAGACCGAGCAGGAGTTCGGCGAACGTCTGCAGCGAGGAGTGCCGCTCCCAGCGGGAGGCAGTCGCGTGTGCAGGGCGCATCGAGGTGTCGGTCACCCCCGAAGTCTGCGGTGCGCGGGCGCCGGGCGGCAGTCCCGACTCCGGGTGCCACCCGGCCGGGGCACGTGCGGCCGGTGCCGGTGCCGGTGCCCGAGTCTCGGCCCCGCGGACACTTTCGCGTCCGCACCGCCCGAGGAACGTCCGCCGAACCGAGACTCGGGGCCGCGGCGGCCACCAGCCACGCGCGGCCCGCGGCCGCGCCTCAGTCCAGGTGCTCCCGCAGGAAGCTCGCCACGCGCTTGCTCATCGCCTCGTCGAGCTGCGCGATGGAGTGCGCCGACCCCTCGACCGCGACGAACGTCACCGGCACGTCATGTCGTCGGAGCGTCGCCGCGAACTCCTGCGACTCCCACAGCGGGATGAACTCGTCGGTGGAGTGGCCGATGAAGAACGGCGCCGTGTCCGAGGTCACGTGGTACTCCGGCGACGCCCGGGTCGCGGCCGGACAGTCCGAGTAGGTCCGGCAACCGAGGTACAGCAACTGCTTCCGCTGGAACGCGGCGGAGACGCCGTCGGCCTCGGTCGAGCGGGTCGTCAGGTTCGTGGGGCCGCTCAGGTCGACGACGGCCCGGATCCGGTCCCCCTCGGCGTAGGCGGTCGAGTCGTGGTCCGTCACGGCGAGCATCGCCGCGAGGTTCCCACCGGCGCTGCCCCCGAACACCCCGACCCGCTTGCTGTCGACGTCGTAGGTGGACAGCGTCGTCGGACGGAACACCCAGTCGAGTGCCCGTCGGACGTCGTCCAGCCCGGCCGGGAACGGGTCCGTCGGGGCGAGCCGGTAGTCGACGTTGAAGGTGACGAAGCCCTCGGAGGCCAGGTACTTGCACACCGATCGGTACGCCGCGGTGGCCTTGTCGCCGTGGGACCAGCTCCCGCCGTGGATCATCAGGACGGCGGGACGCGTGCCGCTGGCCGCCTCGGCGACGGCAGCGTCGCCGGCACCGGCACCAGCACCAGCACCGGCACCGTTCCCGTCGGCGGCTGCCCCGGCCCCCGCAGCGGCGATGCCGGCCGCGGTAGTCCCGGCAGTCCCGGCACCACTCGCACTCCCGTCCCCGCCCGCGTCGGCCCCGACCTCGTCCGCCGTCGCGGAAGCCGTCCCGCCCGGCGTCGGCGTCGGGGTCCTCGTGGTGTCCGGTGCACTGTCCGCCGGCAGGCACACGTCGAGCCGCTGCAGCGCGTCCGACCCGTACGGCACGTCGGCGACGACGTCGATGCCGTGGTACCGGAGCGACAGCGGGTAGATCACGGGTCCGGCGGTCACCGTGCGGTTCTCGTCACCGACCGGGTCCGTGCTGCACGACGCGACCGCGCCGAGCGCCACGACCGCGGCGACGAGCGCGAGCAGCGTGCGACAGCCTGACCTCATCGGATCAACGGTAACCCGGTCCCCGCACGCCGTCGTCCACCCACGGGAGGAACCGACCGTCCCCTCCTCCGACCCGAGGACCACCGCCGGACGAACCCGTCCGGCGGTGCCAGGATGGTGACGACCCCGCAGGAGGACCCGTGAGCCGTCGCAAGGCCTGGAACGCCGACCCCGAACCACTGCTCCGCGTCGAGGAGGGGTTCCGCCTCGACCGGGTCGACCCCGACGGCACCCCGGGGTTCCCGGGGCGGAAGATCGACGGGCTCGAGGCGCTCGCCGCCGGGGCCTCCCGACTGTCCGCGCTGCAGGAGCGACTCTGGGCGGCCTCGACCGCCGGTGACCAGCGCCGTGTACTCCTCGTCCTCCAGGCGATGGACACCGCGGGCAAGGGCGGGATCGTCTCGCACGTCGTCGGCGCGGTGGACCCGAACGGCGTGCACTACGCCGGCTTCAAGGCGCCGAACGCCGAGGAACGCGAGCACGACTTCCTCTGGCGCATCGAGCGACAGCTCCCGGGCGCCGGCCAGCTCGGCGTCTTCGACCGCTCCCACTACGAGGACGTCCTCATCCAGAAGGTCCGCGCGTTCGCCCCGCCGGAGGAGATCGAGCGCCGCTACGGAGCCATCGTCGACTTCGAGGACGAGCTCGCCGCGTCTGGTACGAGCCTCGTCAAGGTCATGCTCCACATCTCGAAGGACGAGCAGCGCGAACGACTCGGTGAGCGCCTCGACCGACCCGACAAGCACTGGAAGTTCAACCCCGGCGACATCGACGAGCGCCTGCTCTGGGACGACTACCAGGACGCGTACCAGACGGTGTTCGACCGCACCTCGACCGCGACGAACCCCTGGTACGTCATCCCGGCGAACCGCAAGTGGTACGCCCGGCTCGCCGTGCAGCAGCTCCTGCTCCGCACGCTCGAGGACATGCAGCTCACCTGGCCCGCAGCGGACTTCGACGTGGCCGAGCAGCGGCAGCGGCTCGCCGAGTCCTGACCCGCGAACGGTCCAGGAGGCACGGATCGCCCCCGTCTCGCAGCCCCGGCCCGGCGGTGGGCTGGCCAGCGACGGTCCGATCGCGTAGACTCACTCGGTCGGCCTTCGACGCCGTGACATTGCGATCACGGAGTTTTCGTTTGGGTGTGTGTTGCTCGAGGGCTGGATTCACGTCGATCCGCGACGGGAAGAACCCCCTCTCCGCACGCAAGCCCCCGCCGATGTCGCTGCCGGGCGCTGCGGTACGTCTGCACCCCGAGAAAGTAGCCATGGCCCCGTACAACAAGGGCGGCGCGGACAACCGCGCCTCCGACCGTGTCCGTCACCCGAACGGCACCCCCGCCGCTCGCAGCAGCAAGCACCGCGGTTTCCGCGCCGCCGACCCGTCCGCTCCGCGGCAGAAGCAGCGTTGGGACGCCGAGGAGCGTCGCGGCCGTGCGGCGCAGGGCGAGCGCCCGAGCCGTCCGAACTGGGAGCCGCGCGACGGTGGCCAGGGCCGCCCGCAGCGTGATGACCGTGGCGGCCGTCGCTTCGACCGCGATGACCGCGCTCCCCGTCGCTTCGACCGCGACGACCGTGCGCCCCGTCGTGACAACAACGACGACCGTCCGCGTCGCTCGTTCGACCGCGACGACCGTGCCCCGCGTCGCTTCGACCGCGACGACCGTGCCCCGCGTCGCTTCGACCGCGACGATCGTGCCCCGCGTCGCTTCGACCGCGACGACCGCGCTCCCCGTCGTGACGACGACCGCGCCCCGCGCCGGTTCGACCGTGACGACCGTGCGCCCCGCCGGTTCGACCGCGACGATCGTGC
>NZ_MJGR01000003.1:0-30909 GCF_001865105.1 Curtobacterium sp. MCBA15_016
GGCGCGGTGCCAGCTGGCACCGCGCCTCCTGTCCGTGACGGGGTGCGTCAGTTCGGGTGCGTCATGCTGAGCACGTCGAGGGCGCTGTCGAGCTGCTCCTCGGTGACCTCGCCCCGCTCGACGTGGCCGAGTGCGATCACGGCCTCGCGCACGGTGACGCCTTCCTGCACCGCGAACTTCGCGACCTTCGCCGCCGCCTCGTACCCGATCACGCGGTTGAGCGGGGTGACGATGGACGGCGAGGACTCGGCGAACGCGCGGGCGCGGTCGAGGTTCGCCTCGAGCCCGTCGATCGTCTTGTCGGCGAGCACCCGCGAGCTGTTCGCGAGCAGGCGGATCGACTCGAGCAGCGCGGTGCCCATCACGGGGATCGCGACGTTCAGCTCGAACGCACCGGAGGCGCCCGCCCACGCGATGGTGGCGTCGTTGCCGATCACGCGTGCGGCGACCATGAGCGTGGCCTCGGGGATGACGGGGTTGACCTTGCCGGGCATGATCGACGACCCGGGCTGGAGGTCCGGGATGTGCAGTTCGCCGAGGCCCGTGTTCGGCCCGGAGCCCATCCACCGGAGGTCGTTGTTGATCTTCGTCAGGCTGACCGCGATGACCTTGAGCGCCCCGGACGCCTCGACCAGGGCGTCCCGGGCGCCCTGCGCCTCGAAGTGGTCGAGCGCCTCGGTGACGGGCAGCCCGGTGTCGCTCGCGAGCTGGGCGATGACCCGCTGCGGGAAGCCCTTCGGGGTGTTGATCCCGGTGCCGACGGCCGTGCCGCCGAGCGGGACCTCGGCCACGCGGGGGAGCGTCGCGTTCACCCGCTCGATGCCGAGACGGACCTGGCGCGCGTAGCCGCCGAACTCCTGCCCGAGGGTGACGGGCGTGGCGTCCATGAGGTGCGTGCGGCCGGACTTCACCGCGTCGGCCCAGAGCGTGGCCTTCGCCTCGAGCGACTCGGCGAGGTGCTCGAGCGCCGGGACGAGCGTGCGGATGAGGGCCTCGGTCACGGCGACGTGCACCGACGTCGGGAACACGTCGTTCGAGGACTGCGAGGCGTTCACGTGGTCGTTCGGGTGCACCGGGGCACCGGCGACCTCGGACGCGAGGGTCGCGAGGACCTCGTTCATGTTCATGTTCGACGAGGTCCCGCTGCCGGTCTGGTAGACGTCGACGGGGAACTGGTCGTGGTGGGCGCCACCGATGATGGTGTCCGCCGCCTCGACCACGGCAGCGGCCAGGGTCGGGTCGACGATGCCGAGCTCACCGTTGACGATCGCGGCCGCCCGCTTGATCCGGGCGAGGGCGACGATCTGGGCCGACTCGAGCCCGCTCCCGGAGATCGGGAAGTTCTCCACCGCACGCTGCGTCTGCGCCCGGTAGAGCGCGGACACCGGCACCCGGACCTCGCCCATGGTGTCGTGCTCGATGCGGAACTCGCCGGAGCTGTCGGTCACGGTGGTCGGGGTGGTGTCGGTCACGTCGTCGTGGTCCTTCCTGGGGTGCTCGCCGGCCGCGGTCGCGCCGGCTGGTGGGTGTCCCGATGGTGTCCGGGACGGGTCGTCGTGGCGGTCGGTCAGGCCTGGCCCACGACGGTGTCGACGGCGACCTCGCCCGTGGTGAGGTCGTAGGTCGCGCCGACGACGGCCAATCTACCCTCGGCGATCGCGTCCGAGACGGCGCCGGAGCGCTCGATCACCTGACGGAGCGTGGCTTCGAGGTGGGCGGCGCCGACGGATTCCTGGGGGACGTCGGCGTCGGTGGTGCGGACGCGCTCGACGCTCGGGGCGATGGCGTCGACGAGGGCCTGCAGGTGCGGGGCGGGGACGGGCTCGCCGGAGCGGGCGGCCGCGACGGCGCCGCACTTGGTGTGCCGGAGGACGACCACGAGCGGCGTGCCGAGCGCGACGACGGCGAACTCGATCGATCCGAGCACGACGTCGTCGACGATCTGGCCGGCGTTGCGGATGGCGAAGAGGTCACCGATGCCGGCGTCGAACACGTGCTCGAACGGCACGCGGGAGTCCGAGCAGCCGAGCACGGTGGCGAACGGTGCCTGCGACCCGGCGAGCTCCGAGCGGCGGTCCGGGTCGATCCGGCCGGTGCGGCGCTTGTCGGCGGCGAAGCGGGCGTTGCCCTCGACGAGGAGTCGGAGGGCGTCGGACGGGGTGGAGGCGGCGCGGTCGGGCATGGGGCTCCTCGGGTGCTTCGGGTGGATCGGGTCGTGGTCGTGCTGCTGCTGCGGCGGGTGTTTGCTCGTCAGTTCGCGAACTGCTTGCTGACGGCGGTCGCGACGGTCCGGAAGGAGCTGTCGTCGGCGGTGCCGGACAGGACGACGGTGCCCTGGTCGAACGTCGACACGAGCGAGTACGCCTGGTTGCCCGCGTCGTCGCCCTCGGCCCGGCGGTCGTACACGGTCCACTTCGTCCCGGCGATCGTGCGGGTGCCCGTGGCGGCGTGCTGGTCGAGCTGGTTCGACACCCAGGTCGCGTTCGCGTCGATGCCCTGCTGCAGGCCGATGTACTGCTTGTCCGGCGTGAGCAGGCCGACGGTCCAGACGCTCACCCCGTCGGACGTCTTGTCCTGGTAGTCGGCACGGTTGGACGAGAAGTCCCCCGGCAACGCGGGCGCGGCGAGCGTGACGCCCGGCACCTGGGCCTGCGAGGCCACCTGGCGGTAGTCGACCGTCCGGTCGCCGATCGTGGTGTCCGGACGCACGACGACCGCGACGAGGAACAGCACGATGCCGAGCGACGCGATGAGTGCGAGCACGAGGTTGAACGCGGTCTGGTGCTGCCGCCGGGCGGTGCGGGCGGCGTCCTTGCGCGCCCAGGTCTCCTCCGGTGTCTCGGGGCGGCCCAGCTCGGCGACGATCGGGCGGCCGTCGGCGTCGGTCATCGCGCTGCGCCGTCCTCGGACTCGGACGCGGCGCGTGCGGCGTCGAGCCGGGCCCGGGCGCCGACGAGCCACTCTTCGCACCGGGCGGCCAGGGACTCGCCCCGTTCCCAGAGGGACAGCGAGCGTTCGAGCGTGGCCGATCCCTGTTCGAGCTCGGCGACGACGCGCACGAGTTCGTCGCGCGCCGCTTCGTAGCTCAGCGACCGGACGTCGGGCTGCTCGGGTTCCTGCTGGGATGACACCCCTCGATCCTACCGAGCACCCACCGACGTGCCGCCCGCGGGGACGAACCCGTGGACAACTCCCGGCCGCGTAGGGTCTGGGGGCATGACGGACCTCCCCGACGGCGCGACCTGGTACCCGGCCCCGACCGCCCCGGACCCCGCGGACGCGCGACCCGACGTCGCCCTCGTCCTGCCCGGCGGCGGGTACCACGGCCACGCCGCCCACGAGGGGGAGGGCTACGCCCGGTGGCTCAACACGATCGGCATCTCCGCCGTGGTCTTCGCGTACCCGGTCGCCCCGCACCGGCACCCCGACGCCGTGGTGGCGACCAGGACGCTCCTGCGCGACCTGCGCGCCGGACGGTACCCGGGCCTCCCGTCCGCTCCACGCGTCCTGCTGGTCGGCTCGTCCGCGGGTGGCCACCTCGCTGCCCTCGTCTCGAACGCGCCGACG
The DNA here is from genome assembly GCF_001865105.1 of Curtobacterium sp. MCBA15_016. Taxonomy (NCBI): domain Bacteria; kingdom Bacillati; phylum Actinomycetota; class Actinomycetes; order Micrococcales; family Microbacteriaceae; genus Curtobacterium; species Curtobacterium sp. MCBA15_016. Next base: position 3,568 of record NZ_MJGR01000003.1, read on the forward strand.
CCCGACGAACGCGCCGTGTCGGACGTGGACGACCGACCCGACCTCGCGCTGCTCTGCTACCCGGTGGTCTCGATGACCGACCACCAGCACCGGGGGAGCGCGGACAACCTGCTCGGCACGGGTGCGACGGTGTGGGCGCTGGGGGCGCTCGACACGGAGCTCATGGTCGACGGCGCGACCCCGCCGACGTTCCTCTGGCACACCGCCGAGGACCCGGCTGTCCACGTCACGCACTCGCTGCGCTACGGGCAGGCACTCGCGCGTCGGGCGGTGCCGTTCGAACTGCACGTCTTCGAGCGTGGCGCGCACGGGATCGGGCTCGCCGAGGGCATCGGGACCGCTGCCGCGTGGCCGGACGTCGCCGAGGCCTGGCTGCGCGATCGCGGGTGGTGACCGCTCGCCGCCGCGACACCCGCCGCGACGCCCGCCGCGACGCCCGCCGCGACGCCCGCCGCGACGCCCGCCGCGGCGTCGACCGGGGTCAGGCCCCGTCCGGACCGGGACCGTCCGGCTCGAGCGTCCCGGTGGCGGTCCCCGCGCCGAGCGTCACGTGCACGGGCGTCGCACCGCTGAGGTCCTCCGAGCCCCGCACCACGCCGCCGTCGGCCGTCTGCACGATCGCGTAGCCGCGCCGCAGGGTGTCCCGCGGCGACAGCGCCCGGAGCCGGGCGGTGAGGTGCCCGACCTCGGAGTGGGAGCGTTCGAGCCGGCGGTCGAGGAGTTCACGGGCGCGGGAGAGGTCGCGCGCCACCTCTTCCGCGCGGGTGTCGACGAGCCAGGCGGTGGACGCCAGGGCGGGACGGGAGCGCAGGGCCGCGATCCGGTCCGCCTCGACCGAGAGGGTGTGCGACAACCGGAGCCCGAGTCGTGCCCGCGCCTGCCGGACGTTGGCGAGTTCCTCGGCGACGTCGGGCACCACGCGCTTGGCCGCGTCGGTCGGGGTGGAGGCGCGGAGGTCGGCGACCTCGTCGAGGATCGGCCGGTCGGCCTCGTGCCCGATCGCCGAGACGATCGGGGTGCTCGCAGCGGCCGCGGCCCGGACGAGTCCCTCGTCGCTGAAGCCGAGCAGGTTCTGGAAGTCGCCGCCGCCGCGGGCCACGATGATGACGTCGACGGTCGGGTCGGCGTCGAGCTCGAGGATCGCCGCGGTGACCTCACTCACGGCGCGCTCGCCCTGCACGGCCGTGTGGACCGTCCGGAACTCGACCTGCGGCCACCGGAGCTGGGCGTTGCGCTTGACGTCCTTCTCGGCGTCGGAGTCCTTGCCGGTGATCAGCCCGATCCGGTGCGGCAGGAAGGGCAGTCGCTTCTTCCGGGACGGGTCGAACAACCCTTCCGCGGCGAGGGTGCGGCGCAGGCGTTCGAGCCGCTCGAGCAGGTCGCCGAGTCCGACGTGCTTCATCTCGACGACCTGCATCGTCAGCGAGCCGCCCTTGACCCAGTAGTTCGGTTTGACGGCCGCGACGACCCGGTCGCCCTGCTTGATGTCCGCGGGGACCCGGGAGCGCACGCTCGACCAGATCGAGAACGACACGGTGGCGTCGACGTCGACGTCCTTGAGCTTGCCGTAGACGTTGCCGCCCGCGACGTTCCACTGGGTGATCTCACCCTCGACCCAGGCGGTGCCGAGCCGGTCGATCCAGTCGCGGAGCTTCGCGCCGAGCAGCGCGACGGGCCACGGGTCGTCAGCCGTCGGGGGACCCTGTTCGATCGCCAATGTCGTTCCTTCCACGCGGGACGTCCATGCTGCCCGAGACCGGTGACAGCGCGCTCTGGACGGGTTGTCCACAGGTCCGTGCGCGCTCAGCCCACGCGCGTCCCGCTCACCTATCATCGGGGACGTGACGATCACCAACGGCCACACGGTCCCGCTCGCCCCGCCGCGGGTCCTCGCGGCGCGCGGCCGCCTGCGGGACGAACCGGTCGCCGGCACGAAGAAGGTCCTGCTCGCCGCCCCCCGCGGGTACTGCGCGGGCGTCGACCGCGCCGTCGTCGCGGTCGAGAAGGCGCTCGAGCAGTACGGCGAGCCCGTGTACGTCCGCAAGCAGATCGTCCACAACGTCCACGTCGTGTCGACGCTCGAGCAGCGCGGAGCGGTCTTCGTCGACGACGTCGCCGAGGTCCCGCGCGGTTCGCACGTGGTCTTCAGCGCCCACGGCGTCTCACCGGCGGTGGTGGCCGGCGCCGCCGACCGCGACCTGCACGCCATCGACGCCACGTGCCCGCTCGTCACGAAGGTCCACAGGGAGGCGACGCGCTTCGCGAAGGCCGACCGCACCATCATCCTGATCGGGCATGCCGGCCACGAAGAGGTCGAGGGCACCATGGGCCACGCACCCGACCGCACGATCCTGGTCAACGGACCGGACGACGTCGCCGCGCTCGAGGTCCCCGACCCCGAGAACCTCGTCTGGCTCTCGCAGACCACGCTGAGCGTCGACGAGACGATGGAGACCGTCCGGCTCCTGCGCGAGAAGTTCCCCGCGATCGAGGACCCGCCCTCCGACGACATCTGCTACGCCACCCAGAACCGCCAGGTCGCGATCAAGAAGGTCGCCCCCGGAGCCGACCTCGTGATCGTGGTCGGCTCGGCGAACTCCTCGAACAGCGTCCGCCTGGTCGAGGTCGCGCTGGAGCACGGCGCGAAGGCCGCACACCGCGTCGACTACGCCGCCGAGATCCAGCAGGACTGGCTCACCGGAGTCGGCACCGTCGGCGTCACGAGCGGCGCGAGCGTGCCGGAAGAGCTCGTCACCGAGGTCCTCGACCAGCTCGCGGACGCCGGCTACGCCACGGTGGAAGAGGTCGTCACGGCGCACGAGGACCTCATGTTCTCGCTGCCGAAGGAGCTCCGCACGGACGCGTCGGGCAACCCCACGCGCGCACTCGGCGGGCGTCGACGGTGAGCGGGGGCACGGACGGCTGGTCCGCGGTGCCCGCCCGCGAGCCGGGTCAGGTCGTCGATCCGTCCCTCGGCCAGGAGGCGCGGCGCACCCCCGCCACGTCGGCCGACGGTGACGCGCACGGTCGCGTCCACGGCCGTCCGGCACCGCAGTACGGCGAGTACGCGCCCGACGGTTGGGAGAACCCGGTGCTCGTCGAACAGGAGCGCCTCGAGCACGAAGAGCGCTCCCGAGCCGCTGGCGAACGCGAGACCCGCGACCACCCCGCTCGCGACCGCGATCCCCGTGCCGGTGCCCAGCGGCCCGGCCCGGCGACCGACGGCGGGACGGCTCGCCCGACACCCCTCGCCGGACGCTTCGGCCGCACCCCGCTCGACTTCGTCCTGACGGTCGGGCTGCTCGTGATCGGGCTCTGGTCGGTCGTCGAGTCCCTCGCCGTCGGCACGACCGCCTCGACCATCCGGACCCTCGTGGAGCGCCAGTACACCGAGCTGTCCGACCCGGCGGCGCTGTCGACCGCCGTGCTCGTGCGGGCGGTCGTGCTCGTCGTGGTGTTCGTGCTCGTGGCCTGGTGGTCGATCCGACGGCTCCGTGCCCGGCGCTGGACGTTCTGGGTCCCGCTCGTGGGCGGTGTCGTCGCGTCGGTGCTCGGCATCGTGCCGGTGATGGTCGTGCTCTTCCAGGACCCGGCGTTCACGGCCTACGTGCAGCGGATGGCCGCCGGCGGCTGACCCGCCCGCCGGGCGCTCCAGCGTCAGCCGGCCAGGAACGCGGCGACGGCGCCGTGCAGGGACGCGAGGTCGTCGACGTGCACGAGCTCGCGGATCGAGTGCATCGACAGCAGCCCGACGCCGATGTCGATCGTCGGGATCCCGAGCCGGGTCGCCGCGATCGGGCCGATGGTCGAGCCGCCCGGGATCGTGTTCACGTTGACGAACGGCTGCCACGGCACGCCCGCCGCAGCACACGCGGTGGCCCAGACGGCCTCGCCCTTCGCCTCGGTCATGTAGCGCTGGTTCGCGCTGATCTTCAGGAGCGGGCCCGCTCCCGGACGCGGACGGTTCGTGGGGTCGTGCTTCTCCGGCTGGTTCGGGTGCACGAGGTGCCCGGCGTCGCTCGACAGCAGCCACGAGGCACGGAACGCCCGCGCGGCCTCGGAACGGGTGGCGCCGAGGCCCTCCTGCACGCGGCCGAGGACGTCCTCGAGGAAGGGACCGCCGGCACCGGACGGCGTCGAGGACCCGATCTCCTCGTGGTCGAACGCCGCGAACACGGGGATGTGGTCGCCGTCGGCCGGGGCCTCGACGATGCCGCGGAGTCCGGCGTGCACGCTCGTCAGGTTGTCCATCCGGCCCGAGGCGAGGAACTCGCGGTCGATGCCGATCCGGGCCGGCGCCTGGGTGTCGGCGAGGAAGAGGTCCCACGACACGGCACCGTCGCCGAGCCGGGCGCGCAGCCACGACACCACGTCGGTCCCACCCGTGTCGCCGTCGACCCCGACGATCGGCAGGGTGTGCCGCTGGCGGTCGATCTCCTTGCCGTCGTTCACGCCGCGGTCGAGGTGGATCGCGAGGTTCGGGATGCGGGCGACGGCGTCGGTGGACACCAGGCGGACCGTCCCGTCCGCGTCGACGACCCGGCCGGCGATGCGGAGGTCGCGGTCGAACCACGTGGAGAGGAGCGCGCCGCCGTAGACCTCGACGTTCAGCTGCTCCCAGCCGCCGGTGCGCACGCCGGGGTTCGGCTTGATGCGGAACCCGGGGGAGTCGGTGTGGGCGCCGAGGATCCGGAACGGGGTGGTCGGCGTGGCCCCGGACGGCAGACGCCAGGCGATGACGGCACCGTCACGGACCACCACGTAGGCGCCGGGCGTCGTCGGCCAGGCGCCGAGCTCGTCGAGCTCCTCGAACCCCGCGGCGACGAGGCGGTCCCGGGCGGCCGCTGCCGCGTGGAACGCGGTGGGGGACTCGGTGACGAACTGGGCGAAGTCGGAGGCGATGGCGTCGGCGGTCACCCGACCATCGTGGCACGGCGGTGGAGGTGACCGGACGCAGAACGGGGCGCGTCCGTCGGACACACCCCGTTCCTCCAGGCCGTTGCTCGGGGTGTCAGCCCTTGGTGTGGCCGGCCGAGCCGAGCACCTTCGCGGCCTCGCCCACGCGAGCCGCCATGGCGGTCTCGGCGACCTTGCCCCAAGCGCGCGGGTCGTACTGCTTCTTGTTGCCGACCTCGCCGTCGATCTTCAGGACGCCCTCGTAGTTCCGGAACATCGAGTCGGCGATCGAGCGCGTGAACGCGTACTGCGTGTCCGTGTCGATGTTCATCTTGATGACGCCGTTGCGGACGGCCTCGTGGATCTCGTCGTCGGTCGACCCGGAGCCACCGTGGAAGACGAGGTCGAGGGGGTTCTCACCGGTGCCGTGCTTGGCCGCGACCGAGGCCTGGATCTCGCCGAGGAGCTCGGGGCGGAGCTTGACGTTGCCCGGCTTGTAGACACCGTGCACGTTGCCGAACGTGAGCGCGGCGATCCAGCGGCCCTTGTCGCCCAGGCCGAGTGCGTCGACCACCTTCTCGACGTCGTTCGGGGTCGTGTACAGGGCGTCGTTCGTGCCCTCGTGCTCGACGCCGTCCTCTTCGCCGCCGACGACGCCGATCTCGACCTCGAGGATCGCGTTGATGTTCCGCGTCTTCTCGATCATGGTCTTGGCGATCTCGATGTTCTCGTCGAGCGGCACGGCCGAGCCGTCCCACATGTGCGACTGGAAGATCGGGTTGCGGCCGGCGCGGACCTCTTCCTCGCTCGCTGCGATGAGCGGCAGGACGAAGCCGTCGAGGGCGTCCTTCGGGCAGTGGTCGGTGTGCAGCGCGACGGTGATGTCGTAGTTCTTCGCGACCTCGTGGGCGAACTTCGCCATCGCGAGGGCACCGGCGGCGCGGTTCTTGACGGTGTGGCCGGCGAAGTAGTCTGCGCCACCCGTGGTCACCTGGAGGATGCCGTCCGAGCCCGCCTCGGCGAGGCCCTGGAGGACCGCGTTGATCGTCTGTGACGACGACACGTTGACGGCGGGGTACGCGAACTTGCCGGCCTTCGCTCGTTCGATCATCTCGGCGTACTGTTCCGGCGTTGCGATGGGCACGTGGATCTCCTTCGACTTCGGTGGTGTCCTCGCCGATCGTAGTCAGCCGGACTGGAGGCGCGGTGCGGGTTACGCGGTCGGCCCGCGCCCGGCGTGCACATGCGTCCACGGGGCCGTTGTCCGGACCGTCGGTCGGCTGCCGGTCGGTAGGCTGGCGGTCGTGACTCCCACGACGGAAACCGGCTCCCTGTTCCTCCAGCCCGACCGCAACCTGGCGCTCGAGCTCGTGCGTGCGACGGAGGCCGCGGCGATCCGTGCGCAGCCGTGGGTCGGGCGTGGTGAGAAGAACCTCGCGGACGGTGCTGCCGTCGACGCGATGCGGAAGTTCCTCGGCACGGTGAACTTCGACGGCGTGGTCGTCATCGGCGAGGGCGAGAAGGACAACGCCCCGATGCTCTACAACGGCGAGCACGTCGGCAACGGGCACGGCCCGGCCTGCGACATCGCCGTGGACCCGATCGACGGCACCTCGTTGACCGCCGCGGGTCGCCAGAACGCGATCTCGGTGATGGCCGTCTCGGACCGCGGCTCGATGTACGACCCGTCCGCCGTGTTCTACATGGACAAGATCGCCGCCGGCCCCGAGGGTCGCGGCGTCCTCGACCTCGAGAAGCCCATCGGTGACAACATCCGTGCGCTCGCGAAGGCGAAGGGCAAGGACCTCGAGGACATGCAGATCGCCGTCCTCGACCGTCCCCGCCACGACGAACTCATCCGGGCGATCCGTGCGACCGGTGCCGGCACCCGGCTGCTGCTCGACGGTGACGTCGCCGGTGGCATCGCGGCGGCGCTGCCCGGGTCGACGATCGACATGTGCGTCGGTGTCGGCGGCACCCCGGAGGGCATCATCACCGCGTGCGCGATCAAGGCGCTCGGTGGTGTGATCCTCGGCAAGCTCCAGCCGAAGGACGACGAGGAGCGCGAGAAGGCGATCGCCGCCGGGCACGACCTCGACAAGGTCCTCGACCAGGACGACCTGGTCACGGGCGACAACACGTTCTTCGTCGCCACCGGTGTCACCGACGGTGTGCTCGTGGACGGTGTCCGCCGGTCGCGCGGCGTCATCCACACGGATTCGCTCGTGCTGCGGTCCCGCTCGAACACGATCCGTCGCATCCAGGCGGACCACCGCGCGGAGAAGTGGTTCTGATCCGCTGACGCCGCGGCGCGGCGGCGCGGACGGCGCTGCGCGGCGGCGCGGCGCACATCGCGTTCGCACAACCGAAGTCCGTCCGAACCACGTTCCCGCGTGGTTCGGACGGACTTTCGTTGTGCGGGGCGGGGCGGGGCGGCGCGGCGCGGGGCGAAGCGGGGCGGGGCGGCGCCAGCGCGCCGGAGCGCGCGCTCAGTCGTCGTCGAGGGCGCCGACGAGCTCCGGCGCGGTGAGCAGCCGCGGCTCGTCGGTGATCGTCGCCGGGTCCGCGATGACCTTCGACTCGTCGAGGAGTGACAGCCGCCGGGCACTCGGCAGGACTTGCCGTTCGAGTGACCCCACGAACCGGTTGTAGTCGACCACGGAGCCCCGGATCGACCGCCCGAGCTTGTCGACGTGTCCGGCCATGGTGGCCAGGCGGCCGTACAGCTCGCGGGAGACGCGGAAGAGCTCGTGCGCCTCTTGTGAGACGACGTCCTGCTGCCACGAGAACGCCACGGTCTTCAGCACCGACCACAGCGTCACCGGCGACGCGAGTGCGATGCGCTTGCGGAACGCGTGGTCGAGCAGCCCGGGGTCGGCGGCGAGGGCGCTCGAGATGAGCGACTCCGACGGGATGAACGCCACGGTGAGCTCGGGCGACGCGTCGTAGCCGGTCCAGTACTCCCGCGCGGCGAGGGCGTCGACGTGCGCCCGCAGTGCCTTGACGTGCTGCCCGATGAGCGCATCGCGCCGGGCTCCTTCGGCGCCGGTCGCGGTCGCCGGGATCTCGGCGGCCTGCAGGTAGGCGCTGAACGGGACCTTGGCGTCGACGGCGATGGTCTTGCCACCCGGCAGGTGCACGACCATGTCGGGGCGCGCGGTGCCGGCGGTCGTGGTGACGGAGGACTGCACGTCGAAGTCGACGCGCTCGAGGAGCCCCGCGGCCTCGACCACGTTGCGCAGCTGGGTCTCGCCCCAGACGCCGCGCGTGCTGTTCGACGACAGGGCGCTGGCCAGCGTGTCGGCGGTGGCGCGCAGGCGTTCCTCGGACTCGGCAGCGGAGCGCAGCTGTGCCGAGAGGGCCCCGTACTGCTCGCTGCGGGACTGTTCGAGCTCGGCGATCTTGGCGCGCATGACGTCGAGCGTCTGGGCGACCGGGCTGAGCGCGGAGAGCACCTTCGACTCGCCCTGGGTCCGGGCGGCGTCGGCGCCGTGCATGCGCTGGACGAGGTGCTCGAGTTCGGCGGCCCGCCGTTCGAGCGAGTCGACCTGCCGCCGGTACTGCGCGTCCTGCGCGTCGAGCCGTTCCTCGGCGTCTCGACGGACCTCGTCGAGGCGCGACCGGAGCGCCTCGGCGCTGGCGCGGGACGTGGCCGCGTCCACGCCGGCGCGGGACCGCGCGAGCGACCAGGCGACGACCGCACCGACGGCGACGCCGATCATGAGACCGATGACCAGGGCGAGGATCTGCATGTCGCGACCTTGGCAGGACCCACCGACACCGCGCCTCCTGGGCCGCCCGAATCCATGTCATGACATTAGGGCAAACAAGGTGTACAGTCGTGATCGTCCGCCGATGAAGCCGCACGGAAGGTCCCCCGCGTCGCATGACGAACCCAGCTCCCCACGCGTACGACGTGATCACGATGGGACGTGTGAGCGTCGACATCTACCCGCAGCAGACGGGGCCGCTCGAAGACGTCTCGACGTTCTCGAAGTCCGTCGGCGGCAGCGCCACGAACGTCGCGATCGCAGCAGCTCGGCACGGAGCCGACGCGGCGGTCATCACCCGCACGGGCAACGATCCCTTCGGCCGCTACATCGCCAGGACCCTGCCGGAGTTCGGTGTCGCGAACGCCTTCGTAGAGACGGTCGAGGGGCTGAACACCCCCGTCGCGTTCTGCGAGATCTTCCCACCGGACGACTTCCCGCTGTACTTCTACCGGGCACCCAAGGCCCCGGACCTCATGATCACGGCGAAGTCCCTGCCGCTGCACGAGATCGAGCGGGCGAAGATCTTCTGGACGACGGTCACCGGCCTCAGCGAGGAGCCGAGCCGCCAGGCCCACCACGTCGCATTGAGGGCGCGGAGCGAAGCGACGCTTGCCCGAGGGATGCACACAGTGCTCGACCTCGACTACCGGTCCATGTTCTGGTCGTCGCCCGAGGCCGCGACGCGCGAGGTCGCCGTCGCCCTCGAGCACGCGACCGTGGCCGTCGGCAACCGCGAGGAGTGCGAGGTCGCCGTCGGTGAGACCGATCCCGTCCGCGCCGCCGACGCCCTGCTCGAGCGCGGGGTCGAGATCGCCATCGTCAAGCAGGGGCCGAAGGGCGTCCTCGCCAAGACCCGCGACGAGTTCGTCGAGTTCCGCCCGCACCACATCGACGTCGTCAACGGCCTCGGATCGGGCGACGGCTTCGGCGGAGCGCTCACCCACGGACTGCTGCAGGGCTGGGGGCTCGAGCGGACCCTCGCGTTCTGCAACGCCGCCGGCGCGATCGTCGCGACCCGGTTCGAGTGCTCGACCGCGATGCCGACGAGCGACGAGATCGAGCAGTTCCTGCAGGACAACCCCACGGAGGAGGCCGTCAATGCCTGAGATCAGCACCGCCGACTTCGCGCGGCTGCGGGACGTCCGCGCCGGGCAGCCCGAGCTCGTGCGGGCCGCGCTCGACGCCCGACGCAAGCGCTCCCTGCTCGCCGACGACGGCAAGCTCTTCATCGTGGCCGCCGACCACCCGGCACGCGGAGCCCTGGCCGTCCGGAACGACGAGTCCGCCATGGCCGACCGGTACGACCTGCTCGAGCGGCTCGTCACGGCACTCGGACGCCCCGGGGTCGACGGGGTGCTCGGCACGCCGGACATCCTCGAGGACCTCGCGCTCCTGGGTGCCCTCGACGACAAGGTCGTCGTGGGGTCGATGAACCGCGGTGGCCTCCGGGGCGCGACGTTCGAGATGGACGACCGCTACACGGCGTACTCGGCGCAGGCCATCAAGGACTCCGGGCTGGACTTCGCCAAGCTCCTGGTGCGCATCGCCCTGGAGGACTCGGGCACCGCCCCGACCCTCGAGGCCACGGCCCGGGCGGTCAGCGAGGCCGCGGCGCTCCGGCTGCCGATCATGCTCGAACCGTTCATGTCGGCGTGGCAGGACGGCCGGGTGGTCAACGACCTGACCGCCGACGCCGTGATCACCTCGATGGCGATCGCCGCGGGACTGGGGGAGTCGAGCGCGTACAGCTGGCTCAAGATCCCGGTCGTGGACGACATGGAACGGGTGATGGCCGCGACGACGCTGCCGACCCTGCTGCTCGGCGGGGACCCGTCGACCCGCCCGCTCGAGACCTACGCCAAGTGGGCCGACGCACTGGCACTCCCCGGGGTGCGCGGCCTGGTCGTCGGCCGCACGCTGCTCTACCCGCCGGACGGCGACGTCGCCGCAGCCGTGGACGTGGCCGCCGGGCTCGTCCACACCCAGGAGGGCCGTGCCGGGTTCTCCACAGAATCCCACGACCCAGCCGCTCGGCTCGCGGGCGCCACCACCATGGACTCGTCCATCCCGGAAGGAAGCAACGCATGACCACCACCGAGACCGCCACCACGACCATCGGGCACTGGATCGACGGGGCACGCGTCGCGTCGAAGTCCGGCAACACGGCCCCGGTGTACGACCCGGCGCTCGGGGTCGCGACGAAGCAGGTCGCCCTCGCGAACGACGAGGAGATCCAGGCGGCGATCGCGAGTGCGAAGGCGGCGTTCCCGGCGTGGAGCAACCTGTCGCTGTCGAAGCGCCAGCAGATCCTGTTCTCCTTCCGCGAGGTCCTCAACCGCGACAAGGCGGAGCTCGCCGAGATCATCACGAGCGAGCACGGCAAGGTCATCGACGACGCCCTCGGCGAGATCGCCCGCGGGCAGGAGGTCGTCGAGCTGGCGACGAACATCCCGAGCCTGCTCAAGGGTGAGTTCAGCGACCAGGTGTCGACCGGCATCGACGTGTACTCGATCCGTCAGCCGCTCGGTGTGGTCGGCATCATCAGCCCGTTCAACTTCCCCGCCATGGTGCCGCTGTGGTTCCTGCCGATCGCGATCGCCGCGGGCAACACCGTCGTGCTGAAGCCGAGCGAGAAGGACCCGAGCGCCGCGATCTGGCTCGCCGAGAAGTTCAAGGAGGCCGGACTGCCCGACGGTGTCTTCACCGTCCTGAACGGCGACAAGCTGAGCGTCGACGGGCTCCTCACCAGCCCCGACGTCGAGTCGATCTCCTTCGTCGGGTCGACCCCGATCGCGCAGTACGTCTACGAGACGGGCACGAAGCACGGCAAGCGCGTGCAGGCCCTCGGCGGTGCGAAGAACCACATGCTGGTGCTGCCGGACGCGGACCTCGACCTCGTCGCGGACAACGCCATCAACGCGGGCTTCGGCTCCGCCGGTGAGCGCTGCATGGCGATCTCGGTCGTCGTCGCCGTCGAGCCGGTGGCCGACGAGCTCATCGAGAAGATCACGGAGCGCGCGGCGACCCTGCGCATCGGCGACGGTCGTCGCGGGTGCGACATGGGCCCGCTCGTCACGAAGCAGCACCGTGACAAGGTCGCCTCGTACATCGAGGTCGCAGAGCAGGACGGTGCGGTGGTTGTGGTGGACGGCCGCACCGTCCGACCCGACGGCGACGAGAACGGCTTCTGGCTGGGCCCGACGCTGATCGACCGGGTCCCCACCACGAGCCGCGTCTACACCGAGGAGATCTTCGGCCCGGTGCTGAGCGTCGTCCGCGTCGCCTCCTACGAGGAGGGCCTCGAGCTCATCAACAGCGGGGCGTTCGGCAACGGCACCGCCATCTTCACCAACGACGGCGGCGCTGCCCGTCGCTTCCAGCGCGACGTGCAGGTCGGCATGATCGGCATCAACGTGCCGATCCCCGTCCCCGTCGCGTACTACTCGTTCGGTGGCTGGAAGAACTCGCTGTTCGGCGACCACAAGGCGTACGGCGCCGACGGCGTGAGCTTCTTCACCCGCCAGAAGGCGATCACGAGCCGCTGGCTCGACCCGTCGCACGGCGGCATCAACCTCGGCTTCCCGTCGAACGGCTGAGCGCTCGTGACGACCGACAACTGGTTCAACCCCGCCGGCTCCCGCCCCGAGGCGGGCTGGACGGACGTGATCGACGGCCGTGTCGCGGGGTGGGCGCACACCGGTCTGCGGACCGGCGCGCTGACCGACGGGGGCGAGCTGCGCCTCCAGGCCGACGCCGTGGAGCGCATCGTCGTGCCGCTCGCCGGATCGTTCCACGTCACGTACGCGGGTGCCGCCGGGAACGGCGACCAGGCCCTCGACGGGCGTTCGAGCGTGTTCGACGGACCGACCGACGTCCTGTACCTCGGTTCGGGAACGGAGGCGCGGATCACCGGCACCGGTCGGCTCGCGGTCGCCGAAGCACCCACCGACACCGTCAAGCCGACGACGTACGTGGCCCGGCAGGACGTGCCGGTCGAGCTCCGCGGTGCCGGACAGTCCAGCCGGCAGGTGCACAACTTCGGCACCCCGGCGGCGCTCGACGCGGACAAGTTCATCGTGTGCGAGGTGATCACGCCGGCCGGCAACTGGTCGTCGTACCCGCCGCACAAGCACGACACGTCCGTGCCCGGCGAGGAGTCGAACCTCGAGGAGATCTACTACTACGAGTCCGCCGTCGCGCGCGGTGTCTCCGCACCGACCACCGCCGACCCGTTCGCACTGCACCGGACCTACGCGTCCGACGACCGCGCGATCGACGAGTTCCGGCAGGTGCGGACCGGCGACATCGCTCTCGTGCCGTACGGCTGGCACGGTCCCGCCGTCGCGGCGCCGGGCTACGACATGTACTACCTCAACGTGATGGCCGGGCCCGACCCGGAACGCGTCTGGAACATCACCGACGACCCGGCGCACGGCTGGGTCCGCCAGGTGTGGGAATCCGAGTCGATCGACCCGCGCCTGCCCTACGAAAGGAAGCTCGCGTGACCACCAACACGCGGAGGATGACCGTCGGCCAGGCACTCGTCGAGTTCCTGGCCAACCAGTGGACCGTCGACGGTGACGTCCGCGAACGCACCATCCCGGGGATCTTCGGCATCTTCGGGCACGGCAACGTCGCCGGCGTCGGCCAGGCCATCAAGCAGCTCCACGTCGAGCAGCCCGGCCTGCTGCCGTACCACCAGGCCCGCAACGAGCAGGCGATGGTGCACGAGGCCGTCGGCTTCGCCCGCATGCACCGCCGCCGTGCCACCTTCGCCGCGACGGCGTCGGTCGGCCCGGGTGCCGCGAACATGCTCACCGCCGCGGCGCTCGCGACGACCAACCGGCTGCCCGCACTGCTGCTGCCGTCGGACACCTTCGCCACGCGCACGACCGACCCGGTGCTCCAGCAGATCGAGCTGCCGCACGACACCTCGCTGCAGGTGACCGACGCGTTCCGTCCGCTGTCCCGGTACTTCGACCGCGTCGAGCGTCCGGAGCAGTTGTTCTCGATCGCGCTCGCGGCGATGCGGGTGCTCACCGACCCGGCCGAGACCGGTGCCGTGACCATCGCCCTGCCCGAGGACGTCCAGGCCGAGCAGCTCGACGTCCCCGTCGCCTTCCTGCAGCCGCGTGAGTGGCACATCCGTCGGCCGCTGCCCGAGCACGGGCCGCTGGCGCGTGCGGTCGAGGCCATCCGGTCGGCGAAGCGTCCCGTCATCGTCGCCGGCGGTGGCGTGCTGTACTCCGGCGCGGAGCAGGAACTCGCGGCGTTCGTCGAGGCCACCGGCATCCCGGTCGGCACGTCCCAGGCCGGCGGCGGGTCGCTCGTCTGGGACCACCCGCAGTACCTCGGCGGCATCGGCGCGACCGGTACCGCCGCGGCGAACGCGATCGCCGCGCAGGCCGACGTCGTCATCGGGATCGGCACGCGGTACAGCGACTTCACGACGGCCTCCCGGACGGCGTTCCAGGACCCGGACGTCACGTTCGTCAACGTCAACGTCGCCGCGTTCGACGCCTACAAGCACGGGTCGCAGTTGCCGATCGTCGCGGATGCGCGCGAGACACTCGTCGCGCTCGCCGAGCATCTCGCCGCGTTCTCGGTGGACGCCGGCTACGCGGCCGAGATCGCGCAGCGGAAGCAGGAGTGGGACGCCGTGGTCGACCAGGCCTTCGCACCGTCCGGCCTGGCCGTGCCCGGTCAGTCCGAGATCATCGGCGCCGTGCAGTCCGCCACCGATCCGCGCGACGTCGTCATCCAGGCGGCCGGATCGCTGCCGGGCGACCTGCACAAGCTCTGGCGGGTGCGGGACGCGCTCGGGTACCACGTCGAGTACGCGTTCTCGTGCATGGGCTACGAGATCGCCGGGGGAATCGGCGTCCGTCGTGCCGCGCCGGACCGCGACGCGATCGTCATGGTCGGCGACGGCAGCTACCTCATGCTGCACACCGAGCTGGTCACGGCCGTGGCCGAGGGCATCAAGATCGTGGTGGTCCTCATCCAGAACAACGGGTACGCGTCCATCGGGCACCTGTCCGAGACGGTCGGGTCCGAGCGGTACGGCACGAAGTACCGCTACCTCGACGAGACCGGCTCGTTCGAGGGCGACGACGTGCTCCCCGTCGACCTCGCCGCCAACGCACGCTCGTACGGCGTCGACGTCATCGAGGTGCAGCCCGGGCCGAACGCGATCGAGGACCTCAAGTCCGCGGTGCGTCAGGCGAAGGCGAACGACCACACCACGCTCGTGCACGTCCACTCGGACCCGCTCGTCTACGCCCCCGAGGGTGACGGCTGGTGGGACGTCCCGGTCGCCCAGACCTCCACGCTGCCGAGCACCCAGCAAGCCCGCACCGCGTACGAGCAGCAGGTCGCCGCGCAGCGTCCCCTGCTCGGCTGAACACCTTCCACCACACGCAGAAAGCAGACGACGACGTCATGACCGACACCGCCACCGCCACCGACGCCATCCGGATCGGCACCGCCCCCGACTCGTGGGGCGTCTGGTTCCCCGACGACCCGAAGCAGGTCCCGTGGCAGCGCTTCCTCGACGAGGCGACCGCGGCCGGCTACAAGTGGATCGAGCTCGGGCCGTACGGGTACCTGCCCACCGACCCCTCGCAGCTGCGCGACGAACTGGAGTCCCGCGGGCTCCAGCTGTCAGCCGGCACCGTCTTCACCGGGTTCCACAAGGGCGACGACCAGTTCCAGCGCGCCTGGGACCAGGCCGTCAAGGTCGCCGGTCTCGCCGCCGCGCTCGGCGCCGAGCACCTCGTGACCATCCCGGACCTCTGGCGCTCGGACGCCACGGAAGAGGTGCTCGAGTCGCGCACGCTGACGGATGAGCAGTGGGAGCGCCTCGGCAAGGGCCACGACCAGCTCGGCAAGGCGCTGCTCGAGGAGTTCGGCGTGCACCAGCAGTTCCACACGCACGCGGACAGCCACGTCGGCACCTACACGGAGACCGTGCGCTTCCTGTCCGAGACGGACCCGGCGTACACGAACCTCTGCCTCGACACCGGTCACTTCGCGTACTACGGCGGCGACAACCTGAAGCTCATCGCCGAGCACCCCGAGCGCGTCGGCTACCTGCACCTCAAGCAGGTCGACACCGACCTGCTCCCCGACGTCCTCAAGAACGACGTCCCGTTCGCCACCGCGGTGGCGCAGGGGATCATGACCGAGCCGCCGCACGGCACCCCGGAGCTCGCGCCCATCATCGAGGCCGTCGCGAAGATCAACCCGGACATCTTCGGCATCGTCGAGCAGGACATGTACGGCTGCTCCGTCGACGCTCCCGGCCCGATCGCCGAGCGCACGTTCCAGCACATCTTCGGCTCGACCGCCGCCGCCCGCGCCCTCTGACACCCCCAGGAGAACCCAGCATGAGCACCACCGAGAACCTCCGCGTCGCCGTCGTCGGAGCGGGCGCGATGGGCAGCGACCACGTGCGTCGCATCACGTCGACCATCGCCGGCGCCGACGTCGTCGCGATCGTCGACCCCGACACAGCCCGGGCCACCGCGGCCGCGGCGAAGGCCCCGGGTGCGATCACCGCGTCGTCGTTCGAGGACGCACTCGAGGCCACCCCGATCGACGCGGTCATCGTCGCGACCCCGGGCTTCCTGCACGAGCCCGTCCTCGTGCCCGCCATCGAGCGTGGCCTCGCCGTCCTCTGCGAGAAGCCGCTCACCACGTCGGCCGCGGACTCCCTGCGGATCGTCGAGCTCGAGCAGGCGAAGTCTGCCCGCCCGAAGATCCAGGTCGGCTTCATGCGCCGGTTCGACAAGGGCTACCAGGAGCTCCGTGCGCTTCGCGAGTCCGGGTCGAACGGTGCCCTGCTCGCGCTGCACCACGCGCACCGCAACCCGACGACCCCGCCGAACTTCAGCGAGTCGATGCTCATCCACGACTCGGTGATCCACGAGATCGACATCATCCCGTTCATCACGGGGGAGCCGATCGTCGCCGTCGAGGTGAAGAAGCCGCGCAAGAACTCCCTCGCACCGGCCGACCTGCCCGAGCCGCAGTTCGTCCTGTTCACCACCGAGTCGGGCACGATGGCGATCGTCGAGATCAACGTCAACGCCCAGTTCGGCTACCAGGTCACGACCGACGCGGTGTTCGAGTCGGGTGTCGCCTACATCGGCCGCGAGACCTCGCTGAACCTCGTGTCGCAGGGCGTGTCCGGCCAGGGCGTCACCCCGTCGTTCGTGGAGCGCTTCGGCGCCGCCTACGACGAAGAGGTCCAGCGCTGGGTCGACGCCGCCAAGACCGGCGGCATCGACGGGCCGAGCGCCTGGGACGGCTACACGGCGTCCGTCGTCGCCGAGGTGGCCGTGCGTGCGCAGCAGACCGGTGCGCTGGAGCAGGTCGCCTACGCCACCGCGAAGCCGACGTTCTACGAGACGGCCTGATCGATGCCGAAGATCGCGCTCGATCCCACGCCGTTCCACCACGACCTGTCGCTGCTGGAGTTCCCGCAGAAGGTCGCGGACCTCGGCTACGAGTACCTGCAGCTCACCCCGCACCAGGACTTCATCCCCTTCTACCGGCACCCGAAGGCCGACGACGACCTCGTCGACGCGTTCGCTGCAGCGTGCCGGAAGGCCGGGGTGCAGGTCGCGTCGGTCCTGCCGGTCCTCCGGTGGTCCGGGCCCGACCGTGACGCCCGCGAGGCCGCGGTGACGAAGTGGAAGCGGGTCATCGAGATCACGAAGCGTCTCGGCGTCGACACGATCAACACCGAGTTCTCCGGCCGCCCCGAGCGCCCCGAGGAGTCCGAGGACGCCTTCTACCGCTCGATGGAGGAGCTCCTGCCGATCATCGAGGACGCCGGACTCCGCGTGCTCATCGACCCGCACCCGGACGACTTCGTCGAGGACGGTCTCGAGGCCCTCCGGGTCATCCGCGGCCTCAACTCGAAGCACGTCGGGTTCGTCTACGTCGCCTGCCACACCTTCCACTACGGCGGCAACATGGACGAGATCATCGACGCGGCGGGCGACTCGCTGCAACTCATCCACGTCGCCGACGCCTACGACCACCGACGGTCGCACGGCCTCCGCTACATCACGAACCCGCCGGGCAACGCCGTGCGCGTGCACCAGCACCTCCCCGTCGGGCAGGCGGACGTCGACTTCGACGCCTTCTGGACTGCCCTCGACCGAGTCGGCTTCACGGCGCGCGAGGACACCGTCGCGGTGTCGAGCGTCTTCGCCGAGGACGAGAACGCCGACGAGGTCTCCCGCTTCCAGCTCGACACGATCACGAAGGGACTGAACCGATGACGACCGCCCTCGAGACCCCGACGCCCACCGGCACCGACGTCCGACCCGTCACCCTGCAGGCCGCGTCGCAGACCGTGACCGCCCTGTGGAACGACTCCGCCGATCCGCGCGAGCTGTCCACGGCGATCCACGAGTACGGTGCGGTCGGGGCGACCTGCAACCCGGTGATCGCGTACACCTGCATCCAGCAGGACCCCGACACCTGGGTCCCGCGCATCCGCGAGATCGCCGCCGAGCACCCGACCGCGGGGGAGTCCTGGATCGGCTGGAAGGCCGTCGAGGAACTCTCGATCGCCGCGGCCGCGCAGCTGTTGCCCGCCTTCGAGGCCTCGGGTGGCCGCAACGGCCGGCTGAGCATGCAGACCGACCCGCGTCTCCACCGCGACCAGGACGCCCTCGTCGAACAGGCCGTGCGGTTCTCGCAGCTCGCGCCGAACATCATCGTGAAGATCCCCGCCACCAAGGTCGGCATCGCCGCCATCGAGGAGGCCGCGTACCGCGGTGTCTCGATCAACGCGACCGTGTCGTTCACCGTGCCGCAGGTCGTCGCCGTGGGCGAGGCCATCGAGCGCGCCCTCGACCGCCGCGCCGCCGAGGGTCTGCCCGAGCAGGAGTTCGGCCACGTCGTCACGCTGATGGCGGGCCGCTTCGACGACTGGCTGAAGACCGTCGTCAAGCGGGACCACGTGATGGTCGACCCCGGCATCCTCGAGTGGGCCGGTGTCGCTGCGGTGAAGCACGCGTACCGGGTCTTCCAGGAGCGCGGCTTCCGGTCGCGCGTACTCGTCGCCGCCTTCCGGAACGCGATGCAGTGGTCGGAGTTCCAGGGTGGTGACCTCGTCGTGTCCCCGCCGTTCCAGTGGTCGAAGGACATCAACGACAACGCGTTCCCGTTCCGTCCGGACGCCATCCACGACGAGGTCCCCGCGCACGTCATCGACGCGCTGCGTGCGGCCACGCCGGAGTTCGCCCGGGGCTACGACGTCGACGGCATGACGATCGAGGAGTTCGACCGCTTCGGGGCCACGGTGACCACGCTGCGCCAGTTCCTCGACGCCGACGCGAAGCTCGACGCCCTGGTCCGCGACATCATCGTGCCGGCAGCATGAGCGCAGCCGCGTCCGCCGACGTCGCCACCATCGGTGTCGGCCTCATCTCGGTCGGCTGGATGGGCCGGTTGCACTCCCGTGCCTACCGCGCCCTGCCCGACCACTTCCCGGAGCTCGGCGTGCACCCCCGGCTCGTCGTCGCCGCCGACCCGATCGAGGCCGCGCGCGACCAAGCGGTGACCCGCCTGGGCTACGAGCGGGCCGTCGCCGACTACCACGAGGTCCTCGCCGACCCCGAGGTCGACGTCGTCTCGATCTGCTCGCCGAACTTCCTGCACCGCGAGATGGCGGTCGCCGCTGCCGAGGCGGGCAAGCCGTTCTGGATCGAGAAGCCGATGGGCCGGTACGCCAGCGACTCCCGACAGATCCACGAGGCCGTGCAGCGCGCCGGTGTCATCACGAGCGTCGGCTTCAACTACCGGCACGCCCCGGCGATCGAACGGGCGCGCGAACTCGTCCGCAGCGGGCGCCTCGGCCGGATCACGAACGTCCGCGGGTCGCTCCTCGCCGACTACTCGTCCGACCCCGCGGCGCCGCTGACCTGGCGCTTCGAGCGGGAGCGTGCCGGCTCGGGCGTCCTCGGCGACCTGCTCTCGCACGGGCTCGACCTGGCGCAGTACGTCGTCGGCCGGATCTCGTCCGTGACGGCGCTCGCGGAGACCTTCATCGTCGACCGCCCACTCCCCGGCGCTGGCATCGTCGACCGTAGCGCCGCCGCGACGGGGGAGCGGAAGCCGGTCGAGAACGAGGACTACGCGGCCCTGCTCTTCCGCTTCGAGGACGGCGCCGTCGGCACGATGGACTCCAGCCGCGTCATGCGGGGGCCGCACGCCGAGTACACGCTCGAGGTGTACGGCACGAAGGGTTCGGTGCGGTGGGACTTCCAGCGCCTCAACGAGCTCGAGGTCTACCTCGACGGGCAAGAGGTCGACGGGTACGCCACCCACTACGTGGCCGCGGGGGACGGCGAGTTCGCCCGCTTCCAGCCGGGTGCCGGCACCGCCATGGGGTACGACGACCTGAAGACCGTCGAGGCCGCGCAGTTCATCGCGAGCGTCCGGCGCGGGGAGCAGCTCGCGCCGTCGGTCGCCGACGGCCTGGCGGCTGCGTCGATCGTGGAAGCGGCGGAGGCGTCGCTCGCCGACGGGGCGTGGCACGAGGTGGCGCGCGTCGACGGACCGCTCACCTACGCGGCGGCGACCCCCGTGCTCTAGACGCACGACCCGACGGACGGGAGGCGCGGTGCCAGCTGGCACCGCGCCTCCCGTCTGCTCGTCCTGCCGTCGCAATCCATGTTAGTTTGTCAGGACAAAGTATCGACCTGCAGGAGGCACCATGCCGCTCGTCCGTATCGACCTCGCCACCGGCCGCACGCCCGAGGCCGTGCGTGCCGTCGCCGACGCGATCCACACCGCCATCGTCGACGTGTACGGCATCCCCGCACGCGACCGGTTCCAGATCGTCACCGAGCACCCGGCGCAGCAGATCATCGCCGAGGACGCCGGACTCGGGTTCGAGCGCACCGACGGCGTCGTGATGATCCAGGTCTTCACGCAGCGCGGGCGCGACCAGGCCGCGAAGCAGGAGCTCTACCGCGCGATCCACGACGGCCTTGCCGGGGTCGGTGTCGCGTCCGAGGACGTCTTCATCGGGTACGTCGAGAACGGGCCGGAGGACTGGTCCTTCGGCTTCGGCCGGGCGCAGTACGTGACGGGCGAACTCGGGGTCCCCTCGTTCGCCTGAGCGGGCCGCCTACTTGTCGACGAGCGTGACCTCGAACGAGTAGCGGTCTGGGCGGTAGCAGTGCACGCCGTACTCGACCGCGCGGCCCGAGGCGTCGTACGCGGTGCGGCTCATCGTGAGCACCGGGTCGCCGTCCTCGATCTCGAGCAGACCGGCCTCCTCGTCGGTGACCGCACGGGCGCCGATGCGCTGCTTCGCGACCCGCATGGTCACGCCGCGGCCGCGCAGGAGCTGGTACAGGCCGTGGGTCTGCAGGTCGTCGTCGGTGATCTCGAGGAACTCCGGCGGCAGGTAGTTCTCGAGGATCGCCATGGGGACGTCCTCGGCGAAGCGCACGCGACGGATGTGGGCGACCGTGGTGCCCGGTGCGATGCCGAGCGCCTCGGCGACGGCGTCCGGGGCGGGCACGTCGTTGCGTTCGAGGAGCTTCGTCGCCGGCGCCTGCGACCCCTGTGCGAGGTCGTCGTAGAGGCTCGTCAGCTCGACCTTGCGGGTCACCGGGCCGTGCACGACCTGGGTGCCGATCCCGCGCCGGCGCACGAGCAGGCCCTTGTCGACGAGGTCCTGGATCGCCCGGCGGATCGTCGGCCGGGACAGCCCGAGCCGCTCACCGAGGGCGATCTCGTTCTCGAGGCGGGCGCCCGGGGGCATCGCGCCGGAGCGGATCGACTCCTCGATGCGCGAGGCGACCTGGAAGTACAGGGGCATCGGACCCGACCGGTCCAGGTCCATGAACAGGTCGGACGGCAGCTGGCCTTCGTTGGTCATCGCGGTCCTTCAGCAGTAGGGATTGTCGTGACAATACCACCGGGGCTGCGGCGGACCGGCCAGCGCGGCCGTCGTCAGTCGGCGAAGATCATCGGGCGGTTCGACAGCCGGGGCTGCGCAGCCGTCCGCGGCTTCTCCGCTCGGGCCCGCACCGGAGCGATGGCGACCCGGACGGCCGCGCCGAGCGCCTCGACCGTGTCCGTCCCGTGGTGCCCGGCCGCGTGCACCACGATCGCCGCACACGCCTCGGCATCGGCGGCCGCGTCGTGGTGCTGGAAGCCCTCGTACCCGGCGGCCCGCGCCGCCATCGGCAGGCGGTAGGAGTCGAGCGTGTAGGTCTTGCGGGCGACCTGCAGCGAGCACAGCGAGTGGTGTTCCGCGAGGTCGATCCCCGTCGCCGAGCACCCACCGGCGATCACGCCCATGTCGAAGCGGGCGTTGTGCGCTACGAGGACGTCCCCGTCGGCGAACGCCACGATGTCCGGGTACTGCTGCTCCCACGACTTCGCCCCGACGACGTCCGACGCGACGATGCCGTGGATGCGGGTGTTCCACTCGAGGAAGGCGTCGTGCCCGAGCGGCGGCCGGATGAACCACGACGCCCGCTCGACGACCCTGCCCGCGCGGACCTTGACGAGTCCGACCGAGCAGGCGCTGGCGGGCGAGCTGTTCGCGGTCTCGAAGTCGATCGCGGTGAAGTTCAACGGCACGGTCCCGATCGTCGCACGCGGCGCCGACATCGCCGCAGAGCCCCTCGGCGTTGCGGCCGGGCCGGCCGTCGGGTGTCGGCAGTCGACGGTCGGCCGTCCGCGTCGGACTGTCGGACTGTCGGACTATCGGACTGTCGGACTGTCGGACTGTCGGACTGGAGGCGCGGGTCGGCCCCGACGGGCGGCCGCCGGTAGGCTGTCCTCCCGTGGCACTCACCATCGGAATCGTCGGTCTCCCGAACGTCGGCAAGTCGACCCTGTTCAACGCCCTGACCAAGAACCAGGTCCTCGCCGCGAACTACCCGTTCGCGACGATCGAGCCGAACGTCGGCGTGGTGAACCTCCCCGACCCGCGGCTGGACCAGCTCGCGACGCTCTTCAACTCCGAGAAGACCGTGCCGGCCCCCGTGTCGTTCGTCGACATCGCCGGCATCGTCAAGGGCGCGAGCGAGGGCGAGGGGCTCGGCAACAAGTTCCTCGCCAACATCCGCGAGGCCGACGCCATCGCGCAGGTCGTCCGTGGTTTCACCGACGACGACGTCGTGCACGTCGCGAACAAGGTGTCGCCGAAGGACGACCTCGAGGTCATCAACACCGAGCTGATCCTCGCCGACCTCGAGACCATCGAGAAGGCGCTGCCGCGGTACGAGAAGACCGTGAAGCTGAAGCAGGCCGAGCCGATCGTGCTCGAGACCGCTCGTGAGGCCAAGGCAGCGCTCGAGCAGGGCACGCTCCTGTCCGCCACCTCGATCGACCTCGCACCGATCGCCGAGCTCGGGCTCCTGTCGGCCAAGCCGTTCATCTTCGTCTTCAACGTCGACGAGGCGATCCTCACCGACGAGTCCCGCAAGGCCGAACTGGCCGCGCTCGTCGCGCCCGCCCAGGCCGTGTTCCTCGACGCCCAGGTCGAGTCCGAGCTGATCGAGCTCGACCCGGCCGACGCCGCGGAGCTCCTCGAGTCGACCGGGCAGACCGAGTCCGGCCTCGACCAGCTCGCCCGCATCGGCTTCGACACCCTCGGGCTGCAGACCTACCTGACGGCCGGTCCGAAGGAAGCGCGCGCGTGGACGATCGGCAAGGGGTGGAAGGCACCCCAGGCTGCCGGGGTGATCCACACGGACTTCGAGAAGGGCTTCATCAAGGCCGAGGTCATCTCGTTCGAGGACCTCATGGCTGCCGGTTCCATTGCCGAGGCCCGTGCGCACGGCAAGGCCCGGATCGAGGGCAAGGACTACGTCATGCAGGACGGCGACGTGGTGGAGTTCCGCTTCAACAACTGACCCGTCGTTCGGGTTGTGCGCCTCGGTCCGTCCTCAGCGGGCGTAGGGCCAGTAGCGGAACGTCGACTGCTCGCCACGCCTCTTCTCCGGCAGGCGGTGGCCGTACGCGCCGACCGTCTCCTCGAACAGTGCTCCGTCGCTCACGACCTCGAAGCGGAAGCCGCTCCGGCGATGAGTGCCCGACCCTTGGTGCTGCCACGAGCCCGGGACGATCCGGAGGAGTGCGCGAGTCACGCCGCGATGCGCTGCGACGGCGTACTCGATCCCGTGGCGCTCGACCGTGGCTTCGGAGAACTTGAACCACTTCGACGCCGATTGCCCGATCTCCTGGGAGTGCTTCTCGCGCTCCGCTCGCGGGAGCCAGTCCGCCTTGTACCCGTAGCCGTCCAGTTCGGAGCCGTCGAGCGCCTCCTCGCGACTGCTGGTCCACGCGCCGAGGGAAACGATGAGCAGGGGTTCGTCCGTCTCGAGCGGCGGCGCTGACATCTCGTCGAGAAGGTCCTGGAGTCGCATGATGCCGTGCCCCTTGGCCGACTCTCGTCGCGCGTTCGTGAGCTGGGCGGCTTGGCCTCCGGGAAGCCGCACGGTTCCTGTGGCCCGTGCGAGGACCGGCATCGAGCGGAGCAGGTCGATGCACGCGGCCTCGACAGACGTGTACTCGACCTCGGATCGCATGCCGTAGCGGACGATCCAGATCTCCGGTTCAGCGCCGAGTTCCCGGATCGCCTTGATCTTGGCGATCTTGTTGCTCGGGGTCTCGGCGCTGTCCGTGAGCAGCGCTTCCCTCCCGTGGGAGGCGAACCGTTCGCCCTTTCCCTTCCCGACGTAGAAGGGCACACCCGTCGCGGGATCGACGAGCATGTAGACGTAGAGTCCAAGCTCGTTCGCTACCTGCTGCTGCACGCTTGGGTCGATCGCGGTCTGCACTGCCATGGTTCTTCCCCCGATTTGTTGATGTTTACTCAAAGAGCCTAGGGCACGATGTTGGTGAGCGTGACCAACGCGCGGCTTCGCCGGTGACGGCGCTGGGGGATTCGCAGTGCCGTCGCCGGAATCGATCGCACGCCGCCAGGATGGGTACATGACGAACGCGCAGGCGGGCTGGTACGACGACGGTTCCGGGACGATGCGGTGGTGGGACGGCTCCGCGTGGACGGAGCAGGTGCAGCCCGCGGCAGCGCCGTCACCGGGACTCGGCGGGGTGATCGACCGTATCCAGGCCGAGGCCTCCGCCGGTGGGCAGCCGCGCCCTGCTCCAGCCGGTATGAGCTACGTCGTCCTGCAGGTGGTGCTCAAGGAGAAGTTCTTCGGTACCGGGTCCGGCAACCTCACGGAGCTCGAGCGGGCGATCAACGCGCAGGCGGCGCTCGGGTACCGGCTGCACACGATCACCACGTCGTCCTCGGGCAGCACAGGCTTCGGCGGCGGCGACCGGATCCAGGCGACGATGGTCTTCGAGAAGCTCGTCTGACCGCAACCGCGAATGCGTGCGTCGGACCGGCTGGCTTGGCGTCTGTTCGCATCGCCGCGCTAGGTTGGCGCTGAGTCCATCGCCGAGGAGGCCCCATGTCGTACGTCGTTGACTTCGAGCACGTGTCCACCGTCGGGTTGGAGTCCTCGCCGGTCGCCGACGCCCTCGCTGGGCTCCGGGCGAACGAGGCCCGCTACTTCAAGAACAAGTACGACCACGTCTTCACCACCCACCCCGCCGAGGACGTGCCCGACCTGGTCGACTACGTCACGAAAGTCCTCCAGGAGGAGCGGGGGCTGGTCATCGCCTCGAAGCCGCTCGAAGCCACCGAGGCCTTCGTCGACGGGATCCGCTGGACCCACGTCTTCTACGAGTCCGGACTCGCGGTCAACGTCCTCTACACGCTGGAGCCGGGCGGCAAGCGAGCGGTCGGGTTCAAGCTCTCGGACGGCATGGAAGTGCCGGAGGAGCTGGCGGACAAGTTCAAGTTCGCGCGGCAGAAGTCGAAGCTCGCGGGGACGATCCGCGGTTCGTACTTCGTCGTCAAGGGCGAGTACTGACCTCGAGTCGTCCGCGCTGAGCCGATCGTCGTCCGGTTTGGCCACAGAACGCGCTTGCTCGGCCCACGCGCATCACGCCCACCTACCGTCGAGAGGCTAGGAGGCAACGTGAAGTACATCCACTACGACGGCAGCCAGATCCTCACGGGGGACGCGATCGCCGATGCGGTCGCGGACTACGCGGCGATCCTCGGTGCCAACGGCAGGACCGACACCGTTGCGATCCCCGCGGTGGCCGACGACGGCTCGGTGACCCGGACGACGGTGCTGATGGGTCCCGCGAGCGAGCTGACCGTGAGCGCGGCACCCGACGACGAACTCGAGCCCGAGGACCACGCGTTCATCCGTCGGCTGCGGGACGCTGCGGAGCGAGCGGGGACCGAACGGCCGGTGGACGTCGACGGCGGGCACCGCTTCGCCGACGCCGACGAAGCGAACACGGCGGATGCGGACGCGGACACAGCGGCCGCGGACAGGACCGACTGACCCCACACACGACGAAGGCCGCCGAGCAGTGCTCGGTGGCCTTCGTGTGTGGCGTGCTGGGCTCAGGCTGCGAGTGCCAGTTCGCCCACGCGGACGGACTGCGCCTGCACGAGCGTGCGGCTCGCCTCGCCGCGCCACGAGCGACCGGGCACGGTCCAGCCGGCCTCGCCGTCGATGTCGACGCGGGCGCCACGGGTGATGAAGAGACCGAGGTCGTCGGCCGGGATGCGGACGAGGTACTCGCGCTGCGAGCGCTCGTCGCGCACACCGAACTCGGCGATGCGGTCGGGGGAGACGGTCGGCGCCGCGAGGGCGGTGCCGGTGATGGTGATTCGTTCGTTGCTGGTCATGGTGTTGCGGTACTTCCTGGTCGTTCGGCGCCCAGGGCGACTCGGTGTCGGCGGACGGCTGAGTCCGGCGCGACGCATCGAGTGCGGGGCGCGCACGTCGAGCTTCGACGTGCAGCTCGTCCGTTCGGATCGAGCGGTGGTCTCGTGGGAATGCGACTCGGGTGAGTCGGCTTCGAGACGGTTCGGTGTGCGCGAGTCAGATGGGTTCGCTGCAGTGCACCAAAAGAACACTCTACTCGACGAACCCCGGATTGTCCAGGAACGATGTCCAGCGGCTCCCACCGGCAGCGACGTTGCCCGAGCCGTCGAGTCTGGCGGCGGAGGACGACGGCTTGCGACCGGCCTGCTCGTGGATCAGCCCGTCGAACGCCTCGGAGAAGTCGAGGCGGGGGACTGCCGCGGTGACGGCGAGCAGGTCTGACGCCGTCCACCGGGCGAACCCGGCCCCGGAGACGTCGAGCGAGGTCGCGACCTCGAGCAGGTGTCCCTCGACGTCGAGCGCGGGGTCGACCGACGTCCACATGTGGCGCTCGATCACCTCACCGACCCGACGGGCTCGGGCGGCGTCCCACCCGGCTCCGAGGGCGAACACGCTGCCGACCGCACCGCCGGCGTCCTCGAACGGCACGGCGTGGGCATCGAAGGACGGCGTCACGCCGAGGTCGTGCAGCATCGTGGCGACGAACAGCAGCTCACGGTCCGGTTCGAGCTCGATGGTCGGTGCGAGGAGCGACGCCCACGCCCACGAGCGCAGGCAGTGGTGCACCAGCGCCGGCGAGGACCACGCACGCACGACATCCAGCGCCCGCGCGGCCACGGGGGAGGGCGGTGCGAGCAGCGCGTCGACGTCCAGGGTCATGGCAAGAAGGTATCGGAGGCGACCGACCGACGGACGGGAGGCGC
>NZ_MJGR01000003.1:31648-50509 GCF_001865105.1 Curtobacterium sp. MCBA15_016
GGCGCGGTGCCAGCTGGCACCGCGCCTCCAGGCCGCCTGTTGGTTCAGTTGAGGGTCGGGGTGTCCTCCGGCACGACGCCACCGCCGTACAGGTCGGTCGCCAGGTCGCGCAGCGCGCGGAGCGCGACGCGCTGCGTCAGCGGGCCGTACGAGATGCGGGCGACCCCGAGGGCCTCGTACTCGGCGGCGGGCAGGGCGCCCGGCAGCCCGATCACGGACAGCTTGCCGCGACCGAGGCCCGCGACGAGCTGCTCCACGACGTCCCGCTGGATGGCTCCCGGCACGAACACCAGCGCGGCGCCGTTGTCGAGGAACGCCTTGCCGCGGGCGATCGCGTCGGCGATGCTCTCCTCGATCGGGCGGTCCCCGCCGCGGGCGATGGCGTCGGTGCGGGCGTTGAGCTGGAAGTCGATGCCCTCGGCCTGGGCGGCGGCGGTGATGGCGGCGACCCGGGCGACGGCCTCGTCGAACGGGCGGAGGCGGTCCTCGACGTTCGCGCCCACGATCCCCGCAGCGATCGCGCGGCGGATCGTCTCGGCCGGGTCCTCGTAGCCGTCGTCGAGGTCCGCCGTGACGGGCAGGTCCGTGGCGGCGGCGACGGTCGCGGCGCCCGACAGTGCCAGGTCGAGCGGCATCCCGCCGTCGTCGTACCCGTACGAGGCGGCGATGGAGTGCCCGGCGGTGGCGATCGCCTTCGTCTCCGGCAGGTCGCTGACGACCTTCGCGCTGATCGCGTCCCAGACGTTGACGACGCGGAGGATCTCCGGTGCTTCGTGCAGCTGCTTGAGGGTGGTCGCCTTGTCGGCGGTGCTCGTGCTCATGACGCAGACAGTAGGCCGACCAGCCCGGGCAGGGATCATCGTGTCCGTCGCGCGACGTCACCGTAGCGTCGAGCACACCACCAGGAAGGACACCGACATGGAGCGTTGGAACGAGGCGATCGCCGCGGTCGAGGAACACCTCGACGGCGGCCCGGACGACACCGTGCTCGACGTGGACGAGCTCGCGCGCATCACCGGGACGAGCGAGTACCACTTCCGGCGCGTGTTCTCCGCGCTCGCCGGGATGCCGCTCTCCGAGTACGTCCGACGTCGGCGGATGACGCTCGCCGCGGCCGTCATCGCCTCGGGGACGACGACCGTCTCGGACGTCGCCGCACGCTTCGGGTACGGCTCGGCCGATGCCTTCGGGCGGGCGTTCCGCGCCGTGCACGGCATCGGGCCGCAGGAGGCGCGCGAGCCCGGCGCAGTGTTCCGGTCGCAGGGTCGGCTGTCCTTCCGTCTCACCGTCGAAGGGAGCACTCCCGTGCAGTACCGCCTCGTCCAGAAACCCGCCTTCCGTCTCATCGGACGCTCGACCCGTGTCCCGCTCGTGTACGAGGGGCCGAACGATGCGATCCAGGCGTTCGAACGCAGCATCACCCCCGAGGACCGGGAGCGCATCGCCGGACTGTCCGACCAGGAGCCGTCGGGTGTGCTGTCGGTGTCCGATGCGTTCACCGAGGGCCGCGCGGACGGCAGTCTCCTCCGTTACTCGGTGGTCGCCGCCACTTCGGTCGAGAGCGCACCGGGCCTCGACGTCATCGAGGTGCCGGCTGCGACGTGGGTGGTGTTCTCCGGCTCGGGACCGGTGCCCGGAGCGATCCAGGCGCTGTGGCCGCAGGCGTTCGGGGAGTGGTTGCCCGCCAACCCGTACCGTCTGGTGGCGGCGCCGGAGATCGCTCGTGTCCGGCTCGCACCCGGCGGTCGTACCGCGGAGGCCGAGCTCTGGCTCGCGGTCGAGCCCGAGCCGGGGGCGTGACGCGCATCTGATGAGCAGCAATGGTCGGGTCGGCGCAGGCAACCCGACCATTTCTGCTCACGATGCGATCCGCGGCCCCGGCCCGCGCGCGACGCAGGATGACGGCCGGACTCGCGCCGCGCCTCCAGTCCGATGCATGCTGGGACGCATGGCGCACGACGAGGAGGACCCGGTCGGCACCCTGCGAGGGGTCCGTACGAGCATCAAGTGGACGCGGTACGCGCCCGACGTGCTGCCCCTGTTCGTCGCCGAGATGGACCACGAGGTCGCGCCGGCGATCCGGCAGGCGCTCATCGAGCGGGTGCAGCAGTCCGACCTCGGGTACCTCGATGGGCCCGGGCCGCTCGCACCGGCGTTCGCCGCGTTCGCGAAGGACCGCTGGGACTGGGACGTCGACCCCGCCCGGGTGTCCCTCGCCACGGACGTCAGCGTCGGGATCGTCGAGTCGCTCCGCCTCGCGCTGCCGGACGGCGGCCGGGTCGCGATCACGCCGCCGGTGTACCCGCCGTTCTTCGAGCTCGTCGAAGAGGCCCGATGTCAGGTGGAAGAGGTCCCACTGCTCGAGCAGTGGGGCGTGTACCGGCTCGACCTCGAGGGCCTCGAGCGCGCCTTCGCCGACGGCGTCCGCGTCTTCCTGCTCTGCAACCCGCACAACCCCGTCGGCCTCGTGCACGACCACGACGACCTCGTGGCGCTCGCCGAACTGGCCGCACGGTACGACGTCCTCGTCATCAGCGACGAGATCCACGCACCGCTGACGCACCCCGGCGTCCGCTTCACCCCGTTCGCCGCGGTGGCCGAGCCCGCCGGTGCGCGGAGCATCTGCGTGACGAGCGCGAGCAAGGGCTGGAACCTCGCCGGGGTGAAGTGCTCGATCATCGTCGCCGGGGACGCACGAACGGCAGCGCTCCTCGACACGCTCTGGGAGGAGGTCGCCTGCCGCACGAGCATCCTCGGGTTGCACGCGAACCTCGCGGCGTTCAGCCTGGCGACGGACTGGCTCGACGACGTGGTCGCCCGGATCGTCGCGAACGAACGGCTGCTCGGCTCCCTGCTCGCGGAGCACCTGCCCGGCGTCGTGTACACCCGGCCCCGCGCCGGCTACCTGGCGTGGCTCGACTTCCGCGGCATCGGGCTCGGGGACGACCCGGCCGTGCCGCTCCGGGAGCACGCCTACGTCGCGTTGAACTCCGGCCTCGGGTTCGGCTCGCAGGGCCGCGGGTTCGCGCGGCTCAACCTGGCGTGCTCGCCGGACACGCTGCGCGAGGCGGTGCTGCGGATCGCGGCGGCCTACCCGTCGAGTGCGCAGGAGGGGCTGGTCTGGCACGTCGCGTGAGCGGCGGGCTGGTGTGGGCCGTCAGCTGCTGGCTTTCGGCTGTCGGCTGTTGCCGTCGGCCTGGCGGCGCGGGTCGGCTACTCGGGTCGGCGCGCCTCGACGAGGTGACGGGCTGAGGACGCCACGAACGGTCCGTCCCGCTGGATCAGCTCGTGCAGGTCGCGCAGACGGTCGCGGTACCGCTCGACGCTGAAGTCCGGCACCCACCAGATCACCTTCCGCAGTAGGTAGACCACCGCCGCGACGTCGCGGATCTCGATGCGGGTGCGAGCGGTCCGGAGGTCCACGACCTCGAGGCCGGCGGCTCGCGCGGCGTCGGCCTCGTCGTCGTGGTGTCGCCCCCGACGCTCGATCGGCTTCGGGCCGAGGAAGAACTCGATGAGCTCGAACACGCTCGCCGGGCCGACGTGCTGGGCGAAGTAGGTGCCTCCGGGGGCGAGTACCCGGGCGATCTCGTCCCAGTGGATCGCGGCGGGGTGCCGGCTCGTCACGAGGTCGAAGGCGCCGTCGGCGAAGGGCAGCGGTGGTTCGTCCGGGTCAGCGACGACGACCACTCCGCGCGGGTGCAGGAGCCGAGTGGCGGCGGCGACGTTCGGCGCCCAGGACTCCGTCGCGACCGCCGTGGCCGGGAACGCCGTGGCCTCGGCGAGGACCTCACCACCGCCGGTCTGCACGTCGAGGCTGGCGGAACCGGGGACCTCGGCGAGGCGGCCGAGTCGCTCGCCGAGCAGCTTCGCGTAGCCCCACGGCGGGCGCTCCTCGGTGGCGCGGCCGTCGAGCCACGAGAAGTCCCAGCCGGTGACATCTGCGGCTTCGCCGATCGCGATCAGGTCGTCGAAGGTCGTGGTGCTCACGCGGTCCATGGTGGCGTCTCCCCGGCGAGGGCGCCAGCTCGTCGCAGCTGCTCGCTGACGGGGAGCGTCAGGCCACGTACTGGTTGCGTCCGACGACGCGGATCGTCAGGTCGACCTCGCGCGCGGGCACCTCTTCGGTGAGCCCGATCCACTCGCGGGCGACGAACCCGACGGAGGGCCACCGGGTGACCTCGGTCACCAGGAACCCGTCGATGAACACCTGCCACGCGCCGCGTTCGCGGACGGCCTGCACCTCGTGTGTCGCCATGCCGCGAGCGTACCGGGTCGGTACCGCTCCCTGGCGGCTCCGCTCAGAGGTCGAGTGTCATGTGGACGTCCGCGCGGGCGTAGGGGCTGGGCGCGACCTCGTCGTGGCCGAGGTGCCGGAACCCGAACGCCTCGTACAGGTGCACGGCGCTGGCCAGCTGCGCGTTGCTCTCCAGCACCACCCGGTGCGCGCCGATCGCCCGGGCACGTTCGAGCGCTGCGGCGATGAGCTTGCGGCCGGTGCCGTGCCCCTGGTGCTCGGTCGAGACGGCCATCTTGACCAGCTCGAACACCCCGGGCCCGACGGGCGCGATGCCGACGCAGCCGATGACCGGCCCGTCCGATCCCAGCCGTGCGACGAAGGCGGCGCCGCCGGGCTCGACGATCTGGCCGAGCGGGTCGCCGAGGAGCTTCCGGTCCTCGTCCTCGAGCGTGAAGAACCGGCTGATCCACGCCTCGTTGAGGACGCGGAACGCCTCGGCGTCGGCAGCGGAGGCGATGTCGGTGATGAGCACGGCGTCGGTGGTGATCGCATCGGGCATGCACCCATCCTCGGACGCCGTGCCGAGTCCCGTCCAATACTCGTTCGCGCGGATCGATACGCTGTGTGCATGGATCGCGAGCTCGACGTCGACCTCCGGCAGCTCCGGGCGTTCCTCGCCGTGGCCGACGAACTGCACTTCGGACGTGCAGCCGAGGCGCTCCGGATCGCACAGCCGGCGCTGTCGCAGCAGATCCGGCGGACGGAACGGGCGCTCGGCGTCGACCTCTTCGTGCGGACGAGCCGCAGCGTCGCGCTCACCCCGGCCGGACGGGTGCTGCAGGGCCGGGCACGATCGCTCCTGCAACAGGCGCGCCGGGACCTCGACGAGACCGTGCGGGTGGGCCGGGGCGAGGCCGGTCGGCTCGACGTCGGGTTCGTCGTCTCCGCGCTGCCGCTCGGTCCGATCGAACGCGTGCAGGTGTTCCGGGAGCGTTACCCGCTCGTCCGCGTGGAACTCACCGAGGGCTACTCGTCGACCCTGCTGGCGCGGATCGTCCGTGGGGAGCTCGACCTGGCGATCGTGCGCGATCCCGATCCCGACCCGGCCGTGCGCTTCCTGCCGTTCCGCAGCGAGCGGTTCGTGGCAGCGGTCCCGCGCGGGCACCGGCTCGCGGCGCGGGCATCGATCCGGGGACCGGAGCTGCTCGACGACCCGTTCGTGTTCTTCCCGGCGGAGGCCGGATCGGTCGCGACCGAACGCAACCTCGCCCCGGTGGTGTCCGGTCCCCGGCGACCCGTGGTCGTGCAGGAGGCCACCACCTGGGCCACGGTGCTGCACCTGGTCGGCGCGGGCCTCGGGGTGACGGTGGCGCCGGAGAGCGCCACGCTCGCCGCTCCGGACACCGTCGTGCTGCTGCCGCTCGAGGCGGACGACCACCGGAGCGAGCTGGTCTGGGCCGCCCGCGCCGACGACGACCGCGAGATCCTGCGGAACTTCATCGCCGCGACGGAGTGAGTCCGCAGCGCCGGGCCCCTCACGCCAGCGGCAGCACCGGTGCCCGCTGGTCCCCGAGCTCGTCCACTCGCCAGGGTCGGGTGCCGCGCAGCGTCAGGCCGAGCTGCGCGAGCACGAAGCCCACGTGTGGTTCGACGTCCGGGTCCCACGGCCCCTCGACGCCGAGCCCGAACGCGCCGAGCTCGTCGTCGGCCTCGTCGCGAAGGGTCAGGCGCCACCGGCCGTCTCCGAGTTCCTCGACGACGGCCCACCGGGCGGTGCTGAACCGGCTCACGCGGTCTTCGCCACGTCCTCGGTGAAGTTCCGCACCCGCTGCAGGAGTGCTTCGCCGCGCATCGCGATCGTCGCCGGCGGGTTGAGGTGCGGCGGCGCGGTGCGGATCAGCATCGGGCACCCGAGGTCTTCGCAGATGTAGGAGCCGATGGTGTTGCCGTTCCGCCCCGATTCTCCGGCGCGCGCGGCCGAGAACAGGCGGACCTGCGTCGCCGGCTGCGGGGAGTGGCAGAACGAGCACATCGCGGCGATCCCGGGGCGGAGGGACCCACCGGCGGAGCGCACGACGATCCCGACCGGGCGGTCGTCGATCCAGGACACGATGTAGCCGCGGCGGGCGGCCTGCGGGTCGCGCCACCCGAGGAACTCGCGCTCGTCCCACAGCGTCTCGTGCAGGCCGGGGATGGGCAGCTGGGCGAGTTCGTCCGGGGTGGCGTTGACGAACGACGAACGGATGTCTGCTTCGGTCAGTGGCTTCACGGTGCCATCACCATATGCCCCACCGCCGACACGCGTCAGGACCCCAGACGGGAGGCGCGGATCGCCCCGAGCGCGCTCGTCCCGTCCGCCACCAGGACGGCTCGCCGCAGCGCGTCGCGTCCGACACGTCGTGCGGCCGCGTCGTCGGCGGCGAACTCCACGAGGACGCGCGTCGAGCGCGCCATGGCGCGCGCGCCGGGGATCCACGGGACCGCACGCTCGATCGACTCGGCGATCCCGACCGCGACCGCGTGGCGCTGGGTCAGGTGCGCGCGTTCGTGGGCGACCACGGCCTCCAGTTCGTCGGTGCGCAGACGGTCCGCGAGCCCGGTGCTCACGAGCACGCCACCGGACCTGCCGGGGACGGCGCAGGCGAGTGCGTGGTCCGCCTCGAGGACGGACACCGGCGTGCCGTCGATCTCGCGGTGCGGTGCCGCACCGGAGCGCATCGCCTCGCGCACGGCCTCGTGCTCGGGGCCGGGCCGGACCCGGACCGCGATCACGAACGCGAGCACGGCGAGCAGGGCGACGCCGACGTTGAGGCCGTGCGTGGGGGAGCCGCCGAACCCCATCGGGTCGGTGATCGGGCGGTTCGCCACGACGAGGAGCGTGATGCCCGCGACGAAGCCGACCACGCCGAGCAGCACCGCCACCGACCAGCACACCAGCGCGGTTCGCGGCCGGTCGATCGTCCACGCGGAGCGGGTCAGGACCCGGGGCGCGAGGACCACGACCGCCAGGGCGAGCGCGATGAGGACGACTCCGGTGACGACCACGGCGGATCCGTCAGGAACGGGCTCGGGCGTCGAGGGCGCGGCGGATGACGTCGAGGTCGTCGGAGGCGAGCGAGCCGGTGAACTGCAGCAGAGCGGCTTCGCGGTCGGTCGCCGCGGCGAGGGCGTTCGACATGAGGGAGGCGGTCTGCTCCTCCCTGCTGTTCGTCGCGCGGAAGGTGAGCGGTGCGTCGTCGTGCTGCTGCCGCTCCACCCGGCCCTTGCGACCGAGGCGGTCGAGCACGGTGAGCACGGTCGTCAGTGCGGGCCGGGGTTCCGGGAAGGCGTCGAGCACTTGGCGCGCGCTGAGCCCGCCGTCCGCCGACCAGAGCGCGTCGAGCACCGCCTGCTCGAGCTGCCCGCGGGGGCGTGATCGCTGACCTGCCATCCCCGCATTCTACGAGATGTCGAACCACCGGGTCCGTCACATGCCCGAAACGCGGGGTCGGTATGATCGGCCCGACAACTGAAGACCGGCCGTTCATCCGTCGCGGGAGACGTCGTGCGGTGCCCTGGGCACCCAGCACGGCACCGAAGGAGCAATCCCCCCGACAATCTCTCAGGTCCCACACCGCAGCGGACAGGCCACTCTGAAAAGCAGCCACGATGCCCCCACCGGGTCGGTCCGTGGCTCGCCCACGGTGAAAGCCGCCGGACCTCACGGGCCGCGGTGAAACTCTCAGGCCCATGACAGAGGGGGAGTTCCGCCCGACGACGGTCGTCGGGTCCTGCCGATGCCAGGAGAACTCCGCCCATGCCAACGTCCCCACTGCGCTCGTCGCCGCTGGAGCCCGCCCACGAAGCCGCCGGCGCCACCTTCACCGACTTCGCCGGGTACCGGATGCCCGTCCGGTACTCGTCCGACCTCGCCGAGCACCACGCCGTGCGTCAGGCCGCCGGTGTCTTCGACCTCTCGCACATGGCCGAGGTCGGCGTCACCGGTCCGCAGGCCGTGGCCTTCCTCGACCACGCACTCGCCGGGTCGTTCGGCGCGATGCCGGTCGGACGGGCGAAGTACTCGCTCCTCCTCGCCGAGGACGGCGGCATCCTCGACGACCTCGTCGTCTACCGCACCGACGAGGACGTCTTCCTCGTCGTCGCGAACGCGTCGAACCGGCAGGTCGCGGTGGACGCCCTGACCGCACGGGCCGACGGCTTCGACGTCGAGGTGTCGGACGACTCGGACACCACCGCACTGGTCGCGATCCAGGGCCCGGCCGCTGCCGGGACGCTCGACGCGCTCGTCGTCGCCGACCGGCTCCAGCCGGAGAGCCCCCTCGACGAGCTCGGGTACTACCGGGCGCTGCACGCGGTGTTCGACAGCGCCGAGGTCCTCGTCGCCCGCACCGGCTACACCGGCGAGGACGGCTTCGAGGTCTACAGCGACCCGTCCGTCGCCGGAGCGCTCTGGGACGCCCTGCTCGAGGCCGGCGCCGACCGCGGGGTCGTGCCCGCCGGCCTCGCCGCCCGCGACACCCTCCGGCTCGAGGCGGGCATGCCGCTCTACGGGCACGAGCTCGGCACCGACGTCCGTCCCGCCCAGGCCGGCCTCGGCCGGGTCGTGGCCAAGGACGGCGACTTCGTCGGCGCCACCGGCGTCACCCCGTCGGACGACGCCCGCGTGCTCGTCGGCCTGGTCACCGAGGGCCGCCGGGCCCCGCGTGCCGGGTACGACGTCGTGCAGGACGGCGTCGTCGTCGGCACCGTCACCTCCGGTGCGCTCTCGCCGACCCTCGGCCACCCCGTCGCGATGGCGTTCGTCGACCCGGCGCTCGCCACCGAGGGACAGCTCCTCCACATCGACGTCCGCGGAACGGCCATCCCCAGCACCGTCACCGCGTTCCCCTTCTACCGCCGCGCCTCGAAAGGCTGATGCAATGACCGACCAGACCGCACTCCAGTACACGGCCGACCACGAGTGGCTGCTCGTCGAGGGCGACACCGTCACCGTCGGCATCACCGACCACGCCGCCGAACAGCTCGGTGACGTCGTCTACGTCGAGCTCCCCGCCGTCGGCACCGCCACCACCGCGGGCGAGCAGATCGGCGAGATCGAGTCGACCAAGAGCGTCGGCGAACTCTTCGCCCCGATCGAGGGCGAGGTCGTGGCGATCAACGACGCCGTCGTCGACGCCCCCGACACCGTCAACCAGGACCCGTTCGGCGCCGGCTGGCTCGTCAAGATCAAGGTGGACGGCACCTCCTTCCCCGAGGACCTCATGGACCACGACGCGTACCGGGCGTCCATCGCATGACCGGCGACCTGCAGAACCTCCAGACGTCCTTCGCTGACCGCCACATCGGCACCACCCCGGTCGACCAGCGGACGATGCTCGACGCCGTCGGCCAGCCGTCCCTCGACGCCCTCGTCCGCGCCGCGATCCCCGAGTCGATCCACGCGGCGCCGACCGTCCACTCGGGCATCCCCGCGGCGATCGGTGAGACCGAGGCGCTCGCCGAACTCCGGGCCAAGGCCGCCCGCAACACCGTCCGTCGCGCCATGATCGGGCTCGGGTACCACGGCACCCACACCCCCGCGGTGATCCAGCGGAACGTGCTCGAGAACCCCAGCTGGTACACGGCCTACACGCCGTACCAGCCGGAGATCTCGCAGGGCCGGCTCGAGGCGCTCATCAACTTCCAGACCATGGTCTCGGACCTGACGGGCATGGCGACCGCCGGCGCCTCGATGCTCGACGAGGGCACGGCCGTGGTCGAGGGCATGCTCCTCGCCCGCCGGGCGTCCAAGGTCACGGGTGACGCGTTCCTCGTCGACGCCGACCTGCTGCCGCAGACCCGTGCGCTGCTCGACCACCGGGCCGAGGCCGTCGGCATCGTCCTGCGCGGGTTCGACGCCGTGGCCGGACCGACCGACGAGCAGCTCGACGGTGCCTTCGGCGTCATCGTGCAGTACCCCGGTGCCTCCGGTCGGATCGTCGACCCGTCGTCGGTCATCGAGCGCGTGCACGCCGGTGGGGGCATCGCGGTCGTCGCGGCGGACCTCCTCGCGATGACGCTCCTCGCCAGCCCCGGCGACCTCGGCGCCGACGTCGCCGTGGGCACGAGCCAGCGCTTCGGCGTCCCGCTCGGCTTCGGTGGCCCGCACGCCGGGTACCTCGCCGTCCGTGCCGGCCTCGAGCGCCAGCTGCCCGGCCGCCTCGTCGGGGTGTCCTTCGACGCCGACGGGCAGATGGCCTACCGCCTCAGCCTGCAGACCCGCGAGCAGCACATCCGCCGCGAGAAGGCGACGAGCAACATCTGCACCGCGCAGGTCCTGCTCGCCGTGATGGCCTCGATGTACGCCGTGTACCACGGTCCCGAGGGGCTGCGCTTCATCGCGGACCGCGTCGCCCGGACGACGTCGGCGCTCGCCGCGGCCGCCCGTGACGCCGGGCTCGAGGTCGTGCACGACGCCTTCTTCGACACGCTCACCGTCCGCGCGCCCGGACGCGCCGAGGCACTCGTCGCCGCGGCCCGTGACGCGGACCGCCTGCTGCACCTCGTCGACGCCGACACCTTCCAGCTGTCCGTCGACGAGACGACGACGCCCGAGGACGTGACGGCCCTCGCCGTCGTGTTCGGCGCGGTCGACGCGACCGTCCCCGCGACGGAGACCGCCGTGCGGGACGCGGCCACGCGCCTCCCGTCCGACCTGCTGCGGAGCAGCGAGTACCTGACGCACCCGGTGTTCAGCGCCCACCGCAGCGAGACCCGCATGATGCGCTACCTCAAGCACCTCGCCGACAAGGACTACGCGCTCGACCGCGGCATGATCCCGCTCGGCAGCTGCACGATGAAGCTCAACGCGGCGACCGAGATGGCGGCCGTGAC
Organism: Curtobacterium sp. MCBA15_016; assembly: GCF_001865105.1. Taxonomy (NCBI): domain Bacteria; kingdom Bacillati; phylum Actinomycetota; class Actinomycetes; order Micrococcales; family Microbacteriaceae; genus Curtobacterium; species Curtobacterium sp. MCBA15_016. The sequence continues at coordinate 42,762 of NZ_MJGR01000003.1, forward strand.
GTGGCCGGAGTTCGCGAACATCCACCCGTTCGCGCCGCGCGACGACGTCGAGGGCTACCTCGACATGATCGGCGACCTCGAGTCCTGGCTGGCCGAGGTCACCGGGTACGACACGGTCTCCCTGCAGCCGAACGCCGGCAGTCAGGGCGAGCTCGCCGGACTCCTGGCGATCCGCGGGTACCACCGGTCCCGCGGCGACGAGTCCCGCACGGTCTGCCTCATCCCGTCGAGCGCGCACGGCACGAACGCCGCGTCGGCCGTCCTCGCTGGCATGCGGGTCGTCGTGGTGGCCTGCGACGAGAACGGCAACGTCGACCTCGACGACCTCCGTGCGAAGACCGAGCAGCACGGCGACCAGCTCGCCGCGCTCATGATCACGTACCCGTCCACGCACGGCGTCTACGAGCACGACATCCGCGAGATCTGCGCCGCCGTGCACGACGCCGGCGGCCAGGTCTACGTCGACGGCGCGAACCTCAACGCCCTGCTCGGCCACGCCCGGTTCGGCGACTTCGGCGGGGACGTCTCGCACCTCAACCTGCACAAGACGTTCTGCATCCCGCACGGTGGCGGCGGGCCCGGGGTCGGTCCGGTCGCGGCGAAGTCGCACCTCGCACCGTTCCTGCCGGGCCACCCGTTCGCGCAGGACGCCGACCGTCGCACCGGCTCCGTGCGCGCCGAGGGTTCCGACCGCGACGCGCACGCCGGTGGCCCGGTCAGTGCAGCGCCGTACGGCAGCCCGAGCATCCTGCCGATCACGTGGACGTACGTCCGGATGATGGGGCTCGAGGGGCTCACCCGTGCGACCGAGGCCGCGGTGCTCGGGGCGAACTACATCGCCGCACGCCTGCGCGACGCGTTCCCGGTGCTCTACACGGGGGAGTCGGGTCTCGTCGCGCACGAGTGCATCCTCGACCTCCGCCCGCTCCGGGACACGACGGGCATCACGGTGGACGACGTCGCGAAGCGCCTGGTCGACTACGGGTTCCACGCCCCGACGATGTCGTTCCCGGTCGCGGGCACGCTCATGGTCGAGCCGACCGAGAGCGAGGACCTCGCCGAGCTCGACCGTTTCGTCGACGCGATGCTCGCCATCCGTGCCGAGGCCTCGGCGGTCGAGCGTGGCGAGTGGCCGGCGGACGACAACCCGCTCGTGCACGCCCCGCACACCGCGTCGTCGGTGATCTCGGGGGAGTGGACGCACGCCTACACCCGCGAGCAGGCGGTCTATCCGCTGCCGGGCATCAGCGCCCGGAAGTACTGGCCGCCGGTGCGCCGGATCGACCAGGCGTACGGCGACCGCAACCTCGTGTGCGCCTGCCCGCCGGTCGAGGCGTTCGCCTGATCCCGAGCTCGCGTAACGTGTGCCCCGTCCGGTGTCCCGGGCGGGGCACACTGCTGTGCGCAGCCAGGCAATCGGCTTGCACAGAGTTGTGCACGGACGCAAGCATCTCGATGCGGTTGCAACAATCTCGCCCCGGCGTCCGTGATCCGCCCGAATCTTGCATCCTCTCGCAAGGATCGTGCAACTTGGTTTCCGATTTGTAACCGATCTCCCCTGGGCTTGGTGAGCACTCCCCACACTGCCTACAGTGCAAAGGTCAAACGTGGCGAGCAGGCACCCGTGCGCCCGCCGCGTCCCATGCACCAGGAGGAATCTTGATCAAGAAGCGCGCTGGGCTCGCAGCCCTCGCCGTGCTCGGGGCCACAGCAATCGCCCTGGCCGGCTGCTCCAGCAACAGCAGCAGTGGAGGTGACAAGGCGGGCTCGACGAACGCGTCCGGCATCGTCACCACCAACGGCAACGAGCCCCAGAACCCGCTCATCCCCTCGAACACCACCGAGGTCGGCGGCGGCAAGATCATCGACTCGATCTTCGAAGGCCTGGTGTCCTACGACGCCAAGGGCAAGCCGGTGAACGAGGTCGCGAAGAGCATCGACACCGATGACTCGAAGACGTTCGACATCAAGCTCAACACGGACTACACCTTCACCAACGGCGAGAAGGTCACGGCCGAGTCGTTCACGAAGGCGTGGAACTGGGCCGCCCAGTTCTCGAACAAGCAGGGCGCGAGCTACTTCTTCGAGAACATCGAGGGCTACGACGCCACGAAGGACTCCGAGCTCACCGGCCTCAAGGTCGTCAGCGACGACGAGTTCACCGTGACGCTCAAGTCGGCGCAGTCGGACTTCCCGCTGTCGCTCGGCTACTCGGCGTTCGTGCCGCTGCCCTCGGAGTTCTACAAGGACACCAAGGCCTTCGGTGAGAACCCGATCGGCAACGGTCCGTACAAGCTCGACGGCAAGGGTGCGTGGACGCACAACCAGTCGATCAAGCTCGTCACCAACAAGGACTACGAGGGCAAGCGCAAGCCGAAGAACGGTGGCCTGACGGTCACGTTCTACACCTCGCAGGACACCGCGTACTCCGACGCGCAGGGCGGCAACCTCGACGTCCTCGACGCCGTGCCGGACAGCGCCTTCGCGACCTACAAGTCCGACTTCCCGGACTCGAACGTCAACCAGGCCGCCGCGATCTTCCAGGCGATCTACCTGCCCTACTACCTCGACCACTGGAAGGGTGAAGAGGGCAAGCTCCGCCGCGAGGCGATCTCGATGGCGATCAACCGCAAGCAGATCACCGACAAGATCTTCGACGGCACCCGCACCCCGGCCAAGGACTTCACCTCCCCGGTGATCGCCGGCTGGAACGACGACCTCGACGGTTCGGACGTCCTGACCTACGACAAGTCGAAGGCCAAGGAGCTGTGGGCCGAGGCCGACAAGATCTCGAAGTACAACGACACCCTCACCATCTCGTACAACGCCGACGGCGGGCACGAGGCGTGGGTGACCGCGGTCACGAACTCGATCTCGAGCACGCTCGGCATCAAGGCCGAGGGCAAGGCGTACCCGACGTTCGCCGAGGCCCTCGCGGTCCAGACGGACGACAAGCTCACGGGCGGCAGCCGCACCGGTTGGCAGGCGGACTACCCGTCGCTGTACAACTTCCTCGGCCCGACCATGGGTGACGGCTCGTCGAGCAACTACTCGCGCTACGACTCGGCCGAGTACAACGAGCTCCTCCAGAAGGGCCGTTCGGCCGCGACCGTCGAAGAGGGCAACAAGTTCTTCGACCAGGCGCAGGAGCTCCTGTTCAAGGACCTCCCGGAGATCCCGCTGTGGTACTCCAACGTCACCGGCGTGTGGAACGCGGACACCGTGTCGAACGTGAAGTTCGGCTGGAACTCGGTGCCGCTGTACTACGACGTCGAGGTCAAGAAGTAACCTCAGTCTCCTCGTGAGACACATCGCGGACGGGTATCCTGCTCCGCGACCACCGGACGGGGGTTCGGGAGCCCACCAGGCTCCCGAGCCCCCGTACCTCGGCGGCAACACCTTCCCCCACCACAGCGGGCGCCGCCGCCCGCACCGGACTCCCGTGCCGACCCGCGGACCGTCCACCCCTCACGACATGAACCTGAACGACATGCGCGTCCCGAACCAGGCAGGGATCTGATGGCCTGGTACCTCGGCAAGCGCCTCCTGCAACTCATCCCCGTGTTCTTCGGGGCCACGTTCCTCATCTACTTCATGGTGTTCTCCCTGCCGGGTGACCCGATCGCCGCCCTGTTCGGTGACCGTCAGCCGTCGCCGCAGGTCATCGAGCAGCTGCGCCAGCAGTACAACCTCGACAAGCCGTTCATCATCCAGTACCTGCTCTGGATCGGCGGCGTGTTCCGCGGTGACCTCGGGCTGACCTACTCGGGTCTGCCCGTGAGCTCGCAGCTCGCGCAGGCCTTCCCGATCACGGCTCGCCTCGCGATCCTCGCCCTGCTGTTCGAGTCGATCGCCGGCATCGTCGTCGGTGTCATCGCCGGTCTCCGCAAGGGCAAGCTCTTCGACGCGACCGCCCTGGTCGTGAGCCTCCTGCTCATCTCGGTCCCGACGTTCGTGGTCGGCTTCCTGCTGCAGTACGTCCTCGGCATCAACCTCGGCCTGTTCCGGGTCACGGTGTCGGGTCAGGCGCCGTGGTCCGAGCTCGTCCTGCCCGCGATCGTGCTGGCGTCGGTGTCGTTCGCGTACATCGTCCGCCTCACCCGCGCGAGCGTCGCCGAGAACGTGTCGGCCGACTTCGTCCGCACCGCGACCGCGAAGGGGCTCCCGCGCCGTCGCGTGGTGGGCGTGCACATCTTCCGCAACTCGCTCATCCCCGTGGTGACCTACCTGGGTGTCGACATCGGCAACCTGATGGTCGGCGCGGTCGTCACCGAGGGCATCTTCAACATCCACGGTGTGGGTGGCACGGTGTTCCAGGCCGTCAAGCTCGGCGAGGGTCCGACCGTCGTGTCGTTCGTCGCCGTGATGGTCATCATCTTCATGCTCGCCAACCTCCTGGTCGACCTGCTCTACGCCGTCCTGGACCCGAGGATCCGCTATGCCAAGTAACGCCGCACCCCGCTCGGCGACGCACTACGTCGCCCCGCTCGAGGAGACCCCGCTCCAGGCGGTCGACCAGGTCAACGAGGACGAGAAGACCCGTTCGACCTGGAGCGACGCCTGGGACTCGATGCGGACCCGTCCGATGTTCTGGGTGTCGTCGGTCCTCATCCTGCTGATCGTCCTCGTGGCGCTCTTCCCGGGGCTCTTCGCCCACGTCGACCCGCGTGCGGCGGACCTGGCGAAGAGCAACGAGGGACCCGAGGCCGGCCACATCCTGGGCTTCAACCGCCAGGGCAACGACGTCTACGCCCGCACCATCTGGGGCACGCGCAACTCGCTCATCGTCGGTGTCGTCGCGACCGTCCTCGTGTCGATCGTCGGCATCGTGATCGGTGCCCTCGCCGGCTTCTTCGGCGGGTGGCTCGACACGATCGTGTCCCGCATCGGTGACATCTTCTTCTCGATCCCGACGGTCCTCGGCGCGATCGTGATCATGTCCGTGATCCCCGCGCGGAACGCCCTGACGGTGTCGCTGGTGCTGGCCGTGTTCGCGTGGCCGCAGATCGCCCGCATCATGCGCGGCGCCGTGCTCAGCGCGAAGCAGTCCGACTACGTGACGGCCTCGGCCGCGCTCGGTGTCAGCCGCTTCACCACGCTGGTCCGCCACGTCGTCCCGAACTCGCTCGCACCGGTCATCGTCGTCGCGACGGTGTCCCTCGGCACGTTCATCGTCGCCGAGGCCACGCTGTCCTTCCTCGGTATCGGACTGCCGCAGTCGGCGCTCAGCTGGGGTGTCGACATCGGCAACGCCCAGGCGTCGATCCGCACCGCGCCGTCGACCATCTTCTGGCCGTCCGCCGCCCTGTCCATCACCGTGCTCGCGTTCCTCCTCCTCGGTGACGTGGTCCGCGACGCACTCGACCCGAAGGCGAGGGCCCGCCGATGAGCGAGACACTGACCCAGCCGAACGCCAGCCGTACCGGCGGCTCCGGTGCGCCCCTGCTCGAGATCACCGACCTCGAGGTCGGCTTCAAGACGCAGAACGGCTTCGTCCAGGCGGTCCGCGGCGCCAGCTTCACCCTCGAGCAGGGTGAGCGGCTCGCGATCGTCGGCGAGTCCGGCTCCGGCAAGTCGACGAGCGCCCAGGCGATCATCAAGCTCCTGCCCGGGACCGGCCAGGTAACCGGCGGGTCGATCAAGTTCAACGGGCGCGAGCTCGTCGGCCTGAGCGACAAGGAGATGTCGGAGATCCGCGGGAAGGAGATCGGCTACGTCCCGCAGGACCCGATGTCGAACCTCAACCCGCTGTGGTCGATCGGCTTCCAGGTCGAAGAGGCCATCAAGGCCAACGGCATCGCGACCGGCAAGCACGCCATCCGTGCCCGTGCGGTCGAGGTCCTGCAGGAGGCCGGCCTCGGCGACGCGTCGACCCGCCTGAAGCAGTACCCGCACGAGTTCTCCGGCGGCATGCGGCAGCGCGTGCTCATCGGCATCGGTCTGTCGAGCCGCCCGAAGCTGCTCATCGCCGACGAGCCGACGAGTGCGCTCGACGTCACCGTGCAGCGCGTGATCCTCGACCACCTCGAGACCCTCACCCGCGACTTCGGCACCTCCGTCCTGTTCATCACGCACGACCTCGGCCTCGCCGCCGAGCGCGCCGAGAAGCTCGTCGTGATGTACAAGGGCCAGGTCGTCGAGGCCGGGCCCTCGAAGGAGATCCTGGCGAACCCGCGGCACCCGTACACGCAGCGCCTGGTCGCCGCGGCACCGTCGCTCGCGAGCCGTCGCATCCAGTCAAAGGTGCAGCACCAGCGTGTCGACATCGCGGACGTCGGCAGCGACGACGCCGAGCTCCTCGCCCGCGCCCAGGAGCGCGAGCAGGCACCGGCGAAGGACCTCATCGTGGTGAAGAACCTCGAGAAGGTCTACAAGCTGCGCGGCAAGAACCTCGCCTCCCGCGAGCTGAAGGCCGTCGACGACGTCTCGTTCTCGATCCCGAAGGGCACCACCACGGCGCTCGTCGGCGAGTCCGGTTCGGGCAAGTCGACCGTCGCGAAGCTCGTCCTGCAGCTCGAGGCCATCACGAGCGGCACGGTCCAGTTCGACGGCATCGACATCGGCGCGCTGAAGGGCAAGGACCTCTTCGACTTCCGCCGCCGCGTGCAGCCGGTGTTCCAGGACCCGTACGGCTCGCTGGACCCGATGTACAACGTCGGGAACACGATCGCCGAGCCGCTGCACACGCACAAGGTGGGCGACAAGGCGTCCCGCCGGGCCCGCGTGCTGGAGCTGCTCGACCAGGTCGCGCTGCCGAAGTCGATGGTCAACCGCTACCCGAACGAGCTCTCGGGCGGGCAGCGGCAGCGCATCGCCGTGGCGCGGGCCCTCGCGCTCAAGCCCGAGGTCATCGTGCTCGACGAGGCGGTCTCCGCGCTCGACGTGCTCGTGCAGGGCCAGATCCTCGACCTGCTCACCGAGCTGCAGTCCGAGCTGGGCCTGACCTACCTGTTCATCACGCACGACCTGGCCGTCGTCCGCCTCGTGGCGGACAACGTCTGCGTCATGCGCAAGGGACAGATCGTCGAGAAGGCGACCACCGACGAGGTCTTCGCCAACCCGCGCGAGCAGTACACGAAGGACCTGCTGGACGCCATCCCCGGCGCCGGGTTCGAGTTCGGACGCTGATCCCGCTGGACACGAACGAGGCCGGACGCACCGTCGTCCTCCGCGCAGGCCGCGGAGGCGCGGTCGCGTCCGGCCTCGTCGCGTTCCTGGCGCTGTTCATGCTCGGCGACGCCGCGGTGCGGGGGAGCTGGGACGTCGTCCTGCACGCCATCGGTCCCCTCGCCGCGCTCGTCTGGGTGCTCTGGGTGCTCACCTTCCGCCCGCACGTACGGATCACCGACGACGCGATCACGGTGGTGAACCCACTCCGGTCCACGACGGTCCCGTGGGGCGCCGTCGAGGACGTCCGGATGCGCTGGCAGATCGTGCTCGACCTCGCCGACGGCCGCCGGGTCACCTGCTGGGGCGGTCCGTCGCTGCCGCGGCCGAAGCCGACCCGACGCGGGGAGCCCCGCGTGCTGCGGCAGCCGGACGAGTTCGTCGCGGTCCGCGACCGCTGGTCGGAACGGCACGGGCGCACGCCCGACGCCCCCGTCGTCCGGGGCTGGGACGTGCCGGCCGTCGCGTCCGGCATCGCCGTGTTCGCCCTCTGCGTCGTCGCGATCGTCGTCTGAGACGTCCCACCGGACGGACGGGAGGCGCGGTGCCAGCTGGCACCGCGCCTCCCGTCCGTCACACGG
>NZ_MJGR01000004.1:0-75872 GCF_001865105.1 Curtobacterium sp. MCBA15_016
GAGGCGCGGTGCCAGCCGGCACCGCGCCTCCCGTCCGTCGGTCAGCTCAGCTGATCACGCGAGCTCGCGGCCCTCGCCGGCCGCCTTCTGGTGCTCCTCGGCCTCGGCCTGGCCGATGATGTCCTCCGCCGGGACGGGGTTCAGCCGGTCCCAGAGGAAGAAGAGCAGCCCGCCGACCAGCATCGACAGCCCGACCCACAGGTTGATGTGGATGCCACCGGTCTTCTCGGGGTCGGTGTTCCAGTGCACGATGCCGACGATGGTCACGATGACGCCGTACAGGACGAACAGGCCACCGAGGATGCGACGCAGGTCGAGTCGTCGGGTGGAGCGGACGAGGGCGGCCTTCTGCTCCTCGGTCATGGCGGTGTTGGTGTCGCTCATGGGAGATCTCCTTCGCGGGTCTTCGCGGGCCTAGAGGAACGGGAGGTACAGGACGACGCACAGGATCAGTGCGACGGTGCCGAGCAGCGCCGGGGAGCGGTACCAGGCGGTGTCGGTCGCGACGGAGTCGCTGTGCAGGTCGATCTTGCCGACGCCGTACACCAGCCCGCCGAGCTCCTTCTCGTCCTTCGGCTTCGTGACCATCGACACGACGAACCCGACGACGAGCACGGTGACGAACGAGATGATCGCGCCGTAGAGGGTCTCGGCGGTCGCGGTGGCGAACAGGTCCGGGTTGACGAGGTACGCGATCCACGTGATCGTCGGCGTCACGATGCCGAGGATGTAGCCCCACAGCGCACCGGCGGTGGTCATCCGCTTCCAGAGCAGCCCGAGGATGAACACGGCGAACAGCGGCGCGTTGAAGAACGAGAACAGCGTCTGCATGTACGTCATGATGTTCGACGCCTGCGCGGCGATGAACGCGGTCGCGATGCCGACGAGCACGCCGACGACGGTGACCCAGCGCCCGGTCTTCAGGTAGTGCACGTCGGGCATGTTCGGCTTGATGTAGCGCTGCCAGATGTCGTACGTGAAGACGGTGTTGAACGACGACACGTTCGCCGCCATACCGGCCATGAACGAGGCGAGGAGACCCGTGACCGCGACGCCGAGCACACCGGTCGGCAGGTACATCTGGATGAGCTTCGGGATCGCGTCGTTGTAGTCGAGGGCACCCGAGGCGAACTGGTTGCCCACGACGGCCGCGGCGATGAGGCCGGGGATGACGACGATCGCGGGGATGAAGAGCTTCGGGATCGCGGCGATGAGCGGGGTGCGGCGGGCGGCGGACATGTTCTTCGCCGAGAACGCGCGCTGCACCTCGGTGAAGTTCGTCGTCCAGTAGCCGAAACCGAGGACGAACCCGAGGCCGAGCACGATCGCGAGCCAGTTCGCACCGATCGGGTTCGTGACGTCGCCGAAGCCGGTGCCGGCCCACGCCTGCAGGTGCTGCACGCCCTGGGTCTCGGTGATGGCCTTCGAGAGGCCGCTCCAGCCACCGACACGGTGCAGACCGACGATCGTCAGCGGGATGAGGCCGGCGATGATCACGAAGAACTGCATGACCTCGTTGTAGATCGCGCTGGAGAGCCCCCCGAGGGTGATGTAGACGAGCACGAAGCCCGCGGACACGATGATCGCGAGCCACTCCGGCCAGCCGAGCATCGCCTCGATGACGATGGCCATGGCGTAGAGGTTGATGCCGGCGATGAGCACGTTCGACACCGCGAACGCGATCGAGTTCACCAGGTGCGGGGCCTTGCCGAAGCGGCGGAGCATGAACTCCGGCACGCTGCGGACCTTGGACCCGTAGTAGAAGGGCATCATCACGAGCCCGAGGAACACCATGGCCGGCACGGCACCGACCAGGTAGTAGTGCAGGGTCGCCATGCCGATCTGGGCCCCGTTGGCGGCCATGCCGAGGATCTCGGTCGCGCCGAGGTTCGCGGACACGAACGCGAGGCCCGTGATCCACGCGGGCATCGAGCGGCCCGACAGGAAGAAGTCCATGCTCGTCCGGACCTGCTTCCGGGCGGTGAAACCGATCCCGATGACGACCGCGAAGTACACGATGATCATCAGGTAGTCGACCCAGCCCAGATCGAGCCGGATCCCGTTGTTCGCTGCAGCGAGAACCATTCAAACTCCACGTCAGTGTGTTGCGATCGACAACTCCGCCGACCCGGACGGGAACGTTACACCGAATTGTGACCGTTCACATAGCCGAGGTATGCATCGCACCCGCAATGCGACTGCGGGCGCTCGGTAGGCTCCTGCCATGACCGAGCAGCCGCGCATCCTCGTCCTCAACGGCCCGAACCTCGACATCCTCGGACGGCGCGACCCGGACCAGTACGGCACGGTGACGCTCGCCGAGATCGAGGCGATCGTGCACACCGAGGCCGCGGTGCACGAGCTCGAGGCGGACTTCCGGCAGACGAACCGCGAGGGCGAGCTCGTCGAGTGGCTGCACGAGGCACTCGACGACTTCGTGGGCGTCGTGATCAACCCCGCCGCCTACGCGCACACCTCGGTCGCGCTGCACGATGCGGTCGAGGCACTGTCGGTGCCGGTCGTCGAGGTGCACCTCTCGAACACGTGGAAGCGGGAGCCGTTCCGGCACGTCGACCACGTCGCGACGGCCGCGACGGCCGTCATCGCCGGCGCCGGTGCGGACGGCTACCGCCTGGCGGTCGCGCACGTCGCGTCCCTGCTCGGCTGAGTCAGTTCCAGGAGGCGCGGGTCGGGCCTGCACCGCGCCTCCCGTCCGAGCGCTGGAACGTTCCGTCCGTGGGCATCGCGCGCTATGTTCTTATGTATGGACAAAGTGCGCATCGGGCTCGTCGGCTACGGCATCGGCGGGCGGGCCTTCCACCGGCCGTTCCTGACGGACGCCGAGGGGACCGACCTCGTGGGCGTCGTGGCCCGCTCGTCCGACAAGCGGGAACAGCTCGCGTCCGACTTGCCCGGCGTCCCCGTGCACGACTCGCTCGGCGACCTGCTGGCCGCCGGGGTCGACGCCGTCGTGATCACCACTCCCCCGTCGACCCGGCGCGACCTCGTGCTCGAAGCGGTCGCGGCCGGCGTCGCCGTGGTCGCGGACAAGCCGTTCGCACCCGATCCGTCGACCGCACGCGAGCTCCGCGACGCCGCCGCGCAGGCCGGGGTCGTCATCGCGCCCTTCCACAACCGCCGGTGGGACACCGACCTCGTGACGCTGCGCGGGGTCCTCGAGGACGGACGGGTCGGCACGCCGCTGCGGTTCTGGTCGCGGTTCGACCTGGTCGAACGCGAGGGCATCGCGACCGGCGTCGGGGGCGGCGTGCTCTCGGACATCGGGTCGCACCTGGTCGACCAGGCGGTGTCGCTGTTCGGACCGATCTCGCGGGTGTCGTGCACGCTCGACGTCCGGGACGCCCGCGCGCTCGGACGCGACCAGGACGGCGACATCGATGCCGGGTTCACCCTGGCGGCGACGCACGGCTCCGGCGTGGAGTCCGTCCTGACGTCGAACAAGGCGGGCTGGCTGGGCGCTCGTCGCCTGCGCGTGGACGGGGTCGACGGGACGTACGAGGCCTCGAGCACCGACGTGCAGGCGCAGGCCGCGGTCGCGGGGCACACACCGGCCGACGACCGTGCCGGGTGGGGCGTCGAGCCGGCCGGCGGGACGCTCACGACGGCGGCGGGGGCGGTCGAGGTCCCGTCGTCGCAGAGCTCGTACACGGACTACTACGAGCGGTTCGCGCGTGCGGTCCGGGGACTCGGGCCGGTGCCGGTGCCCGCGGATGACGCCGTGCACGTGGTGGACGTCCTCGACGCGGCGCGTCGCTCGGCGGCATCGGGCGAGACGATCGCGGTCCCCACGCCCTGACGCGTGCGCCGCGCCGCCGCACGGCGGGCTGCGGGTCAGAAGTCGGCGGGGCGCCGGACCTCGGTGGCGGCAGCGGTGGCGAAGCCCCCGCGGATGATCGGGAGCGCCCGCTGCACGGCCTGGTCGATGCGGAGCTCGAGGTCGACGTTCGCGATGTCGTAGCCGCCCTCGCGCTTGGCGAAGTCCCGCTCGTTGCCGAAGACGCCGATCGGCAGCGTCGTCGACTGGAAGAAGCCGAACAGCGGCCGCATCTGGTGCTCGACGAGCAGGGCGTGCCGATCGCTCCCGCCGGTCGCGGTGAGCAGCACCGGGGTGTCGACGAGGTCGTACTGCCCGATCCAGTCGAAGAAGAGCTTGAACGCACCGGAGTACGCGGCACGGAACGCCGGGCTGCCGACGACGAGGACGTCCGCCGCCTCGACCGTCTCGAGTGCGCGTCGCGTGCGGTCCGACATCGCCTCGCGGGACGGTGCCGCACCGAGGTCGGCGAGCAGCGGCCCGATCTCGACGGTCTCGGTGCGGGCGTCGTCGATCTCCTGCCCGAGGCGCGCCACCGTCGCAGCCACCAGGGTGGACGTCCGCGAGGGGTCCGAGGGGCTGCCACTGACGCCGACGACGAGTTCTCCGCTCATGTGCTCGATGCTCACACGCCTGGACTCCCGGCGGTCGGCGTGTGACGGCATGTGTCGGGTTCCAGCGCCGCCGCGTACCGTCCGCGCCATGCAGACGTTCTTGCCGTACCCGGACTTCCGCGCCTCGGCCGAGGTGCTCGACGACCGGCGGCTCGGCAAGCAACGGGTCGAGACGCTGCAGGTGATGCGGGCACTGACGCTGCCGGACTACGGCTGGCAGCACCACCCCGTCGTGGCGATGTGGCGTGGGTACCGTCCGGCGCTGATGGCGTACCAGCAGGCCACGTGCCGCGCGTGGACCGACCGCGGGTACGCCGACACCTGTCTGGAGAAGACCCTCGCCGACCTCGCGCTCGTCCCCGAGGACCTCGACGCGTACGAGCGGGCCGACTACCCGGTGCCGTCGTGGAACGCGGACCCCGCCGTGCACCGCTCGCACCGGTCGAAGCTCGTGCAGAAGGCGCCGGAGCACTACCGGCCGCTGTTCCCCGACGTGCCGGACGACCTCGACTACGTCTGGCCGGGGACGGTCGCGCCGGTGCCGCGCTGACGACGCGTCCTCCTCGTCGCCTCAGGCGATCGGGGTCCAGCGACCGCCGTCACGGCGGGTGACGACGACGGACAGCACCTCGGCCGTCGCTCGCAGCCCGGTGGCCGCGTGCTCGGCGACGGCATCGGCCACGTCGTCCGACGGCGACTCGAACCGGACCACTGCGCACGGGACCCCGCGCAGCAGCCGGACGTCCTGCGCCTCGACCACCACGAGCTCGGCGACGAGCCGGGCGGCCTCGGGGAGCACGGCGTCCGGGGCGGTGCCGGGTGCGAGCGCTCCGACGGCGAGGGTCACACGGTAGGAGGGCACGGTCCCACGCTAGTGCGAGCGCCCGGGCTCGTGGGCGCGGAGCAGCGCACCGGGACCCGCCGTGGGCACAGGGGGTTCGGGCATCGCACAGGGGAAGCGACGCCCGCGCCCACGACGGGTCACAGGTGCTGCGGAGCACGACGAATCAGGGGGTGTCGTGCCCCGCGCCGGACGCAGGTCAGGGAACCTGGTCCGGCTCGTCGCACCGGCGAGTCCGCAGGGGTCGGACTCGACGGTGCTGGTCCTCAAGGGTGTTCGGTGTCCTCTCGGTACCGGTCCGTCTCGGTCGGTGCGGGCATCGACCGTCGGGCCGCGGCGGGTCGGACCATGGGGAGCAGGGCACTCCCGATGGTCGCCAGTGCTCCGACGACGGCGATGAGCCCGAGCGGGGCGGTGCCGAGGTCGTGCTGCGCGGCCAGGACGAGCGCGAGGACGGTCGCGGGTGCGGGGAGGAGCTGGACCGCCCGGAAGTGGTCCTCCTGCCGGACCCGAGTCGTCATCGCGTTTGCCATGTGAACACTCTGGCGCACTTCGTCGGTCCGCAAAAGGGGGGACACGACCCCACTCATGGAGTAGAACGTCTAGTACACCCCTGTCGGGTGTCAGGCGAGGGCGCGGACGGCCGCGACGGCTGCGGCGACGGCATCGACGACCACCGGGACGTCCGCCGCGGTCAGGCCGGCGTCGAACGTCAGACGCAGCGCCGTCCGGGCGACCTCGTCGGACAGGCCGAGCGCCGTGAGCACGTGCGAGGCCTCGGTGCTGCCGGCCGCGCAGGCGCTCCCGGACGACGACACGACGTCGCGCTCCTCGAGCTCGAGCAGGACCGTCTCGCCGTTCACCCCGGGGAAGCAGAACGACGCGTGGCCGGGCAGCCGCGACGTCCGCGACCCGGTGACGAACGCCCCGGGCACCGACCGGAGCACCCCGTCGAGCACGGCGTCCCGGGTGGCGGTCGCGGTCCGGGCCGCGTCGTCCCGGCCCGCGGCGACGAGCGCGAAGGCCGTGGCGACGCCGACGGCACCCGCGACGTCCTCGGTGCCGGAGCGTCTCCCCCGCTCCTGTCCCCCACCGTGCAGCAGCGGTTCGAGCGCCACGCCGGACCGGACGGCGAGCACGCCGGTGCCCTTCGGTGCGCCGAGCTTGTGCCCGGACACCGACACCGCGTCGACGCCGAGCACGTCGAGCCCGACCGGGAGCCACGGCGCCGACTGGACGGCGTCCGTGTGGAACCGGGCCCCGACGGCGTGCGCGACCGCGGCGAGCGCCGGCACGTCCTGCACCGTCCCGATCTCGTTGTCGGCGTGCGCGATCGAGACGAGGGTGGTGTCGGGTCGGAGCGCTGCCGCGAGGACGTCCGGGTCGACGACCCCGTCGCGGTCGACCGGCAGGACCGTGACGTCGAACCCGTGGAACCGTTCGAGGTACCGGCAGCTCTCGAGCACCGCCTCGTGCTCGATCGCGCTGGTGACGACGTGGCGACCGCGCGGGGACGCCAGGGCGATGCCCTTCACGGCGGTGTTCGCACCCTCGGTCCCGCCGGTGGTGAACACGACCTCGGCCGGGCGGCACCCGAGCACCGCGGCGACGGTGGCGCGGGCGTCGGCGAGGCCCCGGGCTGCGGCGTCGCCGACCCCGTGCGTGGAGGACGGGTTGCCGAAGGTCCCGGTGAGGTACGGCCACATCGCCTCGAGCACCTCGCGGCGCACGGGCGTCGTGGCCGCGCGGTCCAGGTAGAACACGTCAGACGCCGACGGCCACGTCGACGTCGAGCCCGAGGTCGAGTGCCCGCGCCGAGTGGGTGAGCGCCCCGACGGAGATCACGTCGACACCGGTGGCGGCGATCGCGGCGACGGTGTCGAGGGACACCCCGCCGGAGGCCTCGACGAGGGCTCGCCCGGCGACGACCTGGATGCCGGCCTCGAGCTGGTCGGTGGTGAAGTTGTCGAGCATGATCGTGTCGACGCCGGCCGCCACGACGGGCTCGATCTGGTCGATGCGGTCCACCTCGACCTCGAGGTGGACGGTGTGCCCGAGCCGCTCGCGGGCCGCGGCGATCGCGTCCCCGATGCCGATACCGCCGGCGAGGAGCACGGCGAGGTGGTTGTCCTTCGCGAGCACGGCGTCGGACAGCGAGGTCCGGTGGTTGTGCCCGCCGCCGCACCGCACGGCGTACCGCTCCAGTGCCCGCAGACCGGGCGTGGTCTTGCGGGTGTCGACGATCCGGGCACGGGTGCCGGCGACGGCCGCCACGTAGGTCGCGGTCGCCGTGGCGATGCCGGACATCCGCTGGGCGAGGTTCAGTGCGACCCGCTCGGCACGGAGGACCGACCGGGCGGGACCGCTCACGGTCGCGAGGACGTCGCCCGCGGTGAACCGGCTGCCGTCCGGCACGTGCAGGACCGCGTCGATCGTCGGGTCGACC
This sequence comes from Curtobacterium sp. MCBA15_016, assembly GCF_001865105.1. Classification (NCBI taxonomy): domain Bacteria; kingdom Bacillati; phylum Actinomycetota; class Actinomycetes; order Micrococcales; family Microbacteriaceae; genus Curtobacterium; species Curtobacterium sp. MCBA15_016. Next base: position 7,737 of record NZ_MJGR01000004.1, read on the forward strand.
GCGTGCATCACGGCGACGAACACGTCGCCCCCGCTGAGGACGCCGGGCTCGCGCGCCACCAGGGTCGCGGTCGCCGTGGCGTCTGCGGGGATGAGCGTCTCGCTCGTGACGTCGCCCCAGGGGGCGTCCTCCTCGAGCGCGGTGTCGATGACGCGTCGGAGGGCGTGCGGGGGGATCGTTCCGGGGTCGACGGTCATGCGGGTACCTCCTGCGGGACGGCGGTGTGCTGGGCGACCCACGCGGTCGACGCGGGGGCTGCTGGATCGGTGTCGGGGTGGTCGGTGCGGGCGTGGGCCCCACGGGACTCGGTCCGGGCCTCGGCGGCGAGCACCGTGACCCGGGCGAGGTCGAGCAGTGCCCGGTCCTCGAGGTCACGGACGCCGGTCGGCTCGGGCGCGACGAGGGCTGCCAGGTCGCGTCGTGCGCTCGCGAGACCGCTCGCGTCGCGGAGGAGCCCGACCCGGTCCGTCATGACGGACTGGACCGCCTGGCGGACGTCGGCGGCGTCGGTGGGTCGAGCCGCGCCTCCTGGCAGCAGGGGACGGGAGGCGCGGATCACGTCGGTCGCACTCGGCACGCTGGTGACGGGGAGACCCGCGTCGCCGCGCAGGCGGAGTCTGCCGGGTCGCGGCACGTCGAGCGCGTCCGCTGCGCGGACCGCGAAGACGAGTCCTTCGAGCAGCGAGTTCGACGCGAGCCGGTTGGCGCCGTGGACGCCCGTGCAGGCGACCTCGCCGATCGCGAGGAGGCCGGGCAGGCTCGTCCGTCCCTCGGCGTCGGTGGCGACCCCGCCCATCGAGTAGTGCGCGGCCGGGGAGACGGGGACGCCCTCGCGGGTCCAGTCGAAGCCGGCGGACCGGGTGGCACGGGTGAGCCCGGGGAAGCGCCGGACGAGGAAGGCGGGGTCGAGGCCGGTCGCGTCGAGGAGCACGGGCCCTCCGTCCTGCTCCCGGACGGCGGCCGCGATGCCCCGGGCGACGACGTCGCGGGGGGCGAGCTCGGCGTCGGGGTGGACGTCCACCATGAAGCGGTGCCCTCGTGCGTCACGGAGCACCGCTCCCTCGCCACGGACCGCCTCGGAGACGAGCCCGCCGCCGGGGACCGCGAGGCGGGTCGGGTGGAACTGCACGAACTCGAGGTCGGCCAGCACGGCACCGGCACGCCAGGCGGCTGCCTGCCCGTCGCCCGTCGCGACGAGCGGGTTGGTGGTCTCGCGGAACAGGTGTCCGGCGCCACCGGACGCGAGCACGACGGCGTCCGCGTCGATCCGCCGGGGTTCGCCGAGGAGGTCGAGGACGTCGACCCCGACGACCGAGCCGTCCCGGACCACGAGGTCGACGAGGCAGGTCCGTTCGAGGATGGTGACGTGCCGGCGGTGCAGGGCGGCGATGAGGGTGCGCTCGATGGCGGCCCCGGTCGCGTCGCCGTCCGCGTGCACGACGCGCCACCGGCCGTGCGCCGCCTCGCGCCCGCGGGCCAGGTCGTCGCCGTACCGGTCGAGGCTCGTCGGGTCGGTGGTGCGGTCGAAGGGGACGCCGAGCGACAGCAGGTCACGCACCCGTGCGGGGCCGTCGGTGCAGAGCACCTCGACGGCGCGGGCGTCGGCGCTGCCCGCTGCCGCCACGTGGGTGTCCGCCTGGTGGAGCGACGCGGAGTCGTCGGCGCCGAGCGCGACGGCGACGCCACCCTGCGCGTAGGCCGTCGCGCCGTCGGCGAGCGCGCCCTTCGTCACCAGGGTGACGTCGTGACGGGCACTCGCGCGGATCGCTGCGGTGAGTCCGGCGATGCCGGAGCCGACGATGACGACGTGCACGGTCAGACCGTGGGTCGGGCGGCCAGCATGCGCTCGAGTGCGACCTTGGCGTCGGCCTGGACGTCGGCCGGCACGACGATCTCGTTGAGGACCTCGCCGCGCACGAGCGCCTCGAGGACCCAGGCGAGGTAGCCGGGGTGGATCCGGTACATCGTCGAGCAGGGGCACACCACCGGGTCGAGGCAGAAGATCGTGTGCTGCGGGTACTCGGCGGCGAGCCGGTTCACCATGTTGATCTCGGTGCCGATCGCGAACGTGGTCGGTTCGGTGGCGGCCGCGACGGTCTTCCGGATGAGGTCGGTGCTGCCGGCGTGGTCGGCGGCGTCGACGACGGCCATCGGGCACTCGGGGTGCACGATGACCTGCACGCCGGGGTGCTCGCGACGGGCCTGGTCGATCTGGTCGACGGTGAAGCGGCGGTGCACCGAGCAGAAGCCGTGCCAGAGGACGACCCTGGCGTCCTGCAGGGTCTGCTCGTCGTTGCCGCCGAGTGGCTTCCGCGGGTTCCACATCGGCATGAGGTCCGTGCTGATGCCCATCGCCTTGGCGGTGTTCCGGCCGAGGTGCTGGTCGGGGAAGAAGAGCACGCGCTGTCCGCGCTCGAACGCCCACTCGAGGACGGTCGCGGCGTTCGACGACGTGCACACGATGCCGCCGTGCCGCCCGCAGAACGCCTTGAGGTCGGCGGCGGAGTTCATGTACGTGACGGGGATGACCGGCACGCGGCCGTCGGCGTCGGGCTCGGTGCCGTAGACCTGCTCGAGCTCGGCCCACGCCGCCTCGACGCTGTCGATGTCGGCCATGTCGGCCATCGAGCAGCCCGCGGCGAGGTTCGGCAGGATCACGCGCTGGTCGTCGCGGGCGAGGATGTCCGCGGTCTCGGCCATGAAGTGCACGCCGCAGAACACGATGGCCTCGGCGTCGGGCTTCGTCAGCGCGGCGTTCGCGAGCTGGAACGAGTCGCCGAGGAAGTCCGCGTGCCGCACGACCTCGTCGCGCTGGTAGAAGTGCCCGAGGACCACGACGCGGTCGCCGAGGGTGGCCTTCGCCCGCTCGATGCGTTCGTGCAGCTCGTCGTCCGGGGCGTTCCGGTACTCGTCCGGGATGACGCCCTGCCGGGGTGCCGAGGTCGGGATGACGTCCGACATCGACGAGCCGGGGCCGTAGCCGGGCCGGGAGTCGAAGTCCCACGTCGGCATCGCCAGGTCGGGCGTGCAGGTGCTGCCGGCGGCCTGACCGTTGGAGATCAGTTCGATGGTGGTGGCGATGGACACGGGTGTTCCTTCGGTTCTACGGCTTCTTGCCCTGCTGCAGCGGACCGTTGTCCGCGTAGGCCAGGTCGGGGTTCGAGCGGTACAGCCGGGCCGGCCGGTGCCGGTCCCCGCTCGTGGTCTCGTCCGTCGGCAGGATCGCGTCGGTCTTCTCGACCTGGCGACGGAAGTTCGCGGGGTCGAGCGCACGCCCGAGCACCGCCTCGTACACCCCGCGGAGTTCGGCGAGGGTGAACCGGTCCCCCAGGAACGCCTGGGCGATCCGGGAGTACGACATCTTGTTGCGGAGCCGCCAGAGCGCGTACGCGACGATCCGGTCGTGGTCGAAGGCGAGCGGCGGGTGTTCGTCGGCGAGGAACCACCGCACGTTCCAGTCGTCCGGGACCGAGCTCGCCTCGTCCGGATGGACGAGTGCCCAGTACACGATCGACACGACGCGGCTCGGCGAGCGGTCGACGTCGCCGAAGGCGTAGAGCTGCTCGAGGTAGCGCGGCTGCACGTTGGTGGTCTCGCGGAGGCGGGCCGCGGCGGAGTCCTCGAGCCCCTCGTCCGGGCGCACCCAACCCCCAGGGAGCGCCCACGCCCCCTCGTACGGTTCGGCCACCCGACGCACGAGCGGCATCCACAGCGCCGGCGCCCCGGTGTCCGGGTGCGGGCGCAGCGCCACGATCACGGTGGAGACCGCGACGCGGATGGGGAGCTCGGGAGTAAGTGTCATGATGACTCGAAGTGTTCGGGTTGGGATGACACTATCACCGGGTTTCACGAGACGGAAACAGCGTCGAAAACTCCTGGTCGGACCGCGCGCCTACATTGAGCCGCATGACTACGGTGACGAGGATGCACGCCGTCGTGTCGGGGACGGTCCAGGGGGTCGGTTTCCGGTACTGGACCGCACGGAAGGCCGACGGGCTCGAACTCGCCGGGTACGCCCGGAACCTGTTCGACGGCACGGTGGAGGTCGAGGCCGAGGGTCCGGCCCCCGCGGTCGACGCCCTGATGACGTTCATCCGGACCGGCCCGCCGTCCGCCGAGGTCACCGACGTGACCTGCCGCGCGGTGGTGCCGCACGGCGACGTCGACGGCTTCGCGATCCTGCACTGACCCGGTCGCCGCCCGACGTCGACGGATGTCGGACCGAAGCGGAATAATCGAATCCACTCAGGCGGTTGCCCTGTCTGCGCCCATGGCGCCCCCTCGTTCCACCAGTCGTGATCCACCAGGAGCCCCGCATGACCCAGGCCGTCGATTCCGCACCCCGCACCGGGAGCGTCGCGCAGCCCTCCGCCGGCGAGACCCGACTCGTGATCGGGCTGCTGCTCGTCTCGGCGTTCGTCGTGATCCTCAACGAGACGATCATGGGTGTCGCGCTCCCGCGGCTCATGGACGACCTCGACATCAGCGCCGCGACCGGCCAGTGGCTCACCACGGGCTTCCTGCTCACCATGGCGGTCGTCATCCCGATCACCGGGTTCCTGCTGCAGCGCTTCAACACCCGGCCGGTGTTCGTCTGGGCGATGAGCCTGTTCTCGGCCGGCACCCTGATCGCGCTGCTCGCGCCCGGGTTCTCGATGCTGCTGCTCGGGCGCATCGTGCAGGCCAGCGGGACGGCGATCATGATGCCGCTGCTCATGACGACGGTCCTCACGCTCATCGAACCGGCGCACCGAGGCCGTGTGATGGGCAACATCTCGATCGTCATCTCCGTCGCCCCGGCGATCGGTCCGACCATCTCCGGGCTCATCCTCAACGCCTTCTCGTGGCGCTGGCTCTTCGGCTTCGTGCTGCCCATCGCCATCGCCGCGCTGATCCTCGGCATGGTCAAGGTCCGCAACGTGTCGACGCCCCGCAAGGCCCCGCTCGACGTGCTCTCGGTCGTGCTGTCCGCCTTCGCGTTCGGCGGCATCGTCTACGGCCTCTCGAGCATCGGCGAGGCCGGCACCACCGGGCCGCTCGTGCCGATCGTCTCCCTCGTCGTCGGCGCCCTCGCCCTCGCCCTGTTCGTGTTCCGGCAGACCCGGCTGCAGCGTGCGGACCGCGCCCTGCTCGACCTCCGCACCTTCCAGACGAAGGGCTTCACCGTCCCGATCGTCGCGATGGGCCTGAGCTTCATGGCGATGTTCGGCACGCTGATCCTGCTGCCGATCTACCTCGAGCGGGTCCTCGGGCTCGACGTCCTGAACGTCGGCCTGCTCCTGCTGCCCGGCGGCCTCATCATGGGCCTGCTGTCCCCGATCGTCGGTCGCGTCTACGACCGCCGTGGTCCGCGGGTCCTGCTCATCCCGGGCTCGATCATCGTCAGCGCCGTCCTCTGGGCGCTCTCGACCGTCGGCGTCGACACCAGCGTGTGGTTCGTCCTCGGCGCCCACGTCGTCCTGAGCATCGGGCTCGCCCTCACCTTCACGCCGCTGTTCACCGCGGCGCTCGGCGGGCTGCCCCCGAAGCTCTACTCGCACGGCAGCGCGGTCCTCGGCACGGCGCAGCAGCTGGCCGGAGCCGCCGGCACGGCGCTGTTCGTCACGCTCCTCACCATCGGTGCCTCGGGTGCGGCGGCCGGGAGCGGCGCCGCGGGCCTCGCCGAGGCCACGGCTTCCGGCGTGCGGACGGCGTTCCTCGTCGGCGCGGTGATCTCGCTGTTCGGGATCGTGATGTGCTCCCTCGTGCAACGCCCGGCGACCCCGGACGGTGCCCCCGCCCCGTCGATGCACTGACGGGAACCGCACGCGCCGGGGTGCGCGTGGCATCGTGGGCGTCATGCGGTCGACGACGAGCGAGCTGAACTGGTCCGGCACGGTCACCTACACGGCCGAACGGGTCCTCCGCCCGACGTCGATCGACGAGGCCGCCGAGATCGTCGCCCGGTCGCCCCGGGTGCACGGTCTCGGCACCCGGCACTCGTTCAACGACGCGCCGGACGCCCCCGGCGTGCTGCTCGACCTCACCGGGATCCCGACCGACCTCGAGGTCGACGCCGAGCGACGGACGGTCACGATGGGCGCCGGCACCCGCTACGGCGTCGTCGCGCCCGAGATCGACCGCGCCGGGTTCGCGCTGCACAACACGGGGTCGCTCCCCCACATCTCGATCGCCGGCGCCATCGCGACCGGGACGCACGGTTCCGGCACCGCACTCGGGTCACTGAGCACCGCGGTCCGGTCGTTCGAGGTGCTCGGGCCCGACGGGTCCGCACGGACGATCGGCCACGACGACCCGGCGTTCGACGGCGCCGTGCTCCACCTCGGCCTGCTCGGCGTCCTCACCCGGGTCACGCTCGACGTCCAGCCGAGCTACCGGATGCGCCAGGACACCTACGGACCGATCCCGTGGGACACCTTCACCGCCCACGTCGCCGAGGTCCACGCCGCCGCGACGTCCGTCTGCTCGTACACGGTGTTCGGCGACACGGTGGGCGAGGTCCTGCTGAAGTCGCGCGTGCCGGACGGCGACGACGACGTGGCCGTCCCGGACGAGCTGTTCGGCGCGCCCCGGCTGCCCGGCTCGCCCGGCGACGGACACCACACCGCCCGGGACGGCTCGGTCGGGCCGTGGTGGGACCGGCTGCCGCACTTCCCGATCGACTCCGTGCCGAGCCACGGCTCCGAGGTGCAGAGCGAGCACTTCGTCCCGCTCCGGCACGCGGGTGCGGCGCTCGACGCCGTCCGGACCATGGCCGCCCGCATCCAGCCGCACCTGCACGTCTGCGAGCTCCGCACGATGGCGGCGGACCCGTTCTGGTTGAGCCCGACGCAGGGCGAGGACGTGCTCTGCATCGCGTTCACGTGGCAGAAGCACCCGGTCGAGGTGGCCGCGTTGCTCCCGGACCTCGAGGCGCTCCTCGCACCGTTCGACGGACGACCGCACTGGGGCAAGATGAGCTCCCTCGACACGGCCGCGATCGCCGGGCTGTACCCGCGGCTGGCCGACTTCCGCGACCTCGTCGCGGCGGCCGACCCGGAGCGGACGTTCGCGTCGTCGTTCGGCGAGCGGGTCCTGGGGACGTGAGCCGCGCCTCCTGGGCCATCGTCACGACGCGGACGTGAGCCGAACCCGCGTCACCCGACCGGCGTGACCGTCCTGGACTCTCCGTCCCAGAACCGCACGCCACCGACCACGAGATCGGGGAGCGGGGTCCCGCGGAGCGCCGCGACGGCCGCACCGAGGTCCTCGTCCCGGACCCGTCGCGCGAACGTCAGGTGCGGCGACCACGCCCCCGGCGACGTGGTCTCGACGCCTCCCGGGGACGCCCGGTGCACCGCCTCGTGGAACGCGGCGAGCGCACGGTCGACGACCACCGCGCGGGCGAGCACCGAGCGCCCGGGTCCCGCGGGGAACAGCAGGACGCCACCGAGCCGGAGCCGCGACGGCACCGGCACGTCGAACCCGCTCGGGATCCGGAGGTCGTCGCCCGCGGCCAGCGTGACGTGGGGGCTGTTGGTGTCCGACCGTCCGAGGCTCGGCAGGTCCGCACGGACCAGCGCGTCCCACGCGGCGCGCACGGCGGCGTCCGACGACGGATCGAGGACGAGTTCGAGACTGCGCACGTACCGAGTGAACCAATGAACCGTGTGACAGCGATGTAACACGGCGGAACGGAACTCGCACCGTGCCGGGCGGCCCGTCACACTCGACTGCACGCCGCGGACCACCGCGGACCCCCACAGCACTGCCCACGAGGAGCTCCGACATGTCCGCTGCACCCGCTCTGCCCGAGAAGCCGAAGGGCAAGCGCCCGATCGGCTGGATCATCGCCGCCGCGGTGGTCGTCGTCGCGATCGTCGTCGCCCTCATCGTCGGCGCCGTCCGCTCCGGCGGGTCCGACGACGGCGCTGCCGCCGGTGGTTCGCCGAAGACCGTCACGATCGGCGTCGCGGACAAGTCGCTCTCCTACTGGAGCACCTACACGAAGCTCGCGAAGTCGAAGCTCAACGTGACGGTCAAGCTGACCAACTTCTCGGACTACTCGCTGCCGAACCCGGCGCTCAAGGACAAGCAGCTGGACCTCAACCAGTTCCAGCACATCCAGTACCTGGCCGACTACAACGTCACCTCGAACGACGACCTGCAGCCGATCGGCTCGACGGCCGTCTACCCGCTGCCGCTCTACGCGACGAAGTACGACGACGTCGCCGACCTGCCCGAGGGCGCCAAGGTCGCGATCCCGGACGACTCGATCAACCAGGCCCGCGCGCTGCTCATCCTGCAGGCGGCGAAGCTCGTCACGCTCAAGGACGGCGGGTCGGCCTTCTCTACGACCACCGACATCGAGTCGTCGAAGGTCGACGTCCAGCCGCTGAACGCCTCGCAGACGGCGAACGCCCTGCAGCAGGGCTCGGTCGCGGCCGCCGTGGTGAACAACAACTACGCCACCGCCGCCGGCCTGCCGATCTCCGACGCGATCTACCAGGACGACCCCTCGAGCGCGAGCGCGGCACCGTACGTCAACGTCTTCGCCGTGCGCAACGCCGACAAGGACAACACGACCTACCTCGACCTCGCGAAGCTCTTCCAGGACGAGTCCGTGCAGAAGGTCTTCAAGAAGGACCTGCCCGAGGCGGTCAGCCGCGACGAGAGCGCGTCCTCCTTGCAAGAGGAACTCGCGAAGGTCGAGCAGGACGCGAAGGCGGCCAAGCAGTAGTGCCGGTCCTCGTCGAACTCCGCGGCGTCTCGAAGCACTACCGCCGCGCCGACACCGGCGAGACCGTGGTGGCCGTCGAGGACGTCTCCCTGGACGTGCACCAGGGAGAGGTCCTCGGCGTCATCGGGTACTCCGGTGCCGGCAAGTCCACGCTCGTCCGGCTCGTCAACGCACTCGAGCTGCCCTCGTCCGGGTCGGTGACGGTCGCCGGCAACGAGCTCACGGCGCTGCCCGAGCGGGACCGCCGGACGGCACGGCGCAACATCGGGATGATCTTCCAGCAGTTCAACCTCTTCCGGTCGCGCACCATCGCCGGCAACGTCGCGTACCCGCTCAAGGTCGCGGGCGTGCCGAAGGAGGAACGGGACCGCCGGGTCGCCGAGCTGCTCGACTTCGTCGGGCTCCTCGACCGCGCCTACGCCTACCCCGAACAGCTCTCCGGCGGGCAGAAGCAGCGCGTCGGGATCGCCCGGGCGCTCGCGGCGTCGCCCGACCTGCTCCTCGCCGACGAGGCGACCAGCGCGCTCGACCCCGAGACCACGTCCGAGGTCCTCGGGCTCCTCCGCCGGGTGAACAAGGAGCTCGGCGTCACGATCATCGTCATCACGCACGAGATGGACGCCGTCCGACAGATCGCCGACCGCGTCGCCGTCATGGAGCAGGGGCGCGTCGTCGAGGTCGGGGACGTCTACGACGTCTTCGCGAACCCGCAGACCGGCGCGGCCCAGCGCTTCGTCCGGACCGCCCTGCACGACCGGCCCTCGGCGGAGACCGTCGCGCGGCTGCGCGAACGGCACCCCGGTCGCCTCGTCACGGTCCAGATCACCGACGAGGCCGGGCTGCAGAACCGCATCGACCAGGTCTTCCGCTCCGCCGGGGTGACCGCCGAGCTCGTCTACGGCGGGGTCGGCGAGATCCGGGAACGCCGGATCGGGTCGCTCACCTACGAGCTGACCGCGGCCCGTCCGTCCGAGATCGACGCGGCCGTCGCGGCCCTCCGTGCCGCGCGCATCACCACCGACGAGGAGGGGGCAGCGTGAACAACTCGTTCCAGAGCGTGATCGACACGTTCGACGTCTTCGTCGCGTCCGTCCGCGACACGATCGTGATGTCCCTGGTGTCGCTCGTCATCGCCGGCATCATCGGCCTCGCGCTCGGGCTCGCCCTGTACGCCACCCGCCCGGGCAACCTGCTCGGCAACCGGGCCGCGTACACGATCATCAACGTGGTCGTGAACCTCGTCCGGCCGATCCCGTTCGTGATCTTCCTGGCGGCGATCGCCCCGCTCTCCCGCGTGGTCGTGCAGACCACGATCGGCGTCCCCGCGGTGACCTTCGCGATCTCGCTCGCGGCGTCGTTCGCGGTGTCCCGGATCGTCGAGCAGAACCTGCTGTCGGTGGACCCCGGCGTCGTCGAGGCGGCACGGGCATCGGGAGCGCACCCGCTGTCGATCCTGCTCACGGTCCTCATCCCCGAGGGCCTCGGACCGCTCATCCTCGGCTACACGTTCATCTACATCGGCATCGTCGACATGACGGCGCAAGGGGCGTTGATCGGTGGCGGTGGACTCGGCGAGTACGCGATCACGTACGGGTCGCAGCGGTACGACTGGTGGATCGTGTACGTGTCGGTGGCGGCGATCGTCATCATCGTGCAGCTCGGCCAGTTCATCGGCAACCGGCTGGCGCGGGCGACCCTGCGTCGCTGACGCGCGGGGCACGCGCGCGCCCGGAAGGCGACCGCCAGGAGGCGCGGTGCCGGTCCACGAGACCGGCACCGCGCCTCCTGTGCGTCGCCTGCTGGGCGCGGGGCGCTCCCCGAGCGGGCACTCTTCGTCACGCTCACCGCGCTGACACGGCGCGTTCCGCCCACTCGGCGGGACGCACGCGGCGCGTTCCGCCCGCTCGGCGGACGACCACGCGCGCGGCACGCGGCGCGTTCCGCCCGCTCGGCGGACGACCGCGCGGGACGCACGCGGCGCGTTCTGCCCGCTCGGCCGACGACTACGCAGGACGAATGGGTGCCGGGCGGCCGGACGTGGCGCGTCAGGCGGCCGGGGACTCCACGGTGGCGACGGTGCCCGTCGCGCCCGGGTGCTCGTAGTGCGCACGCACCAGGATCGGCCGGTGGTCGGAGATGCCCGCGGGCAGGGTCTCCACGCCGGCGATGTGCAGCCCCACGCTCGTCGCGAAGTCGAAGTGCCCCGTGAACTTGCGGTAGCGCAGGTACGTCGGCTGGTCGGAGAGCGACAGCGCGAACCCGTGCTGCTCGATCTTCCGGCGCAGGTTCGTCTGGAACCAGGGGTAGTTGAAGTCGCCGACCATGATCGCCGGGGCGTCGTTCGAGAGCTCGCGGACGAACTGGTGCGCCGCCTCGATCTGCTTGCGGCGCAGCGAGTTCGTGGCGGTGAGGGGTGAGGCGTGGAAGGACGCGACGATGACCTCGGCGTCGACCTCCTTGTCGCGCAGGTGCATGGCGATCAGGCGCTCGTGCGCGGGCGCGAGGACCCGGTCGTGCAGCGACTTCTGCAGGGAGTGGATGCTGAAGTCCTCGACCTCGAACCGGTCGTCGCGCTTGTAGATCGCGAGGCCGAGCCGGTTCGCCTTGGTCGACGCGGCGAGGGAGAGGCCGGCGATCGAGGGGGCGAGGTCGTTGCTGTCGCACTCCTGCACGCAGATGACGTCGGCCTGGGACGCTTCAGCCAGGGAGGCGAGCTCGCCGTTCGCGGTGTGCTCGCGGAGGTTGTAGCTGACGACGCGCAACCCGGTCGGTTCCACGGCCGTCTCGGCTGTGATCGTCCCCTGCTGCTCTGGCGCGGCCATGCTGCCTTCCTGTTCCGGGCGTTTCCGGTCGCCCTGCCGCGGCAACCGTACTCGGCGTTCGCGGACTGTTGCTGAGACTGTAGCGCGGCCTCGGTTTCGTGCGTGTGACCGCGGGGAAAACGGACGATGCGCGCTCAGGCCCGGACGCGGCGGGCGGGGCGGACGGTCTCGCCGGCTGTACGGCTCATCAGGACGCCCTCGACGCAGGCCACCACGAGCAGGGCGGCGATGACCCAGAACGCGGCGTCGTACGGACCGGATCCGCCGAGGCCCGACGCGGCCCGGATGACCACGGCGCCGACCGCTACACCGAACCCGGCGGCGGTCTGCTGCAGGGTCGACGAGAGCGTGTTCGCCGGGGTCATGTCCGCCTGCTCGACGTCGGCGAACGCGATCGTGTTGTAGGCCGTGAAGCCCACCGACCGCGCCGCACCGCTGACGACGAGGAGCACGGCGAGGAGCCAGAACGGGGTGTCCTCGGTCATGAACACCATCGCGACGACGCTCAGCGCCGCGACCGCGCTCGACACGATGATCACCGGCCGGTACCCGAACCAGCGGAGGAACGGCGTCGTCATGGGCTTGATGCCGAGGTTGCCGACGAAGACCCACAGCACGGCGGACCCGGCGAGCACGGCGCTCCACCCCCACGCGTCCTGGAACAGCAGCGGCAGGACGAACGGCACGGCGGAGACGGCCAGGCGGAACAGGCTGCCGCCGGCGTGCGACACCCGGAAGGTCTCGAGCCGGAACGAGTCGAGCCCCATGATCGGGTGCGGTGCCCGGCGGAAGTGCCAGATCGCCAGCCAGCAGCCGACCGCCCCGACGACGCCGGAGAGCACGACCGCCAGGACGGGCACGCGGTCGAGGGCGAGCAGGGACGCCATGACCACGAGCGACCCGAGGCCGAAGCAGGCGAGCAGCGACCCGAACCAGTCGAACGGCACCCGCTCGGACGCCCGCTCCTGCGGCACGAGGACGAGCGCGGCGACGAACGCGATGACCCCGAGCGGGATGTTGATGAGGAAGATCCAGTGCCACGTGAGGGTGTCGACGAGCACGCCGCCCACGAACGGCGCGATGATCGGCGCGGCGAGGGCCGGCCAGGTCAGGATCGCGATGGCCGTGACGAGCTGCTCGCGTCCGGCGCTCCGCAGGACGACGAGCCGCCCGACGGGGACCATCAGCGCGCCGCCGAGCCCCTGCACGATGCGCCAGATCGTCAGGTCGACGAGCCCGGTGGAGAGGGCGCACAGCCCCGACGCCACGGTGAACAGGACGATCGCGCCGGCGAACACCGTCCGCGAGCCGATCCGGTCGGTCAACCATCCGCTCACGGGGATGAACACCGCGAGGGTGACCAGGTACGCCGTGATCGCCACGCCGATGGCCGCCGAGTCGACGCCGAGGTCCCGGCCCATCGCGGGAGCGGCCGTGGCCAGGATGGTGCCGTCGAGGAGCTCCATGAAGAAGGTCCCTGCGACGAGCACGGCCACCGCGGTGCTCCCCCGTCGTCGTGTCGTCATGGTCGTCGTCATGGCACGAGAAATGCTATGCCCGATCGGTTTCCGTGACGTCCGGGGACGGCGCTGACGGGATGGTGTTCTGCACCGCAGAATGAGGAGGACGAGCGCGTTGCCCCCGACACCCGGCCACCGGGAGCGTGGAGGCACCGCAGACGCACAGGAGGATCGATGACGACCACACCCGGCACGGTCACCACGAAGGGCGCGCCCGACCCGGCAGCACCGGCGCGCCGGCACGTCCTCGAGCACGCGTACCTGCCGGTGATGACCCTCCGCGAGTCGGCCCTGGCGAACAACACCGCGGTGATGCAGGCGTACGTCGAGCGGCACGGGCTGCTCTTCGCGCCGCACATGAAGACGCACATGGCACCGGCGCTCGCCGCACGACAGATCACCGCCGGCGCCTGGGGCGTCACGGTCGCCTCGGTCCAGCAGGCGATGGTCGCGTGGGAGCACGGCGTCCACCGGATCGTCGTCGCGAACGAGGTCCTCGACCCCACCGGTCTCGCCTGGCTCGCCTCCCGCCGCGCCGCCGACCCGGACGCCGACGTCCTCTGCTGGGTCGACTCCCCCGCCGGGGTCGAGGCCGGCCGCGCGGCACAGGACGCGGTCGACGGCGACCTGCACGTGGTCGTCGAGGTCGGCTTCCCCGGCGGTCGCACCGGCGTCCGCACCGCACAGCAGGCACGGGACCTCGCACAGCTCGCCCACGACCGGGGGCTCTCGCTCCGCGGGGTCGCCGGGTACGAGGGCGGCCTGCCCGACGTGCACGCCGCCCGCGCCTACGTCGAGGGGGTGCTCGCCGTCGCGGCGGCCGTCCGCCCGCTGGTCGAGGCCCCGCGCGCCCTGCTCAGCATGGGCGGCAGCGCCTGGTTCGACGGCGTGGTCGACGCGGTCGCCGCCCGCCCCGACGACCTCGACGTGCTGCTCCGGTCCGGCGCCTCCCTCACCCACGACGACGGCTTCTACGCCGAGCGCACCCCCTTCGGCCGCCACCCCGACGAGGGCTCGCTCCTGGCCGCGATCGAGGTCTGGGGACGCGTCACGTCGTGCCCAGAGCCCGGGCTCGCGCTCGTCGCGGTCGGCAAGCGGGACATCTCCTTCGACGAGGGGCTGCCGGTGGTCCGGTCCGTCCGACACGTCGGCCCAGGAGGCGCGGCTGGCGTCGTCCCCGTCGCACCCGACCCCGGGGCGGTCACCGTCACCCGCCTCGACGACCAGCACTGCTACCTCGCGCTGGCGGACGGGGCACCCGGGCTCACGCCCGGCGACGTCGTCGTGTTCGGCATCTCGCACCCGTGCACCGTCTTCGACAAGTGGCGCCAGGTGACCGTCATCGACGACGACGAGACCGTCCTCGACACGATCGCGACGTGGTTCTGATGCGCGCCACCACCCCCGTCGCCCCCTCCACCGAGGACGCTCCGGCACGGAACGCCGCCCTGTCGCTCCGACGCGGGCTGCGGCTGCTCGACCGCATCGCCGACCGCACCCGGAACGGCGAGCCGTCGGTGTCGCTGACCGTGCTCGCCGCGGAGCTCGGCACCTCGAAGTCGACCGTGCTCCGGCTGACCGCCCCGATGCTCGAGAACGACCTGCTGCGCCGCACCCCGGACGCCGGCTTCACCCTCGGGCTCGGGGCGCTGCTGCTCGGGCAGAGCTACCTCGAGGGCATCGACCTCCGCGCCGCCGCAGCCCCGTTCCTCCGGCGGACCGCGGAACGCACGGGGCTCACCTGCCACCTCGTCGTCCCGGACGGCACCGACATCGTCTACGTCGACAAGGTCGAAACGCGGGGCACGGTCCGGATGGGGTCGCGGATCGGCAACCGACTGCCGATGCGGAACACGGCATCGGGCAAGGCGATGGTGGCGTTCGGCGAGCCGGAGCTGCTCGACCGGGTGCTGGCGGAACCGGCCACGGCGATGACCGAGCACTCCATCGTGGACGACGACCGCTGGCGCGCCGAGATCGACCGGACGCACGGCCGTGGCTACGGCATCGACGACCGCGAGAACGAGCCCGACATCCGCTGCGTCGCCGCGCCCGTGCTCGACCACGCGAACCAGGTCGTCGGCGCGATGAGCATCTCGGGGCTCGCCTCCCGGTTCCCCGCCGCGGCCGTCCGCGAACTCGGCGACGGCGTCGTCCGGACCGCGCTCGAGATCTCGGTCGCGCTCGGCTCCTCCTCCGCCCAGCTCGCCCTGGCGAAGGGCACCCGGTGACCGGCCGCGTCCTGACCTTCGGGGAGACGATGCTGCTCCTCACCGGCGGGGACACGGGTGCGGTCCCCGACCTCGAGCACATGCGGGTCGACACCGGCGGAGCCGAGAGCAACGTCGCGATCGGCCTCGTGCGCGCCGGTGTCCCGACGACGTGGATCGGTCGCGTCGGCACCGACCCCGCCGGGGACCGCGTGACGCGCGACGTCCGGAGCGCGGGCGTCGACGTCGTCGCGGTGCCGGACCCGGACCGCTCGACGGGCATCATGATGAAGGAGCGCCTGGCCGACGGACGCACGCGGGTGACCTACCACCGCCGGGGTTCGGCGGGGTCGGCGCTGCGGGCGAGCGACCTGCCGGCGAGCGCCGTCGAACGCGCAGCGCTCCTGCACGTCACGGGCATCACCCTCGCCCTCTCCGAGGACGCCAGGGCCACCGTCCAGGCCGCGCTCGACCGCGCGGACGCCGCCGGGGTCCCGGTGTCCTTCGACGTGAACCACCGGCCCAAGCTCATCGACGCCGAGACCGCCCGCGCCCGATACCGGGCCGTCGCCGCACGGTCGTCGATCGTCTTCGCCGGCGACGACGAGGCCCGACTCGTGCTCGGACTCGGCGACGACGAGGGCGACGACGAGACGCTCGCACACGAGCTCGCCGCCCTCGGCCGGGGTCGTGCCGTCGTCAAGCTCGGCTCCCGGGGCGCGGTGGCGTCGGTGGACGGTGCGTTCCTGCGGCGCCCGGCGACCCCGGTGCGCGTCGTCGACCCCGTCGGTGCCGGTGACGCCTTCGTCGCGGGCTGGCTCGCGGCGACCCTCGGCGGAGCCACGACGGCCGAGGCGCTCGACCGTGCCGCCGACGCCGGTGCGCTCGCCTGCACGGTCGAGAGCGACTGGCGCCGCCCGGACCCGGCCGCGTTGCACGACCCGACCACCCCCACGGACGTCGACCACGCCGTCCACGACCGCGTCGACCGCTGAGGCGAGGAACGAAGACCATGACGAACACCACCAGCACCGACCCGTCCGCCGCTCCCCGCGTCCGGCACCGGCACGCCGCCGGCCCGGCGATCGCGATCCTGCGCGGCGGGACGGGTGAGCACGTCGAGGACGTCGTCGCGACACTGGTCGACGCCGGGGTCCGGGCGATCGAGATCACGACCAACACGCCCCGCTGGCGGGAGGGCATCGCCTGGGCCGCCGAGCGCTACGGCACGGGCGCGTCGATCGGCGTCGGCACGGTCCTCGAACCACGACAGCTCGACGAGGCCGCCGCCGCGGGTGCCGTGTTCGCGGTGAGCCCGCACCTCGACGCGGACATCGGGGAACGGGCGCACGAGCGTGGTCTGGGCTGGTACCCGGGTGCCGCCACCCCGACCGAGATCGTCCGCGCCTGGCAGCTCGGGGCACGCGCGGTCAAGGTGTTCCCGGCCGCACAGCTCGGCGGCCCCGCGTTCCTCAAGCAGGTCCTCGCCCCGCTCGACTTCGTCGACGTCATCCCCACGGGCGGCATCGGCGTCGAGGACGCGTCCGAGTACCTGGCGGCCGGCGCCGTCGCCGTCGGCCTGGGGTCGCCGCTCGTCGGTGACGCCCTGACGACCGGCGACCTGGACGGCCTCCGCACCCGCGCCGAGCGACTCGTCGCGGGGCTCGCACGGTGACGTCCGAGGTCCTGCTCACCGGCGGCTCGGTCGTCGACACCGACGGCACGGCCCACCGGTCGGACGTCCTCGTCCGCGACGGACTGGTCGCCGAGCGAGGCGGGCCGGGCGAGCGCCTCCGGGCCGGGGCCGACGCCACGGTGGTCGACTGCACCGGCCGGCTCGTCATGCCCGGGTTCGTCGATGCGCACTCCCACGCCGGGTCCCTCGTGTTCGACGAGCCCGTGCAGCTCGCCCTCCTCCGGCAGGGCGTCACGACGATCGTCACCGGACAGGACGGCGTCGGGGCGGCACCGGGCGACGGCTCCTACGCCGCACGGTACTTCGCGGCGATCGACGGCCCCCACCCGACGTACCGCGGCGGCGGCATCGGGGGGCTGCTCGCGACGTACGACGGCACGACCGCGCTGAACGTCGCCACCCTCGTGCCGGCCGGCACCGTCCGGCACGAGGTCACGGGCGACGACCCGGCCCCGGCCGACCCGGGCCAGCTCGACGCCATGCGCGCCCTCGTGCGGCAGGGCATGACGGACGGCGCCGTGGGGCTCGCGACCGGCCTCGACTACGTCCCCGGACTCCACGCCGGCACCGCGGAGATCGCCGCCCTCGCCGCCGAGTCCGCGGCCGCCGGCGGCACCTACGTGACCCACATGCGCGGCGGCTACGAGACGAACGCCGGCGCCGGCATCGAGGAGGTCGTCCGGATCGTGCGCGCCGGCGGCGGCCGCGCCCACGTCTCGCACCTCCACGCTCCCGTCGACCTCGCGCTGGCGGAGCTCGCCCACGCCGAGGCCCAGGGCGCCCCGCTGTCGTTCGACGCCTACCCGTACTCGCGCGGCTGCACGATCCTGTCGATGCTGCTCCTGCCCGCGGGCCTGGCCCGGCCGGGCACCGACGACCTCGCCCGGGCGCTCGCAGTGGACGGCGGGCGCGCTGCCGTCCGCGCCGCGGTGCTCGAACGGGTCCTCGGGCGCGCCGACCTCGGACCGGGCTGGGCCGAGCAGATCACGCTGTCGCACGTCCCCGCGCCCGAGTTCCACGCGCTGCAGGGCCGCACCCTCGCCGAGGCCGCCACGGCCACCGGGACGGACGCGGTCGACCTCGCGCTCGACGTCCTGGTCGACTCGGACCTGCAGGTCACGGTCGTGATGCGGGTGCCGCACCCGCGGACGCCCGAGCAGCTGGCGGAGCTGTTCCGGTCCGGCGGCCACACCGGCGGGTCCGACGGCATCTTCGTCGGGACGCACCCGCACCCCCGTGCGTACGGCACCTTCGCGCGGTACCTCGGGGACTACGCACGGCCCGGGCTGCTCACGTGGTGGGAGGTCCAGCAGCACCTGTCGACCCTGCCCGCCGAGCGCTTCGGACTCGGGCACCGCGGCGCCGTCGCGCCCGGGTGGATCGCCGACCTCGTCGTCGTCGACCCCGAGCGCGTCCGAGCCCGATCGACGTACGCCGAGCCGATGCTGCTGGCCGAGGGCGTCGACGACGTCCTCGTCGCGGGCGTCCCGGTGCTCACCGACGGCGTCCTGACGCACGCGACCCCCGGTGCCGGCATCCGCCGGACGACGTGGAGCCGTCCGGGCGGTGCGCGCACCGGGGGTCGATGAGGCTTCGCTCAGCGAGCACGCCGAGCGATCACGCCGGGGCCGGCCGGGTCACTCCGCCGTCGGGAGCACCGCCACGACGTCGATCTCGACGAGGATGTTCGCCAGGTGCGACTGCACCGTGGTGCGGACCGGGTACGGCTGCGAGAAGTGCTTGGCGTACTCCTCATTGAAGGCGGGGAAGTCGCGGTCGGAGTGCTCGAGGTGGACCGTCGACTTCACGACGTCGTCGAGCGTGGCGCCGTGCTCGGCCAGGACGGCGGCGACGTTCGCGAGCACCTGGGCGGTCTGCCCGGCGACGTCGTCGGCGATCTCGCCCGTGGCCGGGTCCTGCGGGCCGAAGCCGGCGGTGTAGAGGAAACCGTTCGCGACGATCCCCTGGCTGTACGGGCCGGCGGGCTTCGGCGCGTTGTCGGTCACGATGGCGGTCTTGTTCGGCACGGTGCTCCTCGGTGTCGATCGGGGTCGTTCGGACGTCGCCCACGGCACCGACCGCGCCGTCGCGGCCGGAGGACGACGCTCCCAGGCTAGGTGAGCGCCCCGCGCCGGACCCGCTCGCCCGTCGGGCTCGTTCCGGTCTGCAGAACGCGAGTCGCGCCTCCCGAGCCGAGCCGTGAGGAACACCCAGGCAATCGCCGTCTACGCTCGTACCGTGCCCTCTGCCATGCCCGAACACCGCGGAGCGCCGCGGTGAGCCGCCTGGACGGGACCCTGACGGAGTCGATCGCGAGCGGACGCCGCCGTGTCCTCGACCTCGCGACCGCCCTGCCGGCGTGGGCCGCCGTGCTCCTGGTGTGGACCGGCGGGCGCATCGTGTCGACGTTGTGGTTGGCGCTCGCGTTCCCGCTCATCGGGCGCGCCCTGCCGGAGAACGCGATCTGGGGCAACGACCACGGCTTCCTCAACTTCCTGACGGCGTGGGACGGGCAGTACTACGAGCAGATCTCGGTGCACGGGTACCCGACGACCCTGCCGCTCGACGCCGCGGGCCACGTCGCGCAGAACGCGTGGGCGTTCCTCCCGGCGTTCCCCTTCACGATCCGGATGCTGACCGCGTCGACCGGTGTGCCGTTCGACGTCGGCGCACCGGCGATCGCACTCCTCGCCGGACTGCTCGCCACCTACCTGCTGCACCGGCTCGTCCGCGACCGTGCGGGGTCGGCGGCGGCCATGTGGGCGGTCTTCTTCTTCACGTGCGGTCCGCTGTCGTTCCTGCTGCAGGTCGGGTACGCCGAGAGCATGTTCCTCGCCCTCGTGTTCGGGGCCCTCCTCGCGCTCGACCGTCGGCGGTACGGGCTCCTCACGGTGCTCGGGGTCGTCGCCGCGTTCACCCGGCCCGGAGCCCTCGCGATCCCGCTCGTCCTCGGGGTCGTCGCACTGGTGCGGTGGATCCGGGCGCGTCGGACCGAGGGGGTCCGGTCGCTCGACGCGTTCCCCGTGGCGGAGCGCGTGCGGGTCGTGGCCGCCGGCGTCGTGATGGTCGTCGCCGGGTTCGCGTGGCCGCTCATCGCCGCGCACGTGACCGGGTCGCCGAACGCCTACCTCGAGACCGAGATGTCCTGGTGGGTGAACTTCATCGGGCGGGTGGACTTCATGCCGCTCACGCCGTGGTTCCTCATCGCCGGCCGGTGGTTGGGCGTGGGCGGGATCCTCATCGTGGTGTTCCTGCTCGTGTCGTACCCGGTCTGGCTGCTGCGTCGGTCGACCCGGCGCCTCGGGTTCACGACCGTGGTCTTCTCGGCCTCGTACGCGCTCTACGTCTTCGCGGTGTCGTTGCCGATGGCCTCGACGCCCCGGCTCCTGATGCCGCTCGCGCCGCTGTTCGGGTCGCCGGAGCTCGTGGCGAAGCCGTGGATGCGGTGGACCCTGGTGGTCTGCGCGGTGCTCGGGCAGCCGGTGCTCGTCGCCGTGCTGTGGCTGCTCGGCCCGCCGTGACCGAACGGACGACGCCCGGCCCCCGCGGTGTGCGGGGACCGGGCGCGGTGCCGGGCGTGCGTCTTCGGCGCTAGAGCTCGATCGTGCCGTGGTCGCCGGTGTCCGGCTGACTCTGCTTGCCGATGGCGGCCTTGAGGGTCTGCACGAGGCTGCCGACCGGGCCGGTGTCCTGCGTCCAGTACTCGACCGAGTCGCCCTCGACGGTGAGGAGTCGGATCGAGGGGTCCTCGCGGCCGTCCGGGAACCAGGCCTCGGCGAACGGGGACCACAGCTCGTCGATGACGGAGTCGTCCTGGCTGACCGTCGCGGTGCCGGCGATCGACAGGTACCCGCCCTGCGACTCGATCGCGACGTTGACGTGCGGGTTCCGGGCGATGTCCTCGACCTTCTCGCTCCCGTCCTGCACGAGGAAGCGGAGTGTGCCGTGGAACGCCTTGTCCTGCACGGCGAGGGGCCGTGCGTGGAGCTGGCCGTCCTCGCTCACGGTCGTCAGGAGTGCCGTGTGGGCTCCGTGGACGATGTCCGAGATGGCTGCGCGCTGGTCTGCCTCTGTGTCGGTCATGGTGCTCCTCTCGCGTCGTGCGCCCCGTTGTGCTCGACGTGCGGCCGGCCCTCGGGGCGCTGTCCGTTCCGGCCAGTCTGCCCCTCGACGCTGAGCGCGTCCGGCGGACGGGGCTGCGGGGCCGTGCGGGCGCGGTCGGGGTCGCGGGCGCGGGCGCGGGCGGGAGTGTGCCGGAGTGTGCGACAACACCGATGTCGTACGACCTCGACGATGTCGCCACCGCGCGCGTGCAACTGTTGCGCCCGCAAGGAGCGACAACACCGACGTCGTACGACGGCGACGATGTCGTTCCGGGTCGCCCCGACCGCCCGGACGCGCGCCGCGCCTCAGACCGGCTCGCGGATGGTCGTCTCGACGTCGACGACCTGCGGGATCCGCGGCATCGAGGCGAACCCGAACGCCACCGGCGGGTCGAGCGGCGCCAACGACCCGAGCGACTCCCCCGCCCAGGTCCCCCGCACGCCCGTGACGTCGTGTGCCCCGGTCACGCCGTAGTACTCGCGACGCCCGTTGCCCGCCGACCCCGCGGTCCCCGACCCGGGTGCGACGAGCCGTGCGACCGGGTCGATCGCGGCGAGCCACCGGGGGTCGCGGGCGATCTGCTTGGGGACGATGCGGAGCACCCTCCCGAGCGGGGAGATCGTGCCGACGTCGATGGAGGCCTCGAGGGCGCCTGCCGACAGCTCGAGTCCCCTGGCGGTCCGGCGAGCCGAGACGTCGACGACCGAGACCGTGTCGAACCGGTAGGTCCCGGAGACGTACGCGGCCACGATCTCGTCGGGCGCGAGGAGCACCGAGGAGCCGTCCGGCAGCTCGAGGAAGACATCCGTGAAGGCTCCGAACGGCGAGCGCTCCCACATGCCGACCACGATGCGGATGCCCGAGGTCGTGCCGACGCCCATGATCCGACCACGGAACCGACGTTCGAGTGCAGCGGGGCGTGACGACATGCCCTGGACCGTACCCGGCGACCCCGTGAGCGGCGCGGACGGGGCGAGCCGCGCCTCCAGGCCCGCCGGAAGAACCCGGAAGGACCCGGACGGATCCGGCCGACCCGAACGGACCCGGCCGACCCGGCCGACCCGCCGCGGTCGACCCGCCGCGGTCGACCCGCCGCGGTCGACCCGGCGCCTACGCGACCGGCACCGGCGCCGCAAGCAGCTCGCGCACCCGCGGCGCGACCTGCGTGCCGTAGAGCTCGATCGACCGCATCATGTCCTCGTGCGGCAGACGCCCCGTCGCGTACCGCATGTCGAACCGCGAGACGCCGAGGATCCGCATGTTCCGCGCGATCTTCCGGGCGACCGTCTCCGGCGACCCGACGTAGAGCGACCCGCCCGCGGACAGCCCGGCACGGTAGCCGGCGACGTCCAGGGGCGGCCAGCCGCGCTCCCGACCGAGCTGGTCGGTGACGGCCTTGTGGTACGGCCAGTAGCGCTCGGCCGCCTCTTCGTCGGTGGCGGCGACGAACCCGGGCGAGTGCATCGCGATCGGCTGCTGCGGCAGGTCGAGCTGCGTGAGCGCCTGGCGGTAGAGGCGCGAGAACGGCGCGAACTGCGCGGGCTGCCCGCCGATGATCGCGAGGAACAGCGGCAGACCGTACGACGCCGCACGGATGACGGACTGCGGGGACCCGCCGACGCCGATCCAGGTCGGGATGGGGCCGTGCTCGAGCTTCGGGTAGACGTCCTGGTCGACGAGCGAGGCGCGTTTCGTGCCGGACCAGGTGACCGCGTCGCCGCCGCGGAGGGCTGCCCAGAGCTGGAGCTTCTCCTCGAAGAGGACCTCGTAGTCGGAGAGCTCGTACCCGAAGAGCGGGAAGGACTCGGTGAAGGACCCGCGGCCGAGGATGACCTCGGCACGACCGTCGGAGATGGCGTCGACGGTGGCGAAGCGCTCGTACACCCGCACCGGGTCGTCGGACGAGAGCACGGTGACGGCGGACCCGATCCGGATCGAGGAGGTCCGGGCGGCGATCGCGGCGAGGACGACCTCGGGGGCGCTCACGATGAAGTCGGCACGGTGGTGCTCGCCGACGCCGATGAAGTCGAGGCCGACCTGGTCGGCGAGGACAGCCTGGTCGACGACGTCGCGGATGCTCTGGGCGTCCGACTTGACGCTGCCGTCGGGCAGCTCGGTGACGTCGCCGAAGGTGTCGAGGCCGAGCTGCACGGGGCCGATCCGTTCCGGTGCGGGCGGTGGCACGTCCGAGGGGCGGTCGGTGCCGAATGCGTTGCTCATGGTGTCCTGTCCTCCCGACCGCACGTCCATGCATCTGCATGTTCATGCGTTCGCATCAATCTAGCACCCTCGCACCGGATCCGCACCCCCGGCGGAGTACGGTCACGCCCATGCCGCAGATCCCCGACCAGACCGGCCGCCGCATCGTCGTCACGGGCGCGAACAGCGGAACCGGCAAGGAGACCGCCACCCGCCTCGCCGCAGCCGGCGCGTCCGTCGTCCTCGCCGTCCGCACGATCGCGAAGGGCGACCAGGCCGCAGCCGACATCCGTGCCGCGCACCCCGGTGCCGACGTCGAGGTGCGGGAGCTCGACCTCGCTGACCTCGCGAGTGTCCGACGGTTCGCCGCGGGCATCGCCGCGGACGACCGGACGCTCGACGTCCTCGTCAACAACGCCGGGGTGATGGCGCCCCCGAAGCGGTTCGAGACGGTCGACGGCTTCGAGCTGCAGTTCGGCACGAACTTCCTCGGCCCGTTCGCCCTGACGAACCTGCTGCTCCCGACGCTGCTGCGCTCGCCGGACGCCCGGGTCGCCACGATGTCGAGCCTCGCGGCGATCCCCGGCCGGATCCGCTTCGACGACCTGCAGTGGGAGCGCGGCTACAACGGCTGGCGGGCGTACGCGCAGTCGAAGCTCGCCGACCTCCTGCTGGCGCTGCACCTGCACCGGCTGTCGGTCGAGCTCGACTGGCCGCTCGTGAGCACCGCCGCGCACCCCGGCTACACCCGGACGAACCTGCAGTCGGCGGGGCGGTCGCTCGGTCGGTCGAAGCCGGTCCGGTCCTCGAACCGCGCGCTGCCCTTCACGCAGGACGTCGAGCAGGGCTCCGAGCCGCTGCTGTACGCCGCGGTCGGGCCGAACGCGGTCGGCGGGGCGTACTACGGACCGTCGGGGCCGTTCGGGCTCGTCGGGCCGACCACGACCGTGTCGATCCCCGGGTCGGCACGGAAGGCCGACCTGGCGCGTTCCCTCTGGGCGGTCTCCGAGGACCTCACCGGGACCACCCCGCCCGTCTGAGTCGGTCGGACGGTCCAGGAGGCGCGGCTCGTCCCCGCCCGTCCGCCGTCAGAACCGCACGTGGTCGCGTTCGAACGCGGCCGTCACCGCCGCCGCGATGGCCCGCTGTCCGCGCACGGTCGGGTGCACGTCGTCGGACTGCATCCACGTCGGGTGCCCCTGCAGCGGCTCGCCGATGTCGACGTAGGTGCCGCCCTCGCGGGCGAGGGCGTGCCGGAGCGCCCCCGAGATGGACGCGAGCTGCGCGGGCGGGGCGTCCTGGTTCCAGATGGCGCTGAGGCCGATGAGCCGCGCGTGCGGCAGCCGACGGTGCACCTCGTCGACGACCTGGTCGGTGGCGCTCCGGACCTCGGCGGTGTCGAGTCCGAGGTCGTTCGAGCTCGCCTGCACGAGGACGACCTCGGGTCGGAGGTCGACCGCACGCCCGACGATGGTCGCATAGTCGCTCGCGCAGTCGTCGTCGTCACCGAGGGCAGCCACACCGGCACCGTCGCACGACAGGTTCGTGAGCGACCAGCCCTGGGCGTCCGCGACGACGGCCGGCCACGCCTCGGCGGTGGTGAGGCCGTGCCCGCCGCTGATCGAGTCGCCGACGACCACCACGCCGACACCCGCGGCGTCGTCCCAGGGGCGGGTCGTCGCCGTCGGGTGGGACGTCGCGTCGGCAGCGGCCGGCGGGCTCGAGGCGCACGCCCCGAGGGAGACGGCCACGACGACCGCCGTGAGGACGGCGAGCACGCTCCGGGTTGCGGTGGTCACGAACGGTGAAGGTACGCGCTCCGGCCATGTCCGGCCGCGGGTGCGCGCTGCGGGTGCGCTCAGGCGCGGTGCAGCGCGGTTCGGCTCGGCGAGGACCGCGCTCAGGCGCGGTGCAGCTCGACCGAACCGTCCAACCGGCCGGGCTCGGTCAGCCGCGCGTGCTGCAGGACGGTACGTCCGGGGGCGACCGCCGCGGCGACGATCGACAGCGTCGCGAAGTGCCCGTCCGGCTCGTGCGCGTCCCGGAGGATCGCGTCCGGGTCGTCGGCCGGCAGCGACGCCGACCCGGCGAGCAGTCCGAACCAGCCACCCCACCCGTCGCCGGCGTCGGCACCGGTGTCGGCCGCCCGCAGTTCGTCGAAGGGGCCGAGCACCGGCGGCCCGACCGGAGCGTCCACGGCACGGAAGGCGTCGAGCCACCGCCCGATGCGCGGCGCCGCGGGGTCGTCCGGTTCGCCGTGCGTGACCATGTGCACGCCGGGGCCGAGCGCGGTCGTCCGGACCTCGGTGCCGTCCCACGTCGTGACCTCGGCGCCGTCGGCCGTCGCCCGCACGAGGTTGAAGGCGCGCGTCGTGGGCAGGGTGCCGTCGTGGCCGGGGAGCGCCCCGGTGACCGCGTCGAGCGGGACGACCCCGCGGGTGGTCCACGTGCCGTCGTCGCTCGGCACCGGTTCGCCCCGGTTGAGCACGACCGCGAGCCCGGCGCCGTCGGACGCCGCGAGCCACGCCCCGCCCGCCGAACGGTCGCGGACGCCGCGGATCGACGGGTCGCGCTCGGGCCACCAGGCTGCCGGCGGGTCCCACGGCCGCTCCGGCGACTCGTCGCGCATGGCGAGCATCGTGACGGGCCACTCGGCCCCGGGGTCGACGCGGACGACGACGGTGCACATGGGATCGATCCTCGCACGACGTGCCGGGTAGCGTGACCGGTGTGAACGCAGCAGCAGAGCGCCGTCTGACCGTCGTCGTCGGGATCACCGGGGGCATCGCCGCGTACAAGGCCGTCGGCGTGGTCCGCGACCTCGTCAAGCGGGGACACGACGTGCACGTCGTCCCGACCGAGGGCGCGCTCCGCTTCGTCGGGCTGCCGACCCTCGAGGCGCTCAGCCGCAACCCCGTCACCACGAGCGTGTTCGAGGACGTCGCCGAGGTACGCCACGTCTCGCTCGGGCGCCGGGCGGACCTCGTGGTCGTCGCCCCCGCCACCGCGGACGCGCTCGCCCGGATGACCGCGGGGCTCGCCGGGGACCTGCTCGGCACGACGCTGCTCGCGACCGAGGCGCCCGTCGTCGTCGCTCCCGCGATGCACCCGCAGATGTGGGAGCACCCGGCGACCCGGGCGAACGTCCAGACCCTGCGGGAGCGCGGCGTCCGGTTCGTCGGCCCCGTGGTCGGGGCCCTGACGGGCGACGACGCGGGGATCGGCCGGATGGCGGAGCCCGAGGACATCGTCGCCGGGGCCCTCGCGGTGCTGGACGACCCGGCACCGGCCGGCCGGACCGGCCCGGACAACCCGACGGACGCGGGTCGCGGCGACGGGGACGACCCGCGCCTCCCGACCGACACCGCCCTCCCGCCGACCGCAGCCGCCGCCGAGAAGGCGGGGACCACCGGCGCCCGCGGTGAGCTCGGCGACCTCGCCGGCGTCCGCGTCGTCGTGAGCGCCGGCGGCACGCGCGAGCCCTTCGACCCGGTCCGGTTCGTCGGCAACCGTTCGAGCGGTCGTCAGGGCGTCGCGATCGCCGCCGACGCGGCCCGACGCGGCGCGGCCGTGACGCTCGTGAGTGCGAACGTGGACGCGTCGCTGACCGCCGGACTCGACGCGACCGTCGTGCCGGTGGGGTCCGCCCTGGAGCTCGCCGACGCCGTCCACGCCGCAGCAGCCGATGCCGACGTCGTCGTGATGACCGCGGCCGTGGCCGACTACCGGCCAGCCGAGGTGCGTGCCGACAAGCTCAAGAAGGAGGCGCAGGGCGACACCATGACGCTGGAGCTGGTGCGGAACCCCGACGTCCTCGCCGACCTCGTCGCGTCCCGCCGGACCGGCCAGATCATCGTCGGCTTCGCCGCGGAGACCGAACCCGACCGTGCCGCGCGCATCGAGCTCGGCCGCGCCAAGATCGCCCGCAAGCCGGCGGACATGCTCGTCGTGAACCACGTCGGCTGGTCCGCGGGGTTCGAACGCGAGGAGAACGCCGTCGAGGTGCTCGTCCCCGGCGGCGAGGTGGTCCGCGAGGCCTCCGGCAGCAAGGCCGACGTGGCGACGGTCGTCCTCGACCTCGTCGCGACCGCACTGACCTGACCTGACCTGACCTGAGGACTCTCCGTGCGTCCCGAGCGCGCCGCGGGCACGATGGACGCATGCGACGACGCGAGCGCGCACGACGCGCCACCCGGACCGCCACCCTCCTCGCCGTCGTGCTGGGCGGGGCCGGCGTCACCCACTTCCTGCGGCCGAGGGGCTACGACCGGATCGTCCCGGACGCCCTCCCGCCGCGCCTGACCACCCTGGCGTCCGGCGCCGCCGAGCTCGGCATCGCGACCGGCCTGGCGATCCCGGCCACCCGCCGTGCCGCGGGCTGGGCCGCCGCCGCGCTGTTCCTCGCCGTCTTCCCCGCGAACGTGAAGATGGCGAACGACCTGCTCGACAGCCCGCGGTCGACGCGGGCGATGCGGCTCGTGTCGGTGCTCCGCCTGCCGCTGCAGGCACCCCTCGTCGCCTGGGCCGTGCGCGTCGGCCGGCACGCGCCACGACGGTGACCGAGCCCGCGCGGGACCGAGCCGCGGTCCCCCTGCTGCACCGACCGGTGACGGTGCACGCGTGGGAGGACGTCGTCTTCGCGCACTGGCGTCACGACCCCGAGTCGCTCGCGCGTCTGGTGCCGCGCGGCACCCGCCCCGACGTCGTCGACGGCAGTGCGTGGGCCGGCCTCACGGCGTACGTCTTCCGCGAGACCCGGGTGCCGCCGTTCCCGCCGTCCGGACGCCTCGGCTCGATGACCGAGGTGACGATCGAGGTGCTCACCGTCGACGACCGCGGTCGCCGCGGGGTCGCCTACCGCACGGTCGACACCGCGAACGTGCCCGCGATCGTGGCGGCGCACGCCCTGCTCGGGGTGCCGTACACGTTCGCGCACGCGCGGGCGCGACGTCGTGGGGACACGCTGTCCTACCGGTCGGTGCGGCACCCGGCACGCTCCCTCCACCCGGTCCGCTGGCTCCGCGGACGCCGGGGCGGACCAGGGTCCGGCGCGGCGTGGCCCGGCGGTCCGGTCTGGCCGGGCAGCACGGGTGGGCCTGGAGGCGCGGTGCGACCCCGCCACGATGCCACCGTCCGGGTCGTGGCCGGTGACGTCGTCGACGACCGGCTGGCGACGGACCTCACCACCCGACAGGGCATCCACGCCCGGCACCTCGCGCAGACGCTGTTCTGGCAGCGCCAGCACCCACCGCTGACGATTCGGTCGGCACGGCTCGAGCGGCTCGGCGGCGACCTGCCCGACGCCGTCGGGATGCCCGGGCTCCTCGACCGCGAACCCGACTCGCTGCTCGTCGTGGACGGCACGACCGTCCGCTACGCCTGGGGAGACGTGGTCCGGTGAGCGACGATCCGCACGACACCGACCAGCACGGCACGGACCGGTTCGACCTCGACCGGTTCGTCCGCGCGCAGCAGGGTGTGCACGACACCGCGCTCGCCGAGCTGCGGCGCGGCCGGAAGTCGTCGCACTGGATGTGGTTCGTGTTCCCCCAGCTCGCCGGGCTCGGCCGCTCGCCCACCGCGCAGCGGTACGCACTCGACGGCATCGACGAGACCCGGGCGTACCTCGACCACCCCGTCCTCGGCCCGCGGCTGCTCGAGGCGACCCGTGCGGCGGAGTCCGCCCCGGCCCGGACCGCCGACGACCTGCTCGGGGGCATCGACGCGCTGAAGCTCCGGTCGTCCATGACCCTGTTCGCCGCGGCCGCCGCCGACCCGGAGCCGTTCCGGGCCGTCCTCGACCGCTGGTACGACGGCACCGAGGACCCGGTGACCCTCCGGCTGCTCCACCCCCACGACTGACACGCTCCGAGCCGACAGGGACACCGTTCACATATCAGGTACGGTGAACCGTGCGTCCGCACCGACCGGTGGGACGCCCGCCGACGCCACGATCCCGGAGGAACCCGCATGCCGGTCCCCAGCAGTGCACCGACCGAGCACCAGCTGCTCCGCGACACCGTCCGGCTCAAGATCCACGCCGCGATCATGGACGGCACGCTCGAGCCCGGCGAGCGGCTCAACGACGACGAGCTCATCGCCTGGCTCGGTGTCTCCCGCACCCCGATCCGCGAAGCACTGAGCCAGCTCGCACGCGCCGGCCTGATCGAGATGGCGCCGAACCGCTACACCCGCGTCACCACGCCGGACCCGACCGAGGTGGTCGAGGCGCTGCAGACCCTGGGCGTCCTGTTCGGCGGGGTCGTGCGGCTGGCGGTCCCGCGCCTCGGTGCGAGCGCGAAGAAGAAGATCCTCGCCCAGCTCGACGCCACGATCGCGGACTACGAGTCGCACGACGTCGCCGCGGTGAACCGTGACGCCCTCGCCGTGTTCGCCCGCTACGTCGAGGAGTGCGGCAACGAGAACCTCCAGCGCGTCTGCCGGGACACCATGGACGGCCTCGCGTTCCGACTGCGGCTGCCGAACCTCGACGAGCTCGTCGACTGGGACCAGATGACGGCCGACTTCCGCCGTCTGCGTGAGGCCACCGCGTCCGGGGACAACATCGAGGCGGAGCTCGCGACCGAGGCGATCCACCTGCTCCCCGGCGAGAAACGCTGACCCTGCCTGAACACCCGTACAGGAACACGCCCGTCTCGCCCTCGCGAGGCGGGCGTGCTCCGTCCGTCACGGCGGTCGGCGACAGCGCGGCGACCCGCGCGACGCTCTCAGTCACACGGTCCGACGAGCCGGTAGCATCGCCCCGACCACCCCGTCGAGCGACCCGGAGCACCGTATGAGCCACCGCCAGCCGGACCGTACCGAGATCGCCGCACGCCTCGCCGCGGCGGTCGGCCGGATCAACCGGCGGGCCCGCACGGACTCGGCCTCGCTCGGGTACGGCATCGTCTCGGCGCTGGCGACGATCCAGCGCGAGGGACCCCTGCGCCCGGGCGACCTGTCGCGGATCGAGGTCGTCACGAAGCCGACGATGACCCGCATCCTGACCGAGCTCGAGCAGCGCGGGTTCATCGAGCGCGAGGCGGACCCCCGGGACGGTCGGGCGTTCATGGTGACGGCCACCCCCGAGGGCATCGCAGCGGTCGAGCGAGCCCGTTCCACCCGCACCGGCATCGTCGCCGAGCTCATCGCCGAACTGCCCGACACCGACGTCGACGCCATCGCCGCCGCGCTCGACGCCCTCGAACGCGTCGCGCAGGGCGACCGCACCCAGGAAGCTCACACCTCGCGGGCCTGACCAGCCCGTTACCGAACCGTTACCAACGGGTGGACGGACGGTTCTGCCAGACAAACTGGACGGTGCACCCAGCAACACCGGTCATCGTGGCGGCTTCGCCCAGCGGCGGCCACCCCACGGTCGCCCGTCGGCGGACGGACGGGCCCCACACCACCGTCCGGTCCTCCCCCGGCTCGCGAACTCCTGACGACGGACGTCTCGTTCATCCGCACCCCTGCGCGCTCCCCCACCCCGCGTGCAGCGTCACGAGTCACGCACCACGAGCCGGCCGACCACCGGAATCGATGACAGGACGCAACACCGACCTCCCCACCACCACCGCCTCGACCCGACGTGAGGCCCTGAGCTCCCCCAACCGGCGCCTCCGCCGCGCGCTCCGCCGCCCCACCACGCTCATCGTGGGCGGGGCCGCAGTCCTCGCGGTCGCCGGAGGCATCGCCACCGTCGGCACGCAGCCCGCGATCGGCGAGGCCCTCGGCATGCCGACCGCCAGCGCGACCGCGGCACCGGCACTCGCCGGGACCGCGCTCGACCGGGCGCAGGCCGCGGCGACCATCGCCACGGCGGAGACGATCGCCGACTCGGCGAACGAGAAGACCGACACCGGCGTCCTCGAGCGCCGCATCGACGCGCTCGACGACTACCGGAAGCTCTCCGGCGCGGCACTGACCTCGCGGATCTCCTCGACGGTCGACGCCACGACGGCGGTCGCGGACGCCAGCGCCGCGCAGGACAAGCAGGACGCCGACGCGAAGGCCGCCGCTGCCGCCGCAGCGAAGCGCGCCGCGGCCGAACGGGCAGCAGCCGCCGAGGCCGCGCGCAAGCAGGCCGCCGCGAACACGGTCGAGGGCGCCAAGGCGACCGCGAGCTCGCTCGCCTCGTCGAAGTACGGCTGGGGTTCCGACCAGTTCCAGTGCCTCGACAACCTGTGGACCAAGGAGTCCGGCTGGAACTACCAGGCCGTCAACGCGAACGGCGGCGCGACCGGCATTCCGCAGGCGCTCCCCGGGTCGAAGATGGCCACGATCGCGTCCGACTGGCGGACGAACGCGACCACCCAGATCACCTGGGGCCTGCAGTACATCAGCGACGCGTACGGCACCCCGTGCGGCGCGTGGTCGCACTCGCAGGCGTCGAACTTCTACTGAGCCGACGCCAGGCACGCACGACGAACGACCCCGGGTCCTGCACCCGGGGTCGTTCGTCGTGTAGGCATACGCAGGTGACCACCATCGGACTCCGCCGCATGGCACCCCGCGACCCCACCGAGGGGCACCGCGCCGCCAGCCCCCTCGAGCTCCTCTTCGACCTCGTCTTCGTGGTCGCCGTCGGGTTCGCCGCGACGAACCTGCACGAGATCGAGGTCGAGGGGCACGTCTCGTCGGCCGTCCTCGCGTACGCCTTCGTCTTCTTCGCGATCTGGTGGGCGTGGATCAACTTCACCTGGTTCGCCACCTCGTTCGACACCGACGACTGGCTCTACCGCGTGATGACCTTCGTGCAGATGGCGGGGGTCCTCGTGCTCGCCGCCGGGGTGCACGCCGCGATGGTCGAGGGGTCGACCACGGTCGTCGTGCTCGGCTACGTCATCATGCGGCTCGCCCTCGTCGGGCAGTGGCTCCGGGTCGCCGCGTCGTCGTCGGAGTACCGGCGGACCGCACTCCGGTACGCCGGCGGCATCGTCGTCGTGCAGGTGCTCTGGGTGCTCGCGCTCCTGCTGCCGGACGGCGTCTCGTGGGGTGTGATCCCGGTGCTCATCCTGCTCGAGGTCCTCGTCCCGCCGTTCGCGGAGGCCGGCACGCAGACCACCCCGTGGCACACCCGGCACATCGCGGAGCGCTACTCCCTCTTCACGCTGATCGTCCTCGGCGAGGGGCTCGTGGCCTCGGCGAACGCGGTCATCGACGGCATCGCGCACGCCGACCACCTCGGGTCGCTCCTCGTGCTGGCGGCGTGCGGGCTCGTGATCGTCGCCGGACTGTGGTGGATCTACTTCTCCCGCGAGCAGCACGACCACATCCGGTCCCTGCCGACCGCGCTCCTATTCGGCTACGGCCACTACCTGGTCTTCGCCGCGGCCGGGGCACTCCCGGCGGGGATCGAGGTCGCGGTGAGCGCCGACGCGGGCGAGGCCGACCTGTCGCACGCGACCGTCGCCGCCACGATCGCCGTGCCGGTCGCGCTGTTCGTGCTGTCGATCTGGGCGCTGGCGCTCCGGCCGTCCCTCAGCCTCGGCTGGAACGTCGTCGTCGTGGCACTCGCGCTCGCGGTGCTCGCGAGCATCGCCGTGCCGTCGGTGTCCCTCGTGGCGACGGCACTGCTCGTCGCCGCCGTGGTCGTCGTGCTGGAGGTCGCCGACCGGCGACCGTGACCCGCAGGCGGACGTGAGCGAGCCGGTGACGGTGACCGGCTGACGGACGGGAGGCGCGGCGCGGGCCCGCGACGTCCCTCCCGAACCGCAGGCGGGTGCGTCAGCCGACGCGCGCGATCCGCACGTCGACCCGGCTGAGCGGCAGGCCGTGCTCGGTCGCGGCGGCGAGCGCCGCGAGGTGTGCCGCGCGTGCCGTCTCGGGTGCCGGGACGGAACCGTCGGTCCCGATCACGATGCGGAGGACGTCGTCGTCGAGCACCACGCGCGCGACCGTGGTGCGGGTCGCGAGGTTCTTGGCGGCACCGACCGCGCTGCCGAGCGTCGGGCGTGCCCGGTAGAGCTCGGCGACCCCGGGGACCGCGACGACCGCTGCCTCGATCGCGGCGAAGGTCTCGTCGTGGCTGCTCATGCTCGTTCCTCCTCGGCGTCGGGGCCCGGCTCGTCGTCGGACGGTGGCAGCAGGTCGCGCACCACAACGTCCACGGACTCGACGAGCAGGTCGGTCTCGGTCGCGAGGACCTCGGCGACGGTCTCGCGGATGTCCGACGCCACGCGCTGGATCGTCGACCCGGCGCGGACGGCGATCTCGACGACGATGCGCACCGGGGCACCGAGCTCGGTGACGTCCCCTTCGAGCGTGCACCGTGCGATGAGCGCGTCGGGCACCGCGTCGCCGGCGGTCCGGACGAGCGAGCGGATGGCGCCCTCGGTCATGACCGGGCGTTCGGTGGGCGCCGCCGGGCGGAGCGGGACGTCACGGCCGGCGCGTGCCTCGAGCGAGATGTTCGCGAGCACGCCGCTGATCCACGACTCGTCGGCGGGTGCTTCCTGTTCGGCAGCGGCCTCGAGCGAGCCGAGCGAGGACTGCCGGAGCCGCACGATGGCGGCGAGGGCGTTCTGGCACGCGGCGGAGTGGTCGATGCTCGGGTCGGCCGGCTGCATGCCGGCGTCGAGGTAGTCGGCCAGCTCGTCGATCGTGTGGCCGTCGAGGTCGTCGGGTTCGAGGGAGTCGAGCCGGACGGGATCGGGTTCGGTCATCGCCATCCCTCCATGAGACGGATCATGTTCTTGCGCGCCCGGGACAGCAGTCCCCGGACGGTCGAGGTCGGGAGGTCCAGTTCCTCCGCGATGGCCTCGTACGAGTACTCGAGCACTTCCTTCATCACCCACGTGCGGCGCTGCGCCTCGGGCAGTTCCGCGAGCGCCGTCTCGACCGCTTCCTCGCGGGAGCGGGCCTCGGCGACGCGTTCGGGTGCGTCGTCCGCCGGTGCCTCGACCTCGAGCTCGGTGACGTCGTCGTGGAACCGCCGGGCCCGGATGCGGTCGATGCACTTCCGGCTGAGGATGCGCATGAGCCACGCCTTGACCCGGGCACCGTCCTGGAGCGTGTCGAGCTGGTTCCAGGCGGTGATGAACGTCTCCTGCACGACGTCGTCGAGTTCGTCGGTCGAGCCGAGGGTCCGGCGGGCGTAGGCACGGAGCAGGGGGGTGTGGCGCCGGATGAGGACCTCGAACGCCCGGACGTCGCCGTCGGACGATCGACCAGCGAGGACGGCGTCGTCGAGGTCGGTGAGGGGCTGGTGGTGCACGCTTTCCTTCTACTGGTGTGGGGTCGGGGGTTCCTGAGTGCGGTGCCGTCGTGCCGCTAGGCCGTGTGGGCCGGGTGTCCGTGCGTGCGGCGGACCTTCATCGGGCCGACGGGCCGCGCGGACAGCGACCGGACGCGTGCCTGCGCCAGGACGTGCTCGTGCCCGACGCGGACGAGCGCGGTGGTCGCGAGGTGTGCTGCGGGTGCGGTGTCGGTCATGACGGGGTCCTCCATCGGGGTGCTCACCGATGGGACGGAACGAACAGCCGGATCGTCACACTTCTGCGTGCGCGGGTTCTGCGGCAGGCTGGGGGCATGTCCCTCGTCACCGCCGTCTGCCGCGTCGACCGCCTGCTGCCCGACTCCGGCACCATCGGGGTCACCGCGATCGACAAGCGCCCCGTCGACGGCCCCGTCCGGGTCCGTCCGCTCGGGCTGTACGCCGACGTGCAGGCGGACCGGAAGCACCACGGTGGCGAGGACCAGGCGGTGTACGCCTACGCGGACGAGGACGCGGCGTACTTCGCGGACCTGCTCGACCGGGACGTCCCGCCGGGGCTGTTCGGCGAGAACCTGCGCACGACGGGCGTCGACGTCACCGGCGCCGTGACGGGGGAACGCTGGCGGATCGGCGAGACCCTCGAGCTCGAGGTCACGATCCCGCGGATCCCCTGCGGCACCTTCGCCCGCCGGATGCGGGTGGACAAGTGGGTCAAGCGGTTCACGGAGGAGGGCCGCCCCGGCGCCTACCTCCGCGTGGTGCGGTCCGGGCCCGTGTCCGCCGGCGACCCGGTCGTCGTCACCCACCGACCGGACCACGGCGTCACGATCGGCCAGCTCTTCACGGGCCTGACGCCCGAGCAGGCACAGGCCGTGCTGTCGTCGGGGCGCGGGACGGGTCCTGGTGGCCCGGGGACGGGTGGGCTCGCGCCGAAGGTCGTCCGGGACGTGTCGAAGGTCCTGGCGCGCGCGACCGCCTGAGTGCGGGCGGTCCGCCGGGCCGTGGTCAGTCCTGCTGCGTCCGGCGCACGGGGTCGATCGGGCGCTTCGCCTGCGGCAGCTTCGCGACGACGAGGTCGTACGCGTTGCCGACGAGGTCCTCGACCAGGGTCTCGTCGATGCCGTCCCCGGGTGACAGCGTGATCCAGTGCTGCTTGTTCATGTGCCAGCCCGGGGTGATCTCGGCGTGGTCGCGCACCAGGGCGGCACCGTGGGGCGGCGCGCACTTGAGGTTCACGATCGGCACGCCACGGAGCTCGGAGGTCATCACGAACATCTTGCCGACGACCTTGTAGACGAACGCGCCTTCACCGAAGGGCTGGGTCTCCGCCACCGCGGGCAGGGCCATCGCGGTGCGGATCGCGACCTCGTGCAGCGTCTCGCCGTCCATGTGCTCCAGCATGCACCGGACCGCCGACGGTGCACCTCGTTCTGGGGTGCGTGCGGACCCCGGTTCCGAACTATCCTCAGGCCGTGCACATCACCCGAACCCTCAGCATCGCCGCCGCCACCGCCGTGCTCGCTGCGACCGCCGTCGTCGGCGGCGCCTCGACCGCGCAGGCCGCCCCCACCGTCTACAAGAACTGCACCGCCGTGCAGAAGGTGTACTCGGGCGGGATCGCGAAGAAGTCCGTCACGAAGAACCGCGTCACCTCGAAGGGCAAGGTCACGTACCGGGCACTCAAGGGCACGGTGAAGAAGGACGACGCGCTGTACGCGGCGAACAAGAAGATGGACGCCGACGGCGACGGGATCGCCTGCGAGAAGAGCTGACCCCGGCGCGTCAGAGGGGCGGGACGCCCTCGTGTCCCGAGCGCGGGCGGGCCGTCCCGGCGACACCCGTCACGACCGACCCCGGTGGGACGTCCTTCGTCACCACCGTGTTCGCGCCGACGACGGAGTCCGCGCCGACCGTGATCGCGCCGATGAGCGACGACCCGGCACCGAGCACGACGCGGTCCCCCACCGCCGGGTGCCGACGGGCTCCGGGCCCGTGGTCGCCCCCGCGGCCGCCGAGGGTCACCCCGTGGAAGAGCACGACGTCGTCGCCGACCACCGCGGTCTCCCCGATGACGACCCCCATGCCGTGGTCGATGAAGAACCGACGGCCGATGCGGGCACCGGGGTGGATCTCGATGCCGGTGACCGACCGGGCGACCTGCGCGAGGACCCGGGCCGCGAACCGCGACCCCGGCAGGCCCTCGGCGATCCAGAGCCGGTGCGTCAGTCGGTGGGTCCAGACGGCGTGCAGTCCCGAGTAGACGATCGCGTTCTCGAGATCGCCACGGGACGCGGGGTCACCGCGGCGTGCTGCGGCCAGGTCCTCCCGGACGGTCCGCAGCACGCCTCGTCGGGCGGGACGACTCACGCAGTGAGTCCCTCGAAGAGGACGGTCGACAGGTAGCGCTCACCGGTGTCGCACACGATCGCGACGACCCGCTTGCCCGCGTTCTCCGGGCGTGCGGCGATCTCGATCGCGGCGTGGATGATCGCGCCGGACGAGATGCCCGCGAGGATGCCCTCCTGCGTGCCGAGGTCGCGGGCGACCCGGAGCGCGTCGTCCAGCTCGACGTCGAACACCTCGTCGATGACCGACTGGTCGAGGACCTCGGGGATGAAGTTCGCGCCGATGCCCTGGATCTTGTGCGGACCCGCCTTGCCCTCGGTCAGCAGCGGCGAGTCCTTCGGCTCCACCGCGACGATCTGCACACCGGGCACGCGCTCCTTGAGGACCTGGCCGACACCGGTGATCGTGCCGCCCGTGCCGACGCCCGCGACGAACACGTCGACGTGCTCCTCGGTGTCGCGGAGGATCTCCTCCGCCGTCGTCTTCCGGTGGATGGCCGCGTTCGCCGGCGTCTCGAACTGGTGGGCGAGGATCGCGCCGGGCGTCTCGGCGACGATCTGCTCCGCCTTCGACACCGCGCCCTTCATGCCCTCGGGCCCCGGGGTGAGGACGATCTCGGCACCGTAGGCGCGGATGAGGGCACGACGCTCGACGCTCATCGTCTCGGGCATCGTGATGACGACCCGGTACCCGCGAGCCGCGCCGACCAGTGCGAGCGCGATGCCCGTGTTGCCGGAGGACCCCTCGACGATCGTCCCGCCGGCCTGCAGCTCGCCGGACTCCTCGGCCGCGTCGATGATCGCGACGCCGAGCCGGTCCTTCACGCTCGCACCCGGGTTGTAGAACTCGAGCTTCGCCAGGACCTCGGCGCCGCCCTCCTTCGGGAGGCGGTTCAGCCGGACCAGCGGCGTGTTCCCGAACGCCTGCGAGATGTTGTCGTGGATCGTGCCGCTCATCGGTACCGTCCTCTTCGGGTCAGGTCGCGTGCCTCCGCCCTGGAGGCACGGCGTGCGCTGCGATCCTAGCGATCGGACCTCGGGTGGTGCTGCCTCGTGACGCGTGCTCCGCACCGGGCGCTCGCCGTGCCTCCCGTCCGTCACGCCGCGACCGCGACGCGCGTACCGTGCGCCGCAACGACGAGGAGGTCGCCATGTCCAAGGAGCAGCAACCCGACGCCACGCCACCCGTCGTCGATCGCGCAGCGTTCGACACGGCGCTCGCCGCGCAGGTGCGCGACGAGAAGGAACTCACCCGCCACGGCGACCGCATCTCGGCCGCGCGCCGACGGCTCCCGATGGTCCGCGTCGACGACTACGAGTTCACCGGTCCCGACGGTCCCGTGCGACTGACGGAGCTGTTCGCCGGGAAGTACCTGCTCCTCGTGCAGAACGTCATGTACGGACGGGACTGGGACGCCGGCTGCCCGAGCTGCACGTGGGCCGTCGACAACCTGCCCGCCGGCATGGGCCGCCTCGACGACGAGGGGATCGCGTTCGCGATGGTCTCAGAGGGGCCGATCGAGCGGCTCGAGGCCTGGCGGCAGCAGCACGGGTGGCCGCACACGTGGGTGTCGTCCGGCGCGACGAGCTACCACGACGACTGGGGCTGGACCGTGCACAGCG
The DNA here is from genome assembly GCF_001865105.1 of Curtobacterium sp. MCBA15_016. Taxonomy (NCBI): domain Bacteria; kingdom Bacillati; phylum Actinomycetota; class Actinomycetes; order Micrococcales; family Microbacteriaceae; genus Curtobacterium; species Curtobacterium sp. MCBA15_016. The sequence continues at coordinate 46,193 of NZ_MJGR01000004.1, forward strand.
ACGACTGGGACGGCCCGGTGCCCGGGTACTCGTACTACCTGCTGCGCGACGGTGTGCCGTACCTGACCTACGCGACCGGTGCGCGCGGGACGGAGGCGATCCTGCCGGTGCCGCACATCATGGACCGCACGGTGTACGGACGGCAGCAGGACTGGGAGGACAGTCCCGAGGGCTGGCCGCAGTACCCCACCTACGGCTGACCGGACCGCGGCCCCTTCGGTCCGAGCAGAGCGCGTTGCAGCTGGGCTTCGGACGGCAGCACCCGCTGCAGCTCCGGGGGCAGGAGCTCGTAGGACGCGACGCCGACCGGAGCGTTCGACGTCCCGAGCGCGTACCGGACGACCGCATCGTTCTTGCCCGTGACCAGGAGCAATCCGACCGTGTCGGCGTGGTGTGGGCGTCGGAGGTCCGCATCCACGAGGGCGACGTAGAACGACAACTGACCGACGTTGTCCGGCCGGAACTCCCCCGTTTTCAGTTCGACGACCACGTACCGGAGTTGCTCGACGTGGAAGAAGAGCAGGTCGACGAAGAAGTCGTTGCCGTCGACGTCGAAGTGCACCTGCCGGCCGACGAAGGCGAACCCCGTCCCGAGTTCTCGTAGGGTGTCCGCGATCCGGTCGACCATCGCCTGCTCGATCGAGCGTTCGTCCCGGTCACCGTCGACGGCGAGGAAGTCCAGGATGTACGGATCCCTGGTGATCTGCTGCGCCAGGTCCGCACCGTCGTCGTCGAGCAGCCGACTGAAGTTCGTCGCGGCGGCGGCATGCCGCTCCGCGGCACGACTGCGGAGATTGTGTCGCAGGACGTTGCGCGACCAGCCTCCGGCCACCGCCTGACGGACGTACCACGCTCGGAGTCCGCTGTCGGGGACGCTGAGCAGGACGGTGATGTGCCCCCAGGGCAATCGGTCAACAGCCTGTTGACCGATTGCGTCTTCGTCGGGCCACGTTGCGGCGAACTGTCGCATGTACTTGAGGTTCGTCGCAGAGAACCCCTTCATGGACGGGAACTCCGCACGGAGGTCAGCCGCGAGGCGGGTCAGAACACCCGTTCCCCACGCGCCGTTCCGCGATCGCTCGAGCAGGATCGAGCCGATCGACCAGTACAGGTGGACGAGGTGCGCATTCGCCGCGAGCTGCGCGCGAGATCGAGTGCTGGTGACACGGTCTCGGATGGAGCGGAGCGTGTCGGCGTACTCCCCGGGCACAGGCTGGTCGATCATCCGCCGATCGTGCACGGCGAGTCGGTGCCGCGTCCACGATCTGGGATGCACGGCAGCCGCCAGGTGAACGCGGTCCCATCCCCTCCGGACCGAGCCGGCCGCCGCGGCGCCCGCGGACGTCGTCAGCGCACGTGCGCCGTCCGCGCGAACCGCTCGTCCGTCGCCGCGAGCACCCGCAGCACGTTGCCCCCGGCCAGGGCGCGCAGGTCCTCCGGGCCCCAGCCACGACGCTGCAGTTCCGCCGCCAGCACCGGGTACCGCGACACGTCCCGCAGGTCCGGCGGCAGCACGGGCGTCCCGTCGTAGTCGCCGCCGAGCCCGATGTGCGCCGCGCCGGCGACCTCACGCGCGTGCTCGACGTGGTCCGCCACGTCCGACACCGTGACGAGCGGGGGCTCCCCCACCGAACCGGCGTCCTCCCACTCGGCCCACGCCCGGGACACGAACTTCGGCACGAAGGTGATCATCACGACACCGCCGTTGTCGCGCAGGCGGGCGAGCACGTCGTCCGGGACGTTCCGCGGGTGGTCGTTCACCGCGATCGTCGAGGAGTGGCTGAACACCACCGGCTGCGTGGCGACGTCGAGGGTGTCGCGCATGGTCTCCGGCGACGTGTGCGACAGGTCGACGAGCATCCCGATCCGCTCCATCTCGGCCACGACCTCGCGCCCGCGGTCGGTCAGGCCGCCGTGCGGGTGGGAGCCGGTGGCCGAGTCGGCCCAGGGTGTGTCGTCGTTGTGCGTGAGGGTCATGTACCGGACCCCGAGCCGGGCGAGGTCGCGGAGCACCGCCAGGTCGTCACCGATCGAGTGGCCGCCCTCGGCGCCGAGCAGCGACGCGGTGCGCCCGGCGTCGACGGCCGCGACGACCTCGGCCGCGGTCCGGGCGAGGGTGAGCGACTCCGGGTACCGCTCGATGATCCGGTGTGCGAGGTCGACCTGCTGCAGCGTCGCGCGGACGGGATCGGGGACGTCGGTGGGGACGAACACCGACCAGAACTGCCCGACCACCCCGCCGGCACGGAGCTTCGGCAGGTCGGTGTGCAGGGACCCCTGCTCGGAGTCGATGCCCTCGACCCCGGAGTCGTGGGTCTCGCGCCGCTCCCAGGGCAGGTCGTTGTGTCCGTCGATGACCGGGAACGGGAGCGCGTCGAACGTCATGCCACCGACGCTACCGCGACGACCGCCGTCGCTAGGCTCGCCCCATGGACCCCGTCACGCTGCGGACCGAGCGGCTGGTCCTCTCGGTCCCCGAGCTCACCGATGCCGACGACGTCGTCGCCTACGCGACCGATCCCGACGTGGTGGCGTTCATCCCGATGCCCGAACCGTACGGTCACGCCGAGGCCCGCCACTGGCTCACGGCCGTGGTGCAGGACGGCTGGGCGTCGGACACCCGCTACGAGTTCGCCCTCCGCCGTGCCGACGACCCACGGCTGCTCGGTACCGTCGGGCTCTTCGGGTTCGCCGGCGGCGGCGCGGAGATCGGGTACGCGACCCACCCGGACGCCCGCGGGCACGGCTTCGTGACCGAGGCGGCGGACCGCGTGCTGCAGTGGGCGTTCGCGCCGGCTCCCGACGGGCTCGGGCTCGCGCGCGTGCAGTGGCGGGCGATGGCGGAGAACCGTGCGTCGATCGCCGTCGCGCAGCGGCTCGGCATGCGGTACGAAGGGCGTCAGCGGTCCGCGGTGCTCCAGCACGGCCGGCGCCACGACCAGCTGCTGGCAGCCGTCCTGCGCGACGACGACCGATCCGTCCGACCGGACTGGCCGACGTCGTGACCGTCGCGTTCCGGGTCGTCACCGACCTCGCCGCCCCGCCGGAGCGCGCGTTCGCGCTGTCGCTCGACATCGGCGCGCACGAGCGGTCCATGGCCGCCACGGACGAGCACGCGGTCGCGGGTACCACGGCCGGCACGATCGGGCTCGGTGAGTCCGTCACGTGGCGCGCGCGGCACTTCGGGATCGTGTGGCGGATGACGAGTCGGATCACGGCTCTGGAGGCGCCCCACCGGTTCGTCGACGAACAGGTGCGTGGACCGTTCGCCCGGTTCCGGCACGAGCACCGGTTCGAGCGGTCGGCCGGCGGCACGCGGATGGTCGACGAGATCGAGTTCCGCGCACCGCTCGGGGTGCTCGGGGTCGTCGCCGAGCGGCTCGCGTTGGCCCGGTACCTGCCGAGGCTGATCCGGGAGCGCAACGCCTCGCTGGCGGCCGAACTCGCCGGCGAGCGCGGCGGTGCCGGCGACGACGAGCGCGGCGACGGCACGGGTCAGGGCGCGGCGAGCTCCCCCAGCGCGTCGTAGGCCTGCGCCACCGCGTCCACCCGTGCGCGTCCGCCCGGGCCGGATGCCTCGTACACGTCGTTCGCGACCGCGGCGACGACGGCGAACAGCGCCGCCATCGAGTCGAACGCCGACGGGGAGTCCACCGGGCAGAGGATCGCCGTGGCCGCCGGGGCCGCGATGACCGCCGCGGTCGGGTCGCCCAGGACGACGACGTCCGCGCCGCTGGCGACGCAGTGCCGCACGAGCTTGCCGATGCCGGCGGCGTGCCGGCGCACCGTGACGATGATGACGAGGTCGCGTCGGTCGAGGTCGGCCACCTCTTCGCCGAGGCGCTGTCCCGGGGCCGGGCCGATGCGGACGTCCGGTCGGACCTGCGCGAGCTGGGCGCGCAGTTGGAGGGCGATCGGGTACGCCCCGCGCTCCCCCGCCACGAGCACCCGGCGGGCGCGGACGATCCGACGGGCGAGACGGGGACGGTCGGCCCGGGCGAGCGAGGCGAACGCGGCGTCGAGGTTGCGCGACTCGACGGCGCGCTGGTCGACGTGCGCCGCGTCCTCGGCGGCCCACGGCAGGCCGGAGCCCCGCGCCGACATCAGGTTCTGCCGGACCTCCGCGGCGTCCTGGAAGCCGAGCGACCGGACGAGCCGGGAGACCGTGGCCTTCGAGGTGCCCGACTCGGCGGCGAGCTCGGCCGAGGTCCCGACGAGCAGGAGTTCGGGGTCGTGGCGCACCATCGCGGCGACGCGGCGCTCGGCCGGGGACAGCTGCTCCCACACCGAGTCGATGCGCGCCCGGACGTCGGGGCCCGCGGTGCTCACGCTGCGGCCACCCGTCCGACCGCGACCGCGAGCGCGTCGAGCCCGAGGGCGATGTCCTCGGTGGAGACGAACTCGTCGGGGTGGTGGCTGATGCCGTCCGGGTTGCGGAGGAAGAGCATCGCGACGTCGGTCACGAGCCCGAGCGACATGGCGTCGTGTCCCGCGCGGGAGAACAGCTCGATCGGACGGGGCTCCCCCGTCGACTCGATGCCCGCCCGGACGGCGTCCATCAGCCGCGGTGCGCAGAACACCGCCGGCGCACGGTGGACCTCGGTCGGCTCGACGCTGACGCCACGGCGCTCCCCGATGAGCGCGAACGCGTTCGTGATCTCGTCCCACACGGCGTCGCGTCCCTCGTCGAACTCCCCGCGCAGGTCGACCGAGAACCGTGCCAGCCCCGGGACGACGTTCACCGCGCCGGGTTCGACGGTCATGGTGCCGACCGTGCCGACGTGCTGCGATGCCCGGCAGATCCGTTCGACGGCGAGGGCGGCCTCTGCGGCGGCGAGCAGGGCGTCGTGCCGTCGGTCGTAGGGGGTGCCGCCGGCGTGCCGCGCCTCGCCGACGGCCTCGACGGTGAACCGCCGCGCGCTCGCGATGCTCGTGACGACGCCGAGCGCCTGACCGGCCTGTTCGAGGTACGGCCCCTGCTCGATGTGCGCCTCGAGGTAGCCGGCGAGCGCCGACGGTTCGACCGCGGCCTCGTGCACGCGCGACGGGTCGAGCCCGAAGCGGGTGAAGGCGTCGCGGAGGGTGACCCCGTCGCCGTCGGTGAGGTCCCACCAGGACTCGTCCCAGACACCGGCGACCGCGGAGGACCCGAGCAGCGCCTTGCCGAAGCGGGTGCCCTCCTCGTCGGAGAACGCGATGACCTCGAGCGCGACGGGGAGCGGGCCGTCGGCGGTCACCCGCGCCACCGTCCGGATGGCCATGAGGACCCCGACGATCCCGTCGTACCGGCCGGCGTCCACCACGGTGTCGAGGTGCGACCCGAGCAGCAGCACGGGGGCGTCGGGGGTCGTACCGTCGACGCGGCCGTGCAGGTTGCCCGCCGCGTCCTGCCAGGTGCTGAGGCCGGCGTCGCGCATCCAGCCGGCGACGATCGCGTTGACCCGTGCGTGCTCCGGCGAGAGGTAGACGCGGGTGATCCGGCCGGGCTCCTCGGTGACGGTCGCGAGTTCGTCGCACCACCCGGCGATCAGCGTCGCGTCGGCGGTGGCGGTCGCGGAGGCCCGGACCGCGGACGGCGCGCTCACGCCGACACCCCGGCAGCGACGACGCCTGCACCGGCGTAGACGTCGAGCGCCGCGTCCACGCCACCGCCGGACGGTACCGCGTGCCCGGCCCGGCGCAGGGCGTGCTCGAGCGCGGCGAGGGTCGTCACGACGGTGTCCTTGCGCGCGTTGTAGCCCATGGTGCCGATCCGCCAGACCCGTCCGTGCAGCGGCCCGAACGACGTGCCGATCTCGATGCCGTGGTCGTCGAGCATCGCGGCACGGACCTGGTCGCCGACGACGTCCGACGGGATCTCGACCGCGACGACGTTGTGCATCTTGTGCCCGAGGTCGCCGAAGACGCCGAGACCGAGTGCCTGCACCCCGGCGGTCATCGCGCGGCCGGCGGTCTCGTGGCGTGCGACCACGGCGTCGCGGCCCTCCTCCAGCAGGATCCGGGCGCACTCGTTCGCGGCGTAGAGCATCGACGCGGCCTCGGTGTGGTGGTTGAGCCGTCGCGGGCCCCAGTAGTCGAGGATCATCGCGAGGTCGAGGTAGTTCGACCGGATGGGTTCGTCGGCGACCTCGTCCCCGGGTTCGCGGATGCCCGCCTCGACGCTGCGCCGCTGGTCGAGCACGGCGACGGCCCGCGGCGAGACGGTGAGCGGCGCGCTGCCGGACGGTCCGCCCAGGCACTTCTGCAGCCCCGCGCTCACGGCGTCGATGCCCCATGCGTCGACCTCGAGCGGGTTGCCCCCGACGGTGGCGGTCGCGTCCGTGTAGAACAGCACGCCGTGCCGTTCGCAGATCGCTCCGAGCTCGTCGAGCGGCTGGTTCATCGTGGTCGAGGTGTCGCCCTGCACGATCGCCAGGACCTTCGGGCGCACCTGCGCGATCGCGTCCTCGATCGCCGACGGGGTGAACACCTGCCCCCACTCGGTCTCGATCGTGTGGACCTCGGCCCCGGCACGCCCGGCGATCTCGGCGAGCAGGTGCCCGAAGCGCCCGAACACCGGCACGAGCACGCGGTCCCCCGGGGCGAGCAGGGACACGAGCGCCGCCTCGATGCCGGCGCGGGAGGTCCCGTCGACGAGGACGGTCGCCTCGTTCGTGGTGCCGAACACCCGCCGGTACAGCTCCTGCGTCTCGTTCATCGTGGTGGTCATCCACGGGTCGTACTGCCCGACGAGCGGTGTCGACAGGGCACGGAGCACCCGCGGGTCGGCGGTGATCGGCCCCGGTCCCATGAGCAGACGGGCGGGTGGGTTCACAGGGAGCATGTTCGGTCCTCTCGTTCCGGTGGAGATCGTATCGGAACGATCGTTACAGCGGTGTTCCCGCGAGCACGGGTCGGTCGACGAGCGCCCCGCTGACGGACGTGACGCCGCCGTCCGCGGTCGCGACCAGCCGCCCGCGCAACCAGGTCTCGGTGACGCTGCCCCGCGCCTCCAGGCCGGCGAACGCCGAGACGGGGTTGCGGTGCGCGAGCCCGGCCACGTCGACGACCGCCGAGGCGGTCGGGTCGAACACCGCGAAGTGCGCGAGTGCGCCCGGCGTGATGCGTCCGCGGTCGGCGAAGCCGGCGAGCGCCGCCGGGCCGGTCGTGAAGTGCGGCAGCAGCTGCTCGAGCGCGACGCCGCGGCGCAGGGCCTCCGTCCACACGGCACGGAAGCCGACCTGCAGCCCGGCGATCCCGCCCCAGGCGGTCCCCCAGTCGTCGGTCTTGAGGTCCGCGGTGGAGGGCGAGTGGTCGGACACGATCATGTCGATCGTCCCGTCCAGGACCCCGGCCCAGAGCGCGTCGCGGTTGGCGTCGTCGCGGATCGGCGGGCAGCACTTGAACTCGGTCGCCCCGTCGGGGATCGTGCCGGCCTCGAAGGCGAGGTAGTGCGGGCAGGTCTCGACCGTGATCCGCACGCCTTCGTCCTTCGCGGCGCGGATCATCGGCAGCGCGCCGGCGTCCGACAGGTGCAGGACGTGCACGCGCGCGCCCGTCTCGCGGGCACCCTCGACGACCCGGGCGATCGCGGAGCGCTCGGCGTCGACCGGGCGGGTGGCGAGGAAGTCCTCGTAGTGTTCGCCGAGCGCCGCGTGGTCGACCAGGAACTCGGGGTCCTCGGCGTGCACGATGAGCAGGGCGTCGATGCGGGCGACCTCCTCGATCGCCGCGCGCAGCTGCGGTGCGTCGAGGTGCGGGAACTCGTCGACCCCGGACGGCGCGGTGAAGCACTTGAAGCCGAACACGCCGGCGTCGTGCAGGCCGTCGAGCGACCCGAGGTTCGCCGGGACGGCACCGCCCCAGAACCCGACGTCGACGGCGACGCGGCCCGCGGCGCTTGCGCGCTTGACCTCGAGCGCCTCGACGGTCGTCGTCGCGGGGATCGAGTTGAGCGGCATGTCGATGATCGTGGTGACGCCACCGAGTGCGGCTGCACGGGTCGCCGAGGCGAAGCCCTCCCATTCGGTGCGGCCGGGCTCGTTCACGTGCACGTGCGTGTCGACCAGGCCCGGGAGCAGGACGTGCGCGTCGGGCACGGTGCGGTCCTCGACGGCGTCGACGGGTTCGTCCACGGCCACGACGGCGTCGACCCGCCCGTCGCGGACGACGACGGCTGCGGGCCGGAAGGCGCCGTCGATCCAGGCGCGGCCGGCGCGCAGGACCAGGTCAGCGGGTGCGGGTGCGGCCGTCGTGTCGCCGGCGGGGCCCTGGAGGCGCGTCATGCGCCCGCCCCGACCGTCGCGCCCGCCATCGGCCGGCGTTCGAACCCCGCGAGCAGTCCCGCCATCGGCTTGGCCGGGGGTGGCGCGTACTCGCCGCGTCGCCCGGTCGTGAGCCCGAGGCGCACGAGGGACTCGGCGAGCACGGTGGCCGCCGCGACACCGTCCACGACCGGCGCCCCGACGGCCCGGGACACCTCGGCGCAGAAGTCCGCCATGCCGGCGCAGCCGAGCACCACGGCGTCGGCGCCGCCGGCGAGCACGGCCCGGCACTCCTCGACGACGAGTGCCCGGGCGTCCGAGTCCGGGTCCTCCAGGCGGAGCACGGGGACCTCGCACGCCCGGACCTCGGTCACGAGCGACGCGAACCCGTACCGTTCGGCGAGCTCGTGCGCCCGGCCGGTGGTCCGGCTCAGGGTGGTCACCACGCCGAACCGGCGCCCGAGCATCGCGGCGGCGTGGAAGGCCGCCTCCGCGATGCCGATGACGGGTCCGGACGCGACCTCGCGTGCCGCGTCGAGCCCGGGGTCCCCGAAGCATGCGACCACGTACGCGTCGACACCGTCCTGCTCGCCGAGCGCGATCTGCTCGAGGAGCCCGGGGACGGCCAGCGCCTCCTCGTAGTGGCTCTCGATCGACGCCGGCCCCATGGTGGGGTTGACGGCCTCGACGATCGTCCCGGGCCCGGCGACCGCGGCGGCGGCGCTGCCGATCGCCGCGGTCATCGAGGAGGTGGTGTTGGGGTTGACGACGCGGATGCGCATCGAGTTCCTTCCGGTGGTGCGGGTGGTGCGGGTGGGACGGCTCGGTCGGTCAGGCCCGGCCGACCGCGGCGCCGTCGTCGACGGACGGGTCGTCGGCGGCCAGCACGGGCATGCTCGGACGGAGGCGCTCCATCCCGACGAAGACGACGAGGCCGAGGGCGCACCCGATGAACCAGCTGTAGTTCGACAGCCACGGGACGACGCCGAGCGCCGACGGCAGGACCGCGCTGGCGACCGACACCGCACCGGTGACGACGAGCGTCCAGATCGCGTTCGGGTTGAAGCCCTTGACGTACCAGTACCGGGCCGCGGGGTCCTTCGTGTACATGTCGTCGACCGCGATGCGCTGCTTCGCGACGATGTAGTAGCCGGCGATGAGGATCCCGAACAGCGGGCCGATCAGGGCGCCGAGGACCCCCAGCGTGTACAGGATCGCCTGGTCGTTGCCGTACCAGTTCCACGGGGTGAGGAGGACGGACCCGACGGCCGCGATCATGCCGCCCGCCCGCCAGCTGATCTTCCGCGGGGCCACGTTCGAGAAGTCGAACGCGGGGCTGATGAAGTTCGCGACGATGTTGATGCCGACGGTCGCGGTGACGAAGGTCAACCCGCCGAGGAGGATCGCGAACGGTGCCCCGATCGCCTGCACGGTCTCGATCGGGTCGGTGATGAGCTTGCCGAACACCGGCACCGTGGCGCTGGCGCAGAGGACGGTGAGCACCGAGAAGAACAGGAAGTTGATCGGCAGGCCCCAGAGGTTGCCGCGCTTCACCGCGTCGAACGACTTCGCGTAGCGGGAGAAGTCGCCGAAGTTCAGCATCGGGCCGGAGAAGTAGCTCACCACGAGGGCGATGGCGGACAGCATCACCGGGATGCTCGCACCGAACGACAGCGGCGCACCGGCGGACAGCGTGAACGAGATGTTCCCGATGCCGGCACGGCTGACGAGGTAGATCGCGAGGGCGATCATGATGACGTACACCGCCGGGCCGGCCCAGTCGATGAACCGCCGGATCGCGTCCATGCCCATCCAGAAGAGGGCGCCCTGTGCGACCCACAGGATGGCGTACGAGATCCAACCGAGCGCGGAGAGCCCGAGGAACGAGTGCTCGAAGAGTCCCGCCGAGGCCGGGATGAACTTGAGGAAGACGATGTTGAGCGACTGGGCGGCGAGGAAGGTCTGCACGCCGTACCAGGCCATCGCGATGAGCCCGCGGATGATGGCGGGGACGTTCGCCCCGAGCACGCCGAACACCGCGCGGTTGATCACCGGGTACGGCACCCCGGTGCGCTGGGACGGCTTGGCGACGAGGTTCGCGAACACCTGCACGATGAGGATGCCGACCACCAGGGCGATGAGCACCTGCCAGCTGGCGATGCCCAGGGCGAAGAGCGACCCGGCGGTGACGTAGCCGCCGACCGAGTGCACGTCCGACATCCAGAACGCGAAGATGTTGTAGCTCGTCCACGTCTGCTTGCGGAGCGGAGCGAGGTCCTCGTTGGTGAGCGCCGGGTCGTACCCGGGGCGGACGACGCCGGCACCGGCGGGTGCTGCCGTCGTGCGGGGGGCGTGGGGCGCGGCGACCGGGGGCTGGATCTCTGTTGCCATGGCGTCCTCCGAAGGAGTGGGAAGGGCGAGCGGTGCCCGCCTCTGCCACGACGCTACGGAGACACTGCGCCCGGCCCGTTACCCCCGTGTAACGGTCGTGTGTCGTGACGCCGGTCCTGGAACGATCGTTCCGACACGGACACCGACACCGACACCGATCGCCGTCTGCCGGCTCAGAGCGCGTGCGCCCCGAGGACCGCCCCGGCCGCGTACGTCGCAGCCAGGGCCAGCGCTCCCCCGGTCACGACTCGGATCGTCGCCCGCGTGCGCGGCGCACCACCGAGCGTGGCACCGGTCGTCCCGGTGGCGGCGAGCGCGACGAGCACCGCCATGACCGTCACCGCCACGCGGGCGGGCTCGGGGCTGAGGAGCATCGCGAGGAAGGGCAGCGCGGCACCGGTCGTGAAGGTCGCCGCCGACACCCAGGCGGCACGCCACGGGCTGACCACCTCGTCCTCGGCATCGCGGAGCGCGACCGCTGCCCGTCGACGGCGCACCTCGGGTCGGACGAGCTCGTCGGCGACGGCGCTCGCGACGGCCGGGTCGACGCCGAGGCTCCGGTAGTGGGCGGCGATCGTGCCGGCGTCCTCCGACTCCGCCTCGAGCTCGGCCTGGTGGGCGGCCTGGCCGGTGCGCTGGGCGTCACGGGCACCGCTGACGGACACGTACTCGCCGAGGGCCATCGACACCGCACCGCCGACGAGGGCCGCGGTGCCCGCCGCGATGACCGGACCGGTCCCCGCGCCGGCTCCCGCGACGCCGACGAGCACCGCCGCGACCGAGACGATGCCGTCGTTGGCCCCGAGCAGGCCGGCGCGCAGCCAGTTGAGCCGGGCGGCGCTCGTGGCGTCGTGGTCCGTGGAGGGCAGGACGAGGTCCGCAGCGGTCGACATGCGAGTCAGGATGCCACTCGGCGCGGGTCGGCGCCAGCATGGTGAGGCTACCCTGATCAGGGGTTTTCGGTGAGGGCAGCCTCACCTCACCGGTCTGCGGCGTGCGGGAAGCCGCATCGGCACCGCACCCTCGGCACCCGGGCGGAACGGGCGGGCGCCCGGATGTCAGGATCGGCCCATGAGCGCGGGAATCAGGATCGACCACGTGGGCGTCACGGTGCCGGACATCGATGCCGCCACGGCGTTCTTCGAGGCGGCGTTCGACGCCGTCGTGCTGTACGACATGCGCTGCCGCACCGAGGAGCCGAACGCGACGGCCGAGGCGCACCGCTACCTGGGGATCCCGTCGACGATGGCACAGGGCGCGATGCGGATGCTCGCACTGCCGGACGGACCGGGGCTCGAGCTGTTCGAGTACCACGGACCGGACCAGCACCGTCCCGTGCACCCCGCGGACCTCGGGTGGCAGCACCTCGCGATGTACACGGACGACCTCGACGGCACGCTCGCCCGCATCGAGGCAGCCGGGGGCACCCGCAACTCGGATCCTCGGGACCTCCGCGGCCTCGAGGTCGGCGAGGGGAACCGGTTCGTGTACACCCGGACCCCGTGGGGCTCGACGCTCGAACTCGTCTCCTACCCGACGCCGCAGCCGTACCTGCTCGTCGCGCCACGGGCGAAGTGGGCGCCGTGGCCGAGCGCGGCGGACGCGCTGCCCGTTCCCCGGCCGGAGCCGGAGCCCCAACCGTCCTGACGGCTCAGTCGTCGGCAGCGACGACACCCTCGGCAGCGTCGACGCCGTCGGTGACCCAGACCCGGGTCGGCCGACCGCTCAGTGCGTGCGCGAAGGGGTCGCCCACGGGACGGAACCCCGCGCTGCGGTACAGCCGGAGCGCCGGCGCGTTGTCGTCCAGCGCGTGCAGCAGCGCTCGGCGGTGGCCCGCGGCTCCGGCCTCGGCGACGGCGCCCAGCAGCAGGGACCGTCCGAGTCCGTGCCCCTGGGCCCGCGGGTCGACGGCGAGGAGCGAGAGGTAGGCCGCGTCCTCCGGGTCCCCCGGACGCCCCGTCCCCGGAGCGGTGACGAGCGCGAACCCGGCGATCGCCGCGGCCGCACCACGGTCCGACTCCGTCGACGCCACGACGAGCGCGACGCGGGGCACCGCGAACTTCGACCGGGCGCGTTCCCGCACCGCGTCCGACTCGGGCACGCCGTCACGGGTGGCGACGGCGCGCGTCCACAGGTCGACGCACGCCGTGACCTCGTCCTCGACGGCGGCACGCACGACGAACGACGACCCGATCACCCGTTCAGCGTACGGCTGCGGACTGCCCCACCCGGAACGACGCCCCGCGGTGCTCCGCCGGCAGCCGGTCACCGCGGCCGTGCAGCTTGTGCCGCAGCGATCCGGGCTCGTAGCCCTCGGGGTAGACGCCGCGAGCACGGAGCTCCGGCACGACGAACTCGATGACGTCCTCCCACGTCCCCGGGGTCACCGCGTAGGCGAGGTTGAACCCGTCGACGTCCGTCTGCTCCTGGATCTCGACGAGCCGGTCGGCGATGGTCGCCCCGCCGCCGACCGCGACCGGTCCGAGGCCGCCGATCGCCGTGTGCCGCGCGAGGTCCCGGATCGTCCACTTCGACCCGTCGGACCCGGTGGCCGCCGCGATGTTCGCCGCCGCGGACTGGATCGCGTTCGACTCGACGTCGCCGAGCGGCTCGTCGAGGTCCCACTGCGACAGGTCGACGCCCATCCAACCGGAGTTGAGCACGAGCGCACCGAGCTCCGAGGCGTAGGACAGGTAGTCCTCGTACTTGGCCTGGGCGAGCTCGTCGGTGGCGTCGGTGATGACGGTGAGCAGCGTGTAGACGCGGGCGGCGTACCGGTCGCGACCAGCAGCCTCCAGGGCGTCACGGACCTTCCGCACGGTCGACGCGAGCTGCTCGACGGTCGGTGCGCCCACGAACACCGCCTCGGCGTTCTCGGCCGCGAACCGGATGCCGCGCGGCGAGGCCCCGGCCTGGTAGATCACGGGCGACCGCTGGACCGACGGCTCGGACAGGTGGATGCCCGGGACGTCGAAGTGCGTGCCGTGGTGCTCGATCGGGTGGACCTTCGCGGGGTCGGTGAAGACGCCGGTCTCGCGGTCCTCGACCACGGCGTCGTCCTCCCACGAGCCCTCCCACAGCTTGTAGAGGACCTCGAGGTACTCGTCGGCGACGTCGTACCGGTCGTCGTGCGAGAGCTGGTCGGTCTGCCCCATGTTCCGCGCGGCACTCGGCAGGTACCCGGTCACGACGTTCCAGCCGATGCGGCCCTTCGTGAGGTGGTCGAGCGTCGAGATGCGCCGGGCGAACGGGTACGGGTGCTCGTACGCGGTCCCCGCCGTGATCCCGAAGCCGAGGTGCTCGGTCACCGACGCCATCGCCGACACGAGCAGGATCGGGTCGTTCACGGGGACCTGCGACCCGGTGCGGAGCGCGGCCTCGTTCGAGTCGCCGTAGACGTCGTACGTCCCGAGCACGTCGGCGATGAAGATCCCGTCGAAGTTGCCCCGCTCGAGCAGCTGCGCGAGGTCGGTCCAGTACGACAGGTCGTTGTAGTGCCGGGACCGGTCCCGCGGGTGCCGCCAGAGCCCGGAGGACTGGTGCGCCACGCAGTTCATGTCGAAGGCGTTGAAGCGGATCTGACGGTGCTCGCTGCTCGTGCTCACGGGCGTGACGGTACGTGCCGTCCCGGGGCGGACGGCGGAAGGTGACGAACCGTGACGTGGGACTGCGGTCCGGGAGGTGGGCCCCACCCGCCGGTACCGGCGTGACGCGCCAGCGGCACGACGGCCGAGACGGGAGGGACGGGGCGGGGCCGCCCCGCGCCTCCGGGACCGCAGACCGGTCGCGTCAGGAGCGCGTGGTCGCCTCGCGCGCACCGGGCCCCGATGCGTCCCAGAGGGCGGTGGCCTGCGCCATCGGCGCGAACCGGCGCTCGAAGTCCCGCTCGTTCGGCACCCAGACGTCTCGCCACAGTCGGGCGTGGTCGCGCCCCAGTGCGCGGTCTCGTGCCTGGCCACGCGCCGCCGCCGTCTCGATGTCGACGTCGCACCAGATCCGGATGTCGAGGTGCGACAGCGCATCGGGATGGAAGAGCCCGATCAGGTCGACCACGACGAGGTCGGTGCGGGGCAGTGGTTCCTCTGCGCCGAGCGTCCGCTTCCCCCAGTCGAACCGGCGGAACGAACCGGCCCGACCAGCGCGGTGCGGTTCGAGCACCGTCCCGACGAGCCGCCTTCGATCGACCCCGTCCCAGTCCGTCGAGCGACGGTGTGACCGCGTCGGTTCGAGGAAGTCGTCCCCGCGGATCCGGACGGCGCCGGGCAGCGCCTCGACGAGGCGCCGCGCCAGAGTCGACTTGCCGGAGCCGCAGTAGCCCGAGATCCCGACGACGAGCGGTCGGACGGACCGGCGCCGTCGTTCCGCGACGAGGTCGGTGATCGCCTCGGCGTCCGCCGGTGCGGGCTCGCGGGCCGCGGTACCAGGACCCGTCACCGGGGCGCTGCGGCCTCGCGCGCGGCGGCCTCGGCCGCGACCCACGCGAGCATCCCGCACTTGACCCGCATGACGAACTTCGAGACGCCGTGGAACGCGACGAGGTCCTCGAGCACGTCCTCGTCGGGCTCGCCGGCACCGCGGGACCGCATCATCGTGCGGAACTCCTCGGTGAGCGTGAGCAGTTCGGGCACCGTGCGACCGACCGCCATGTCCGTGAGGACCGACGCCGACGCCATCGAGATCGAGCAGCCGTCGCCCTGCCACGCGAGACCGGCGATGCGGTCCGTGCCGGGCTCGAGGCGCACGCGGACGGTGATCTCGTCGCCGCAGGTGGGGTTGCGCTCGAAGTGCTCGGCGTCGGCGTCGGGCAGCTCGCCGTCGCCGTGCCGGGCCTTCGCGTGGTCGAGGATGACCTGCTGGTAGAGGGAGTCGAGGGCGCTCATGCGGTCGCTCCGAAGTAGCCGCGGACCTCGCCGACGGCCGTGAGGAACCGGTCGACGTCCTGCTCGGTCGTGTATACGTACGTGCTCGCGCGGCTGGTGGCGACGAGGCCGAGCCGACGGTGCAGTGGTTGGGCGCAGTGGTGGCCGGAGCGCACCGCGATGCCCTGCGCGTCGAGGTACTGCGAGACGTCGTGGGCGTGCACGCCGTCGACGTCGAACGACACGAGACCGGACCGCGGCACCCCGGCGGGCGGACCGACGACGTGGATGCCCGGGATCGCGGCGAGTCCGGTGAGCATGCGCTCGGCCAGGTGCTCCTCGTGCGCACGGACCCGCTCCATGCCGATGCCCTGCAGGTAGCGGACCGCCTCGGCGAGCGCCACGGCCTGCGACACGGGCTGGGTGCCGGCCTCGAACCGCTCGGGTGCCGGCATGAAGTCGGTGTGCTCCATCGTCACCGTGGTGATCATCGATCCGCCGGTCCGGAACGGGGGCAGGGCGTCGAGCAGCTCGTGGCGGCCCCAGAGCACGCCGATGCCGTTCGGCCCGAGCATCTTGTGCCCGGAGAACGCCGCGAAGTCGACGCCGAGCGCCTGCACGTCGAGCGGCCGGTGCGGTGCGGACTGGCAGGCGTCGAGGACGACGAGGGCACCGTGCGCGTGGGCGGCTGCGACGACGGCCGACACCGGGGCGACCATGCCGGTGACGTTCGAGACGTGGGCGAAGGCGACGACCTTCGTGCGGTCGGAGACCAGGGCGACGGCGTCCTCGGCCGTCCAGGTGCCGTCGTCCGCGACGGGGACCCAGCGGAGCGTCGCACCGGTCAGCGCGGCGAGCTCCTGCCACGGGACGAGGTTGGCGTGGTGCTCGGCCTCGGTGACGAGGACCTCGTCGCCGGGTCCGATGCGGAAGCGCTCGGCGTCCGGTCCCCCACGACCGCGGCTGGCGTTCGCGATGCCGTACGCCACGAGGTTGAGGGCGTCGGTGGCGTTCGCGGTCCACACGACCTCGGACGGTGACGCCGCCCCGACGAACCCGGCGACGGTGGCCCGGGCGTCCTCGTACGCGTCGGTGCTCAGCGCGGCGAGGGTGTGCGCGCCGCGGTGCACGGCGGCGTTGTCGTGCTCGAGGAAACGTCGTTCGGCGTCGAGCACCTGGCGGGGTCGTTCGGCGGTGGCCCCGGAGTCGAGGTAGGCGAGGGGGAACCCGTTCACCTCCTGCTGGAGGATCGGGAAGTCCCGTTTGATCGCCTCGACCTCGGACTCGGTGAGCGGTTGGTTGGGCGCCACGACAGTCACCACACAATGGTGGTCTGCTCGCGGCCCGGAGTCCAGTCGAACGGGTACCGCTGACGGCGAACGGCCCCGGACACGTGGTCCGGGGCCGTCCGTACGGTGCGCGGGAACCGCGTCACTCGTTGCCGATCTGCTTGTCCGCGGCGTCACGGGCGCCGTCGATCTTGTCGTCGTACTTGCCACCCGTGGCCTTCTTGACCGCGTCGGCGACACCGCCGAGCACCTTGTCGCTGATGTCCTCGGCCTTCTCGCTCTTCAGGGCGTCCTGGACCTTGTTGTCCTGCAGGAAGTCCTGGGCCTTCTTCGTGATGTCGTCGAACCCCGCCATCGGTTGCTCCTCGTCGCCGGTACGGAGCCCGGTGCCCCGTCGTGCGGCCGATCGTAGGCCGGTGGCCCGTCGTGTGTGCCGGATCGTGACGAAGTGTTCACACCATCTGCGCGCTGCGTCGGCGGGCGAGCACGTAGCCGACGGCGACCGACCCGGACACCGCCAGGAGCGAGGGGATGAGGATGTCGGTCCCCTGCTGGGTGAACTCGACGACGAGCACGAGGGCCGTGAAGGGCGCCCGCATCGTCGTCGCGAGGAAGGCCGCGGCGCCGATGAACGCGAACGCCGTGAGGCTCGGCCCGTCGGTCGGCCAGAGCAGCAGCCAGAGGCCACCGAGTCCGCCGCCGACCGCGGAGCCGATCGCGATCGACGGGGTGAGCGTGCCGCCGACGGCCCCGGCACCGATCGTGGCCGAGGTCGTGATCGTGCGGATGACCCCGAGCGCGAGCAGGAACAGGATCGGCGAGAGCCCGGCGACGGAGCCGTCCTCGAGCGAGGCGTTCATCGCGAGGACACCGAGCGCCCGCCCGTTGCCGAGGATCTCGGGGAAGGGCACGGCGATGAGCCCGACCATGGCGAAGACGACCGGCAGCACGACGATGAGCCGCCACCCCTTCGGCGCGAGGCCCTGCAGCCGGTTCGTGAGCTTCACGAAGCCGACGCCCGCGAACCCCAGGACCGGCCCGACGATCACGGCCCAGACGAGGAGCGACGGCGAGAGGTGCATCGCCGGCACGTGGTAGAGCACCTCGTCCGGGATCACGAGGCGTGCCACGAACGCCGCGACCGCGCTCGTCGCGAAGGCCGGCAGCGCGGTCGCGAAGGTGAGCTCGCCGAGCAGCACCTCGACCGCGAACAGGGCGCCCCCGAGCGGGACGTCGTAGACCGCGGCGAGGCCGGCGGCGGCTCCGCAGGCGACGAGGATCTTCGTCTCGCGGGCGGTCAGGCCGGCCCGTGCCGTCACGAGCTGGGACAGCCACGCCCCGATCTCGCGCGGCGCCACTTCCTTGCCGATCGAGGCGCCGAGCCCCACGGCCAGGATCTGCACGCCCGCGTTCGCCACCGTCGCGAGGGCGGGCATCCGCTTCCCGCCGACGGCCGCGGGCACGGAGACGACCGGGCGGCCCCAGCGTCGGAGCGCCCACCAGGCGACGCCGGTCAGGAGGCCGGCGGCGACGAGCGCGAGGAAGCGGTTCAGGGCACTCGGTGCGTCTGCGGCCTCGAGGTGGCCGCCGAACGGGTACCCGAACGCGACGAACTGGATGAGCTGCAGCGCGAGCCATACCGAGACGCCGGCGATGCCGCCTGCCACCCCCACCAGTCCGGTGACGACCGCGAGCTTGAGTGCCCAGACCGGGGTCGCACGTGTCGCGTGTCCAGGGTGCGGCATGACCGGAAGCCTAGCGGCACGTCGGCACCGCCCCCGCGACCGGGCGGACGCTGCCGGGCCGAGCCGCGCCTCCTGGGCGGTGGCCGGACCCGCTGCCGGTCAGACGGCCGTGAGCCGGTACGGCACCACGCAGTCGGCCGGCACGAGCGGCGGCTGCAAGCCGACCGTCTCGAGCGCGCGCCCGCGGAACACCCGGTCCCCCGACCACCACGGCGGCGGCACGATGCCGTGCCCGTCGCCGACCACGACCGGGTCGACCCGGTACGCGGTGTCCGGGTCGAGGTCGCGGAAGGTGACGCGGCCGGTACCAGACACCTCGGACCGGCCGGTGCTGACGAAGAAGAACAGCGCCTGCCGCTTGTCGGCGGCGACCGTGCCGGACACGAGCCGGGTCTCTTCGACCTCGTCGACGCGCACGAGGTCGCCGCCGTGCAGCAGGCCCCGCCACTCCTTGTGCAGCGCGATCCACTCGGCGAGCGCCGTCTCCTCGGCGTCCGTCGCCTGCGCGAGGTCCCACTCGATGCCGAAGTGCCCGACGATCGCGGTCCCGGCACGGAACGCCAGGTCGTGCACCCGGCCGGTCGTGTGGTTCCGGCCGCTCGCGACGTGGGAGCCGAGCAGTTCCGGGGGCAGGAGCTGCTGCGTCCACCGGTGCATCTGCTGGCGCTCGAGCGGGTCGATGTCGTCCGACACCCAGACGCGGTCGGTGTGCTCGATCACGCCGAGGTCCACGCGGGCGCCACCCGACGAGCACGACTCGATCTCGAGCGCCGGGAACCGTTCCTTCAGTGTCGCCATGAGCCGGTACGCCGCCAGGGTCTGCTCGTGGACCGCTGCGCCGCCGCCGAGGTGGCCCGCCTCGACGAGGTCGCGGTTGTGGTCCCACTTGACGTAGTCGACGCCGTACTCGCCGATGACCGCGGTCATCCGCTCGAGCAGGTACGCGAACGCCCCGGGGATCGCGAGGTTCAGCACCTGCTGGTCCCGGGACCGCACCGGCAGGCGGCCGTCCGCCTGCAGGATCCACTCCGGGTGGGCTCGGGCGAGGTCGCTGTCCTCGTTGACCATCTCGGGCTCGAACCACAGCCCGAACTGCATGCCGAGCGCCCGCACCCGGTCGACGATCGGACCGAGGCCGTCCGGCCAGACGTCCTCGTCCACGTACCAGTCGCCGAGGCCCGCGTGGTCGTCGCGACGGTGCCGGAACCACCCGTCGTCGAGCACGTACCGCTCGACCCCGAGCCGTGCGGCGCGCTCGGCGAGGTCGGTCAGCCGGGCGAGGTCGTGGTCGAAGTAGACCGCCTCCCAGACGTTGAGCGTCACCGGGCGTGGCGTCCTCGGGTGCTGCGGGCGGCTGCGGAGCCACCGGTGGAAGCGGCGGGCCTGGTCGTCGAGGCCGTCCCCGTACGCGGCGTACACCCACGGTCCCTCGTAGCTGTCCCCGGTGCCGAGGCGCACCTCGCCGGGGAGCAGGAGTTCACCGCCCCCGACGACCTGGCGGCCGGTGGCGAGGCGTTCCGCGAGGTGCCTGTGGTTGCCGCTCCACGCCGTGTGCACGCCCCAGACCTCGCCGTGGGCGAAGCCGAACCCCGGGACGCCGACGCTCAGGACCGTGGCGGCGTCGGCGCCCGTCCGGCCCTTCCGGCCCTCGCGCTCGTGGGTGCCGACGACGAGCTCGCGGCGCTGCGGGGTGCGCTCCTTGCCCCAGCGGCCGGCGAAGTCGAGGACCTCGCGGGCGTGCGACGGGACCGGGAGGGCCAGGGTGAGGTCGTCGACGGCGTAGGTGCCGGCGGCCGTGTTGGTGACGGCGGCGCGGGTGCGGACGAGGCCTGAGGGGAGCATCTCGACGGTGAGGCGGAGGGCGAGGCCGGCGGTGGCGTCCACGGCGTGGGCGGTGACGGTGGCGGGGGCGGGAGTGCCCGCGGTGCCGGCGGTGCCGGTGGCGCCGGTGCGGGGGGCCGCGGCGTCGGCGGCGCCGGCGGTGTCGGTGCGGGCACCCGCGATGTCGGCGGTGCCCGCGATGTCGGCGGTGCCCGCGGTGTCGGCGGCGCCGGTCACCTCGAGCTCGGTGACCGTGAACGCCGGGGACCAGTCGCGCCCGTCCCGGTGCCCGGACAGCCCCGGTCGCCCGGTCCACCCCCGGTGCGGCTCGGGCAGGATCGCCAGCCGGACCGGCACGTCCGCCTCGTTCGGCGCGACCGGTGCCACGTCCGCCTCGGCCAGGGCCGCCAGCTCCGCGTCGTCGAGCGGACCGAGCGCCGCGCCCCAGTGCACCACCGCGGGCAGGGCACGGTCGTGGCAGTCGAGGACGAGGGAGACGCCCCCGGCGGTCAGGTGGACGAGGTCGTGCGGCATGAGTGCTCCAGTCGGCGACGATGACGGCTCGACGAGTCTCGCGCTCTGGGAGCGCTCCCAGCAAGTCGACGCGCGCACGGCGTGTGCGGATGCACACGGATCCGGGTCAGAACCAGCGCTTGACCTTGAACACCACCCACAGGACCGCCGCGAACGCGACCATCGCGACGATCGCCAGCGGGTACCCCCACGTCCAGGAGAGCTCGGGCATGTGCGTGAAGTTCATGCCGTAGATCGCCGCGATGAGCGTCGGGGCGAAGAGGATCGCCGCCCAGCCCGAGATCTTCTTCGTGTCGTCGTTCTGCTTCTGCGCCGCGAGGGTCGAGTCGACCGTCAGCGCGTTCTGCAGCAGCTGCCGGAACGTGTCCAGTCGCTCCACCGTGCGGATCGCGTGGTCGAGCACGTCGCGGAACCGGCGCTGCATCTCCACCGGGAGGTGGTACTTCTCCGCCCCGCGGTGCAGGTTCTCGATGATGTGGATGAGCGGTCGGGCGGCGCGCTGGAAGTCCACGACCTCGCCGAACAGCTCGTAGATGCGACGGGAGACCCCGGCCTCGCCCGCGAAGAGCTGGTCCTCGATCTGGTTGATGTCCTCCTCGAGGCCGTCGATCACCGGCACGTACCCGTCGACGATCGAGTCCATCAGCGCCCAGAGCTGCGCCTGCGGGCCCACCGTCACGAGTCCCGGCTTTCCGCTCATCCGCTGGAGTGCCCGCGGGACGGTCTGCTTGCCACGGGGGTCGGCCTTCACGACCACGAGGAAGAAGTCCTCCCCGACGAAGGCGTGCACCTCGCCGAACGCGACCTCCTCTTGCCGGTCGTTGTACAGCGCGGGCTTGAGGACCACGAAGAGTGTCGAGCCGTAGCGCTCGAGCTTCGGGCGCTGGTGCCCCTCGGCGGAGTCCTCGACCGCGAGTTCGTGCAGGCCGAGGGCGACCGCGACGTCGCCGAGCTCCTCGGCGTCGGGCTGGTGGAGCACGATGCACGCGCTCGCTCCCTGGTCCTCGAGCATGCGGAAGGTGTCGTCGAGCGAGGGACTCGGGATCGGGGCGATCCGGTCGACGTAGACGGTGTTCAGTTCGACAGACACGTCACCACCGTACGCAGGGCGAGCGTGCGGGGGTCGGACGCGACCGACGTGCGGGCCAGGAGGCGCGGGTCGGGCCCGCACCGCGCCTCCAGTCCGGCCCGTCCCCCGTCTGCTGGACGTGCGCTGCGCGCCGGGCCCGGCCACGCGCCTACGGTGCAGGTCATCAGCATGCTGATGAAAGGGGCTGACATGAAGAGGATCTGGAAGCGGATCGCAGTCGCGGTGAGCGCGGTCGTCGCGGTGGTCGGCGCGTTCGTCGGCTCAGGAGCTGCCGGCGGGACGCCGATCCAGGACGCTGCCGGCGGAGCACTGTCAGCCTCGTCGACGGCGATCGCGCCGGACGGGCCGGCGTTCTCGATCTGGAGCGTCATCTACGTCGGGCTGCTCGCCTACGCGATCCGCCAGTGCTTCCGCACCGCCGACGACGACCGGCACGCGCGGCTGACCGTGCCTGCGGTGCTCTCGCTCCTGCTCAACGCGGCGTGGATCCTGAGCGTGCAGTTCGGGTTCCTGTGGCTGAGCGAGCCGATCATCGTCGCGCTGCTCGCCGTGCTTGTGTGGACGTTCGTGCTGCTGCGGCGGTCGGGTCCCTCCGGGATCGTCGAGGCGATCGTCACCGACGGCACGTTCGGGCTCTACCTGGGGTGGGTGTGCGTCGCGACGGCGGCGAACACGGCCGCGGTACTGACGGCCGCGGGCTTCCGGGGCTTCGGGCTGTCGCTGGACGTCTGGGGTGTGGTGATCGCGCTCGTGGCCGGGCTCGTCGGGGTGCTCCTCGCGGTGTGGGGCCGGGGGCGCCTGGCGCCGACGGCGTCGCTCGCGTGGGGGTTGGCGTGGGTCGCGGTCGCTCGGCTCGACGGGCCGCTCGTGTCGACGCCGACCGCCGTCGCGGCGGTGGTGGCCGCGGCTGCGGCGGTCGTCGTGACGCTCGTGGTGCGGGCTCGCGCGGGGTGGCGCGGCGCGGCTGCGCCGGCGCGCGTCGCGGCCGCCTGAGCGGCGGCGCGGAGCGCTGGCGGCCCGTCCCGACGTTTCGCGCTGAGCGACAGTTCACGGCCCGCGGACCGCATGAACTGTCGCTCAGCGCGAAAGTGCGCGGCGCAGCCGCGCCCCCGCGCTCAGCGCGCCGCGGCCGCCAGGCCGTGCGCCGCCGCCACGGCGGCGTTCACGACCTGCCCCGCGTGCACGTTCACCCCGAGCGCCAGGGCCGGGTCGGCAGCGGTCGCCGCCTCCCACCCCTGGTTCGCGATCGCCACGGCGTAGGGCAGCGTCGCGTTCGTCAGCGAGATCGTCGAGGTGCGCGGCACCGCTCCCGGCATGTTCGCCACGCAGTAGAAGACGGTGTCGTGCACGGCGAACGTCGGGTCGTCGTGCGTGGTCGGGTGCGATCCCTCGAAGCACCCGCCCTGGTCGATCGCGATGTCGACGAGCACCGACCCGGGCTGCATGTCCGCCACCATGGCGTCGGTCACGAGCTTCGGCGCCGAGGCCCCGGGGATGAGCACCGACCCGATGACGAGGTCGGCCTCGCGCAGGGCCGAGGCGATCGCGTGCGCCGAGGACCGCAGCGTCGTGATGCGTCCGTCGAACCGGGCGTCCAGCGCACGCAGGCGCGGCAGGCTGATGTCGAACACGGTGACCTCGGCGCCGAGGCCGAGCGCCATCGTCGCCGCGTGCTCGCCCGCGACCCCGCCGCCGATCACGACGACGCGGCCCTTCGGGGTGCCGGGCACGCCGCCGAGCAGGAGCCCGCGCCCGCCGTTCGCCCGCATCAGGTGGTTCGCGCCGACCTGCGCCGACAACCGCCCGGCGATCTCGGACATCGGCGACAGCAGGGGCAGCGACCGGTCCGGCAGCTGCACGGTCTCGTACGCGATGGCCGTCGCCCCGGACTCGACCAGCGCGTCGGTCAGCGGCCGGTCCGCGGCGAGGTGCAGGTACGTGAACAGGACCTGCCCTGGTCGGATCGAGGCGTACTCGGCGGCGACCGGCTCCTTGACCTTCAGGACCATCTCGGCGCGCGCCCAGACCTCGGCGGCCGTCGGGACGATGGTGGCCCCGGCCGCGGCGTACTCGGCGTCCGGGAAGGACGACCCGTCACCGGCTCCGGACTGCACGAGCACCTCGTGTCCGTGCAGCGCCAGCTCGGCGACACCGGCGGGTGTCGCGGCGACGCGGAACTCGTTGTTCTTGACTTCGGTGGGGACGCCGATCAGCATCACTGACTCCTTCGTGGGCGGTGCGCGTTCGACACCCACGATGCGCCGAGGTTCGTTACAGGACTGTTTCGGCCGAACATCTGAGCAATGTGGCCCAGTTCTGTGTGCTGAGATTCGGCGTCAGAACACCTTGCCCGGGTTGAGGATCCCCGCGGGGTCGAACACCCGTCGGATCCCCCGCTGCAGCTCGAGCACGTCGTCGCCGAGCTCGTCGCCGATCCACCGCCGCTTGAGCACCCCCACGCCGTGCTCCCCCGTCAGCGTCCCGCCGAGCTCGATCGCCGCCCGGAACATCGCGTCGGCCGCGTCCCACACGTGCTGCGGCACCTCTTCGCCCTCGAACACGAAGTTCGGGTGCAGGTTGCCGTCCCCGGCGTGCGCGACGGTGGGGATCGCGATGCCGTACTGCTGCCCGATGGCCTCGACGCGCGCGAACATCTCGGCGAGCCGACTGCGCGGCACCGCGACGTCCTCGATGAGGACCCGACCACGCGCCTCCATGGCCGGGTGGAACGACCGACGGATCGTCAGCAGGCGGTCGCGTTCCGCCGCCGACCCGGCCAGGTGCACGGTCCCGCCCTCGGCCTGGAGGCGCGGCACGGCACCCAGCGCCGCCTCCGTCGCACCCGGCCCGTCGTACTCCACGAGGAGGAACACCCCGCCCGCCGCGGTGCTCCCCACCGTCTCGGCGATCACCTGCGGCCCGAGGTGGGCCGCGATCCCCTCGAGTGCTGCGGCGTCGAGCAGCTCGACCGTGGACGGACGCTCCGCCCCGGCGACGACGGACGCCGCGGCGCGGGCTGCGGCCTCGACGGTCGGGTACACCGCGCCGAGGGTGGCCGGCTCCCCCGCCGGGATCGGCACGAGCCGGACGGTCGCGCCGACGATCACCCCGAGCGTGCCCTCCGACCCGACGAGCAGCGCCGTGAGGTCGAGGCCGGTGACGCCCTTGACGGTGCGGTGCCCGGTGGCGACGAGCCGCCCGTCCGCGAGGACGACGTCGAGGCCGAGCACTGCCTCTCTCGTGACGCCGTACTTCACGCACCGCAGGCCGCCGGCGTTCGTGGCGATGTTCCCGCCGACGCTCGCGATGGCCGCACTCGCCGGGTCCGGCGCGAACCGCAGGCCGTGTTCGGCGACGGCCGCGTTCAGGTCGCCGTTCAGCACGCCGGGCTCCACCACCGCGTACTCGTCCTCCGTCGCGACCGAGACGATGCGGTCCATGCGCGCCACGCTCAGGACGACGGTGCCCTCGGTGCCGTTCGCCCCGCCCGCGAGCCCGGTGCCGGCGCCACGCGGGACGACCGGGACGCCGAGCCCGGAGCACGTCCGGAGGGTCGCCTGCACGTGCTCGACCGTCCGGGCCTCGACCACGGCGACGGGCCCACCCGGGGCGATCCAGCCGGACTTGTCCGTCCGTGCCGCGTCGAGCACACCGCGCTCCGTCCGGACGACCACGCCGTCCGGGTCGGCGAGCGCGGAACGGAGGGCGGTGACGACGGTGTCCATCCCGCCACGCTACCGAGCGCGGAGGGACTCGCTCGGCAGTTCCCCGAACCGTGCCCGGTACGTGGCCGAGAAGCGCCCGAGGTGCCCGAAGCCCCACGCCCTGGCGATGTCGGCCACCGAGGTGTCGTCACGGTCGCCGCGCAGCAGGTCGGCACGGGCACCGTCGAGCCGGACGCCGCGGAGCAGGTCGCCCGGCGTCTGGTCGAGGTGCCGGCGGAGGGACTGCTGCAGGCCGCGCGGGCTGAGCCCCGCCGCCGCGGCGATCTCCGGCGTCCCGATCGCGTCGCGCGCGTGCTCGTGGACGTACTCGAGCGCACGGCGGACCCGCTCGTGCTCGGGCCCGCTGCCGGTGACCGTCGTGCGCCAGCGGCTCCGCTCGGGGAAGGCCGCGACCGCCGCGGTGGCGAACGCCTCGGCGATGTCACGCCGGGCGACCGCGGTGAGCTCGTGCCCGACGTCCAGCCAGGTCGACGAGTACGCCCGCACGACCGACTGCCACGCCCGCATGCCGTCGGCGGTCGGGCGGCGGAGCGCTTCGAACGCGAAGTCGTCCTCGCCGACGACCGAGCGGAGGAACCCCGCGTCGAGGTGCACGAGGTTGAGGCCGATGTCGCGGTGGTGCAGCTCGTACGTGTCGGCGAAGGGCAGCACGACCGGGACGCCCGGTTCGAGCTCGACGCTCGTGCCGCCGTACGTGATCGTGCTCGACCCGCTGCGCATCCAGGCGACCAGGAACGCGTCGTCGACACGGCTGTCGCTCCGCAGGTCGACCAGGAACCGCGAGGACCGGAGCGACAACAGCTCGTCGCCCACGCCGGCGAAGTCCCAGCGGGTGTCGCGGTGGGTCCGCCGGACCGCGGGCGAGCGGAAGTCGTAGTCCCCGGTGAAGAAGGCGAGCGCCTGGTCGACGTCGGTGCCCGCGATCCGCCGCGAGTACCGCGTGTCCCCGACGCTGCAGGCGCCACCGGAGTGGCGGGTGTCCATCGTGGCAACCATGGTCGAGAACCTACGGGGCACCACCGACAATCGGGACCGAACCCCCGGGGTCAGGGCTGCAGGATCGCCTGCCCGACGCTCTCGTCGAGGATGAGGTCGGTGATCAACCCGGCGGCGAGGGCGCCCTTCAGCGACGCGGCCTTCGAGCGTCCGGCCACGACGCACACCCGGCGCGGCGCACGCTTGATCGTGTCGAGGTCCGGAGCCCCGGCTCGGGCGTTCACCCCGATGTCCTTCCACGAGCCGTCCGCGCGGTAGAACACCGTCGAGACGTCACCGACGACCTGGGCCTTGGTCAGCTCGTCGCGGTCGGACGGGTCGAGGTACCCGCCGGAGTACACGTGCGAGGGCACCGGGGCCTGGGGCGCTCCGACACCGAAGACGACGAGGTCCATGCGCTCGTGCAGGTCGAGCACCCGGCGGATCGAACGCTCCCGGAAGAGCGCCTGCTTCGTGGCCGGGTCGTCGAAGAACGCCGGGACCGGGAACTGCTGCACGAACGCGCCGTACGCCTCGCCGAACCGCCGCAGGATCTCGGACGCGTAGACGATGCCCGTCGTCCGGGTGTTCGCGGCGCCGTTGATCTGCACCACCGTGGAGCCGTGCGTGGTCTTCGGCACGAGGTAGCGGCTCACCGCGCTGACGGTCGAGCCCCACGAGATCCCGATCACCATGTTCGACTCGACGTACTGCGTCAGGATGCGCGCAGCGGACAGGGCGACGCGTTCGAGTCGGTCGACGTCGCTCGTGTGGTCCGGCACCGGCACGACGTGTGCGTGCACCCCGAAGCGCGATCGGATGCTCCGGCTGAGCGCCGCGGCCTGGTCGAGGGGCGAGCGGATCTGGATGTCGACGAGTCCGGTGTCCCGCGCGTACTTCAGCAGGCGGGAGACCGACGACCGCGAGGTGCCGAGCTCGTCGGCGATCGCGTCCATCGTCAGGTCCTGCAGGTAGTACAGATGCGCGGCGCGCAGCGCCTGCTGCGTGCGCATGGGCTGCGCTGCGTCACTCATGGGAACCGAGCATGCACGGACGTGCACGGCCTCTGCAACCCCTGTCGCGCCTCCCGACCCTCGATCGGCCCGTCCGGACACGTGTGCTGCACGTTCGTGCACGCGAGTTGCCCGCCTTCTCACGGAGGCGCACGATCGATGTCGAACCACCACGGAACCCACGAAGGAAGCGACGCAGCAATGTCGAAGAAGACGCAGCCCCGGAACACGGTGAACGCGCTCACGGAGCGCCCGAACGCACAGGTCCTCGTGGTCGGTGGCGGCATCAACGGCATCGCCACCTTCCGCGACCTCGCCCTGCAGGGGGTCGACGTAGCCCTCGTCGAGCGCGGCGACTACGCCTCGGGCGCGTCCGCCGCGTCGAGCCACATGATCCACGGCGGCATCCGGTACCTCGAGAACGGCGAGTTCCGCCTCGTCCGCGAGAGCGTGCAGGAGCGCAACGGCCTCATCCGCATCGCCCCGCACTACGTCAAGCCGCTGCAGACCACGATGCCGATCTTCTCGACGTTCTCGGGCATCATGAACGCCCCGCTGCGGATGCTCACGCACAAGCAGCGCTCGACGAAGGAGCGCGGTGCCGCGCTCATCAAGATCGGCATGACGATCTACGACTCCTTCTCGCGCGACGGCGGTTCGGTCCCGAAGCACCGCTTCCTCACGAAGAAGGCCGCGCTCGCGGACATGCCGGCGCTCAACAAGGACCTCAAGTACACGGGCACCTACTACGACGCCTCGGTGCACGAGCCGGAGCGCCTGGCGCTCGACGTGCTCAAGGACGGCCTCGCCGCGGGGACGGGTGAGGGCTCGGCGTCGACCGCCCGTGCGGTGAACTACGTCGAGGCCGCCGGGACCCGCGACGGTGGCGTCCTGCTCCGCGACCGTGAGACCGGCGAGGAGTTCGTCTTCACGGCGGACGTCGTCGTGAACGCGTCCGGCCCCTGGACCGACCTCACGAACCAGGCGTTCGGCGGCGAGACGAAGTTCATGGGCGGCACGAAGGGCTCCCACATCGTCGTCGACAACCCCGAGCTGCTCGAGGCGACGAAGGGCCGCGAGCTGTTCTTCGAGAACAACGACGGCCGCATCGTGCTCATCTACCCGCTCAAGGGCCGGGTGCTCATCGGCACGACGGACATCGACGCCGACCCGGCGAAGCCCGTCACCACCACCGACGAGGAGATCGACTACTTCTTCGGCCTGGTGGAGCACGTCTTCCCGCAGATCGCACTCACCCGCGACCACATCGTCTACAGCTACTCCGGCATCCGCCCGCTCCCCCGGCACGAGGACACCGCCCCCGGGTTCGTCTCGCGTGACTACCGGATCGTGGACACCCCGATCGCCGGGCTGCCGCGGACCACGGTGCTGTCGCTCGTCGGCGGCAAGTGGACCACGTTCCGCGCCCTCGCCGCGCACCTCTCCACCGACGTCACGACGAAGCTCGGCATCACCCGGACGGTCGACACGACCGGCATGGCGATCGGCGGCGGCAAGGACTTCCCGACCACGGACGCCCAGCGCGCCCTCTGGATCAAGTCGCACCGCGACGGTCTCGACGCATCCGTCGTCGAGGGACTGCTCGAGCGCTACGGCACCCGTGCCGCCGAGGTCGTCGACGTCCTGGTCGACGGACCGGTCGAGCCCCTCGAGTCGGACCCGGCGCTGACCCGCGCCGAGGTCGCGTACTTCGCGGAGCACGAGCAGGCCGTGCACCTGGTCGACGTGGTGCTGCGCCGCACGAACCTCGCGTTCGTCGGCGGCGTCACGATCGACCTGCTCGACGAGCTGGCCGACGTGCTCGCCGGGTCGCTCGGCTGGACGCCCGAGGAGCGTGCGGACGAGGTCCAGCAGACACTCGACGTCCTGCGCGAAGCGCACCGGGTGATCGTGCCGCTGACGTCCGCCTCGCAGCTCGCGTAGTCCACGCGACCGACCACGGACGGGAGGCGCGGTGCCAGCTGGCACCGCGCC